>NZ_CP034179.1:2379524-2709286 GCF_003860345.1 Caenibius tardaugens NBRC 16725
GGCGAACCTGTCCGCCACCGTGACGATTTCCCCCCGGGCGATCACCCGGCCATTGACCCGGATATCGGCCGAATCCGCAAGAGAACGTTCGATGGGGAGGATATCGCCCATGGCCAGCCGGTTAAGGTCCGCCACGGTCAGCCGGGCTTCGCCCAGCATGACTTCCACCTCCACCTCGACATGATCGATCAACCGGGCGGGGGCCGTTTCGTCACCTGTTTGCGGGGCTGTTTCTTCTACCATTGCTGTACCGGCCTTTCGATCCGTATTGCGAAGTGTGCATCGGCAAGCGTGACGGTGGCGGCATCGCGTGCGCGCCATGAAGGACCGACACGGAGTTCAAGGGGTGCTGTCGTGGCCGTATCGAGCGTGATCACATCGCCGATACCCAGCCGTTCGAGATCGGGCAGAGCCACACGGTTGCGGCCGATAACGGCATTGAGCGTGACGGTGTGATCCGCCAGCGCTTCGCCGCGCGGGGCAAGCGCGCCCGGTTTGCGTGATGGCCCAGCGCGCAAACGGGCAGCGGCAATCAGCAGCGAATGCGCGGCATGGATCGTGAACACGGCCTCCCCGCCATTCAGGGTGACCGGCAGGCTGTATCCCGGTGCGGTGGAGCCTGGCCTATCGCTTGCGCGCGCTGCCGGGAAACAGGCCTCTATCCGTTGCCGAAGGTCGGCAGAGGCCGCTTCGATGATATCCGCGATCAACATGTCGTCGGCGACGGTGCGGCGCGCGCGTTCATCCATCGGCACACCGAACAGGGCAGTGGCCAGAGAGGCCCGTCCGCCAGCCACCGGTGCCAGATGGATACCTCCCGCCCCGTTGCGATCGTGGCTGTGGAGGTCGCGCTGATCGGCCCGTTCCCATGCGAAGGGCGCTGCCAATCGGCTGCCTGTCAGCCATTCGGCAGACCAGAGGTCGAGCGCGCGGGCAACCGGTTCCACAGCGGAAGGGCCGGTAAACCCGGATTCCGGCAGCCACGGGCATGGTTCCACGATCATCCCTGCCCCCGGATGCCGAAGAGTTGCTGGATCATGTCATTGGTGATGCTGATGATTTGCGACGATGCCTGAAATCCACGCTGAATCAGGATCAGATCGCCAAATTGCGCGCCCAGATCGACATTCGACGCTTCGAGACGCCGCGAAAGGATTGATCCGACGCGCGTGTCTTCCGCTGTCAGGTACTGCACCTGCCCGAAGCCGTTCAGCACGAACAGGCCATTGCTGCGCTGTTCCAGTTTTTGCGGATCGCGGAAATCGGCCAGCGCAATGGCGCCCAGTTCGCGCTTTTCCTCGTTCGAATAGGCGATTTCGAACTGACCCTTGGCATTGACCGCCAAAGTGGCGATCGAACCCGTGGCGTGGCCATCCACGTCGGACGCGCGCAGGGTGGAGACATCGCCTGAGGAATAGGAGGTGATCTTCGAAAAATCGAAGGCGACCGACAGGCCAGCATCCGTGTCTGCGAATGTCAGCGTCGCATTGGCGGGCATCACCACGCCGTTGCTGATGGCCAGGGTCTGGCTGCCGACCTCGTCATCATTCGCATCGGTGACTTTCACCGTCCATTCGTCAAACACGGTTTCTTCGCGGCTGAACGTCAGGGTCCAGAGATGTTCCCCGCCGCGTTCGTCATACACTTTGACGTCGGGGATGGTGAAGCTCGTGGCCGTGGAGGACAGGTTGTCGGTGAAGGTGATGCTGGTGGTTTTTTCCGGTGCGCTGGTGCGCAGACTGTCGATGTTGAGGCTGGCGGGGCGCCCGGTTTCGTCCAGCACGCCCAGCCGGTAATCGGTCCCGGCCATGACGACGAACCCGTCGTCATCCACCATGAAACTGCCGGTCCGTGCATAGTAGGTCGCATCGCCATCCATCAGTACGAAGAAGCCGTTGCCGTCCACCGCAAGGTCGAGATCGCGGCCCGTTTCGCGCAGTTCGCCTTGCTTGAAATTGATAGTGACGCTGTCGAAGTTCACCCCGTGGCCCTGGCCGGTGTAGCCCGATCCATAAGCAAGGCCGCCCGCGCTGCTGCCACCATAGACATCGGAAAACGAGACATCGGAGGCTTTGAACCCTGAGGTGTTCAGATTGCTGACGTTGTTGCTGACCGTTTTCAGGCCCTGCGAGTAGGCGTTGAGCCCGCTCAGGCCGATGTAGATGGAGCCGAACATGTCAATTGCTCTCCCTGATTTGCGATATCGCGCTTAAGGCGATGTCGCTGATCGTCTGGTTGGTGGGGGTGACCATGTCGCCTTGCCGTGCAAACGCCGCAGGATCGAAATGATCCGCTGCCAGCAAGGCGGCCAGTTCGCCTTCCTGCTGCTGCAGATTGCACGCCGCAAGGGCCGCAGCGCCATCGCGGCGCCAGCGGCGCGGTCATAGCGCAGCGGCAATTTTGCGTGCTTGCCCTGTTCGCAGGCGGTGGGGGCAAGTGCGGCATCCACCACATAAGCCCCGGCCGCGAGATTTTGCCGGAGCGCGAAACATTCGCGCCCGGCGCGCCCATCCTCGGCCATTGCTTCCTCGCCAGGAACGATGAAGCGAACGGCCCCCCCAAGGAGCGGGCGCAAGATCTGGCCGGGCACGCGCCACCGCAAGAGCAGGGCGCGTCGTTCGGCAGTGAGTTCCACATAGCGTTGCCCCTCGGGCACGGTTGCGGCGATCAACGCACCGGTTCCGCTGCGCTGCTGCGGTGACAGCACGGCAAGATCGCGGACACGGATATGCCTGTCCGCCAGTGTCAACGGCGCGGCCCCACCCTCTTGCGCAAAGAGCGCGGAAGGCAGGAGACCGGCGGATAACGCCAGAGAGAGGAGAAGCGGGCGCATCCGGTTATTTCTTGAGATTGTTAGTGATCGCGGCGAGCTGGTCGGCGGTTTGCAAGGCCTGCGCATTGGCGGCGAAAGCCCGCTGGATCACCAGCATCTGGACCATTTCCTCGGTCAGTTCGACATTGGCCCCTTCGAGTGCGCCTTGCACCATGCGCCCGGCGCCATCCTCACCGGGAAGGGCATCGGTCAGCCGGGCGTTATCCGCAGCGCGCAACAGCCCGCCATCGAGCTGTTCCAGCATGTCTTCGTGATCCGCGCGGACAAGGCCGATTTGCCCCAGTTCCACCACTTCGCCATTGGCGCCTTCCGCCTTGACCATCCCTTCAGCGGAAATGGTCAATCGGGTGGCATCGGCCGGGACCGTGATACCGGCATGCAGCGGCAGACCGTCAAGCGTGACGAGCGCGCCGTCCTCATTCACGCGCAGGGTTCCCCCGCGCCAGAGCAGCGTTTGCCCGCCGGGGCCCATAAGTTCGATGAACCCCTGCCCATCGATCGCCAGATCGAGCGGATTGCCCGTGGGCCGGATTTCACCCTGACTGAACAGCATGGCACGGGCTGCGATACGCACCCCCCCGGTTGCCAGCAGATTGTCTCCGGTCACTGCGGCGGGTGTGCCGTCATCGCGTGTCTGGTTGGCGAGAATGGCGGAAAACCGCGCATCTGATCGTTTAAAGGCCGGGGTGTTCACATTGGCGATGTTGTTTGCCAGCAGTTCGAGCGCCTTCTGATCCGCCCGCAGGGCGACGGCGCCCACTTCGAATGCGCCGTTCATTTTCCGCTCCTGCTGAATGTGGTGATCGCCTGCCCGATGAGCTGGTCGTAGAACTGTACGAGCCGTGCCCCGCTTTCCGCCTGGCGCGTGGCGGACATCATCGCGACCATTTCATCGCTCATCACGACATTGGCGCTTTCCAGCTGGCCCTGCCGAATCGTGCTGGCCGTGGCTTCATGCATGGCCGAAGGTGTGAAAGGGGCCCTTGGATTGTCGGTTTCGAACAAGGCGATCGCGGCGACGGGCAGCCCGTTTTCGATAACGCTGCCATCACCCATGATCTGCGGGTTGGTGCCGCCCAGTGTGAGATCGCCCCCACCCGCCTGCTGCAGAACACGGCCAGAATCGTCGACCAGTGTGCCATCGGGGCCAATCGCAAAGGCACCGCCACGGGAATAGGTGATCCTGTCGCCATCGCGGAGTTGCACATAACCGGGGCCAAAGATCGCCAGATCGAGCGGGTTGCCCGTTTCGCGGAGTTTGCCCTGTGCGCGATCGTGCGTGATGTGCAGTTGCACGGGGGCATCGCGAAGACTGGCCGCACTGCCCTGGGCCGGTGCGGTGCGCATCAGCGTTTCTGCGAAAGTGATCTGCCGTTTGTATCCGGGGGTGGAGGCATTGGAAACGTTCTGTGCGGCCGCTTCGACCCGTTGTTCCGATGCTGCAAGAATTCCAGACGCAGACTCGATGAGTCCTGACATGTGCCCCCCAAGGTAATTCGCTCGCCTTTTGCTTGGGGGATGGCTGCAGGCCCGGTCAACGCGGGTTAAATCCGTATTGGATCAATCTATCCAAGTGTCGAATTTCCCGTAAATAATTGTAACGCTCTGCCGAGGATTGTTCGGTTCGCAGCGTGCTGTGATTCGGTGCTGTTCTAAACTTTGCGCCGCTTCGTCGGATCGCGCCGACCGAAGGAGGGGGTTTGCGATGTTCTGTATGGAATGGAACGGGGCACGCACGGGCAGAATTGCTGTAGATGTTCGCGGTGTTGACGATATGGCCATATTTGGGCGTGTAGGGGCATCGCGTGGTGCAGTTGAATCCGATGACAGTCAGTCCAGCGCGGGATGATCGATCCGACCGGCATGATGCCGCGCGTGGTGCGGATCTGCGCATCGTCTTCGGACCGATGGATGATCCCTCCCCCACACTGGCGACGGCGTGGGACGCGTTGGCGCTGCATGCGGCGGAACCCAATGCCTTTGGCGAACGCTGGTTCGTCATGGCGGCGGTGCATCACTTGCCCCCGGGGCGGGATGCGCAAAGGCTGGAAGTCTGGGATGGCGATGGGGCAGGCGCGCGGCTGATTGCCTTGCTGCCGCTCACCCTGTCGCGGCGCTATGGCCGCATTCCCGTGCGCCACGTCACCAACTGGCGGCATTACCAGAGCTTTCTGGGAACGCCCCTGATCGCGGCCGGGCGTGAATGCGAAGCATGGCGTGCGATTCTGGATGGGCTTGGCGGCATGGACTGGGCGCGGCATTTTCTCCATTGGGAAGGGCTGACGGAAAACGGCCCGGTGCATCGTGGGCTGGTTGCGGCCACCGGCGGGCATTGCGATGTGGTGCACCGGATCGAACGGGCCATGCTGGCCAGTGACCTGTCCCCCACCGCATATTACGAAACTACTGTCCGCAAAAAGAAGCGTAAGGAGATTCACCGTCTTTCTGCGCGTCTGGCCGAACTTGGCGCGGTGCGGACCGTGTGGTTCGCGCCGGATGACGACCCTGATCCGTGGATCGCGGCGTTTCTCGCTCTCGAACAGGCGGGCTGGAAGGGCAGCAGCGGTGCGGCGCTGGCCAATACTTCGGATACCGAAGATTTCTTCCGTGAAGCGGTGCGGGGCGCCCATGCGGCGGGGCGGCTGCAGATGCTGCGGCTCGAGCTGGATGACCGCCCCATTGCCATGCTGGTCAACTTTCTGACGCCGCCGGGTGCGTTCTCGTTCAAGATTGCCTTTGACGAAGCCTTTGCACGCTATTCGCCGGGCGTGCTGATCGAGATCGAAAACTATGCCATTCTCGCCCACCCGGATATCGCCTGGATGGACAGTTGCGCGGTGGAAGGGCATCCGATGATCGAAAGCCTGTGGGCGCAGCGGCGCGCGATCGTGCGCGTGACGGCGCCGTTGGGCGCGGGGCGGGGGCGTGGCATGTTCCGGCTGTGTCGTGCGGCCGAGCGTATTATGGCAAGCCTGCGCGTGGCGCTGGCGCGGATCAGGCGCGGCGGGCCGGATGGTCGGCCGGATGGTCGGACCGAGGAGGGAGGGAAACGATGACGAGGGAAGCGGTTTTTCCCGATGCGGCGCGCGGCGCGCTGGCTGACCTCTATCCAGAGCAAGCCGGGGTTCTGACGCATCGGCTGGTTGGCCATCCGCTGTTCACGCTGGAGGCGCTGGTCGCGCTGGCGGAGCGGATGCGGCCTGTCGATGTGGAACAGAATACCGGGGCCCTGCCGGTCGGGATCGATCCCGGCGATGTGCAGCACAATGGCCTGTCGGTGGCGGATACGATCCGTTCGATCGAGGAAAATGGATCGTGGATGGTGCTCAAGTTCGTGGAGCAGGACCCGGCCTATCGGGCTCTGCTCGAAGATATACTGGGCGAACTACGCCCCCTGGTTGCGCCTTGCACGGGTGAAATGCTGAAGCTGGAAGGGTTCATCTTCGTCTCATCGCCCGGTGCCGTGACCCCGTTCCACTTCGATCCGGAACACAATATCCTGCTGCAATTGCGCGGAAGCAAAACGATGACGGTGTTTCCCGCTGCCGATGCGGAAATCGCGCATGGCCGGATGCATGAAGCGTTCCATCTGGGCGCGCATCGCAACCTGCCCTTCCAGCCGGAGTTCGCGGACAGGGGCCAAGCCCATACCATCGCGCCCGGCGAAGCGATCTATGTGCCGGTCAAGGCACCGCATTGGGTGCAGAACGGCCCCGAACCGTCGATCTCGTTTTCGGTCACATGGCGATCGGAATGGAGCTTTCGCGAAGCCGATGCCCATGGTTTCAACCGCCTGTTGCGCCGGGCCGGTTTCAATCCGCGCCTGCCGGGTCGCTTCCCGCATCAGAACCACGCGAAATCGCTGGCGTGGCGGGTGATCCGGCGGGCACGTCGGATGATCGGGCAATCGGAAAGCGAATAATCAGGGCGAAAGCGGATAATCGGCCCGGCAGCGAACAGCGGGACCGCGGGCGTCAGCCGTCGACTGATGCAGCGGATATGCCGGGAACGGTGATTGTCCGTCCGCCGCCAAAATCTTCCCGCGTGACGATCAGGCCCTTCTTTTCCAGATGTTCCAGCAAACGGCGGATGCGGCCGGGCGAGTTCGTGCCATAGACCCGGGCGATCTCGTCCTCGTCCGGGCCATCCGGCCCTTCGGCCGCGGCACGGGCAATGGCGAGGAAGGGGGCCAGGAGATCGTCATCGACCATGGTGCCGAGATGCAGGATGCGTTCCTTCATCTCGGGATCGAGCCGGTCCAGCCGTGCCACGACAACGGCGAAAGTGCGCCGGAAACCGGCCATGTCCATCCCGCGTGACGGCACGCGTTGTGCCCGGCAACGGGAAAGGAACATCTGGTAGAGCGTGCTGGCGGGCTGGAACATGCAGTCGCGCTGCTGGGCCATTTCGCGCAGGATGTCTTCCACTCCCAGACCCGGCCCCTCCTCCGCATCGGCGGTTTCGGGCAGGGCGGTTTCCGTATCGTCTTCGTATCGCGCGATGCGTTGCACCAGTTCGGCGGCATCGTGTGCCGGTGCCGCTATGGGTTCGGGCATAGCCGGGCGGTCGGCCGCCGCACTGGCCAGTTCGGCATGCAGCAGGGCCTGCATTTCTTCGGGCGGCGCCGAAGGCAGCGGCACGAGCGTGGCCGAGGCGACTTTGGCCCCAGACTGGACCGGCCCGATTTTCACCGAAACCGGGCGACGGCAGATTGCCGGGCCCAGCCCCAGGAAACAGCCGCGCTGCAGATCGCGGATCAGTTCCGCCTGCCGCCGTTCCATGCCCAGAAGATCGGCGGCACGCAGCATATCGATATCGAGAAACGTGCGCCCCATCAGGAAGTTCGAGGCTTCGGCAGCGACGTTCTTGGCCAGTTTGGCGAGCCGCTGCGTGGCGACGATCCCGGCCAGCCCGCGCTTGCGCCCGCGGCACATCAGGTTGGTCATCGCGGACAGCGACATGCGGCGCGTGTCTTCGTTGATTTCGCCTGCCACGGCCGGAGCGAACATCTGCGCTTCGTCCACCACCACCAGCGCGGGATACCAGTGTTCGCGCGGGGCATCGAACAGCGCGCCAAGGAACACGGCCGCACAGCGGATCTGCTGTTCGACGTCCAGCCCGTCCAGCGCCAGCACCACCGATGCGCGATGTTCCCGCGTGCGGGCGGCCAATGTGGCGATTTCCGCGCTGGAATAGGCGGCGCCTTCGACCACCACATGGCCGAAATGTTCGGCCAGTGACACGAAATCGCCTTCGGGATCGATGATCACCTGCTGGACCATGCCTGCGCTCTCTTCGAGCAAACGGCGCAGGAGGTGGGATTTGCCCGAGCCGCTGTTGCCCTGCACCAAGAGGCGCGTGGCGAGCAATTCCTCGAGATCGACCGGGATGTCCTTGCCCGACGAATCCTGACCTATGACAATCTGCGCTTGCACGATCCGGCTGGTAGCCGTCCCTCCTGCCGGACCCAAGGGGCTCTGGTGAATTATCCTGCGATTTTTAGACGGTGGTCCCTGCCCTGGGGCGATATCCGGGGTGCCGGATCACAGTTTGAGGAAGACCGTCTTGGTTTCGAGGTAGGGTTCGATCCCCTGTCGGCCCTGTTCGCGCCCGATTCCCGACTGTTTGTAGCCACCGAACGGCAAGGCCGCATCGATCACGGCGTGGCAATTGCCCCACACGGTGCCCGCCTTGATCTTGCCGACCAGCTTGTGCATCGTTGCCATATCGCGCGTCCATACGCCGGCGCCCAGGCCATAGCAGGTGTCATTCGCGGCCTTGGCCACTTCGTCGAGATCGTCGAACCGTTGCGCCACCACCACGGGACCGAAGATTTCCTCCCGCACCACACTCATCTGCGGATTCACGTCGGCAAGGATCGTGGGATTGCAATAGTAGCCCTGATCCGTCGGGCTGTCGCCGCCGGTCACCACGCTGGCCCCGTCGCGCTTGCCCGCGGCGATAAAGCCCATCACCCGGTCCAGCTGTTCGGCAGAGACCAGTGGCCCCATTTGCGCAGCCGGGTCCAGTGCGGGGCGCGGGGCCCAGTTCGGCGTGGCGGCGGCCACCCCTTCCAGCACGCTGTCGAAAATCGACCGATGGGCATAAAGGCGCGATCCGGCGACGCAGACCTGCCCCGAATTGAAGAAAATGGCCGAGGCCGCGCCCCGCGCGGCTTGCTTCACATCGACATCGGGCATCACGATGACCGGCGATTTGCCCCCGAGTTCCAGCGTAATGCGCTTCATCGTGTCAGCGGCATTGCGGGTGATCATCTTGCCGACATCGGTCGATCCGGTGAAGGCGACCTTGTCGACATCGCCATGGCACACCAGCCGGTTGCCTGCGGTTTCGCCCATGCCGGTGACCAGGTTGATCACACCAGCCGGAAAGCCCGCTTCGGCCACAAGGTCGGCCAGCCGCAACGCGCTGAGCGAGGTTTGTTCGGCGGGCTTCAGCACCAGCGTGCAGCCCGCCGCCAGCGCCGGGGCGATCTTCTGGCAGGCCATCAGCAGCGGGAAGTTCCACGGCACGATTTGCGCGCAGACGCCGACCGGTTCGCGCAGGGTGTACCCGAACATCGCGCCATGCGGCAGGGTATAGGGGGCGGGGGTTTCACCGCCCAACTTGCCCGCCCAGCCCGCCATGTAACGGATTTCGCTGATCGCGGCGGGGATATCGACCGCCATCGCCATCGATTTGGGCTTGCCGTTGTCGATCGCTTCCAGTTCGGCCAGTTCGTCGCCATGCGTTTCCAGCAGATCGGCAAGGCGGATCATGATCCGTTCGCGCTGCATCGGGGGCAGGGTGGACCAGCGCCCGTCATCGAAGGCACTGCGCGCCGCCGCCACCGCGCGATCGATATCCGCGTCCGACGCGTCGACAACCTGCGCGATCACCCTGCCGGTGGAGGGATCTTCCACAGCGATCCGTTTGCCATGGCTCGAGTCAGTCCATTCGCCGTTGATGAACAGGCGCGGTTCGCGGGCAAGCAACTGCTGCGCCGCTGCGGAATAGGCGGGCTGATCATAACGGATTGCGGCAGGCTGATTCATGGTGCGGACTCGCGTGGGAGGTGAAGCGGGGGGGATCAGGCGCCCGTATCGGCGTGGAGTCCGGCCCTGTCCAGCGCGGCCAGCGCGCAGGTTTCGTCGTTGTCCGATGTGTCGCCGCTGACGCCGATCGCGCCCAGCAACCCGCCATCCGCGTCGCGAATCAGCACGCCGCCCGGCACGGGCACGATCCCTTTGGGAAAGATTGCGGAAACTGCGGTCATGAAGGCGGGCATGGCGCTGGCGCGCTTCGCCAGTTCACGCCCGCCGAATCCCATGGCGAGGCAGCCTGCCGCCTTGCCCACGGCGATATCGGCACGGTGCAGCGAACTGCGATGATCGCGCAAAATGGCCAGCGGCTGTCCGGCGGTGTCCAGCACGGCCACTGCCAGCGGGAGAAAGCCGCGTGTTTCGCCTTCGGCCAAAGTGTCACGCGCCAGTTGCAGCGCAAGGTCGAGCGTCAGGCTCATGCATTTCCCTTTTCTGTCATATTCGCGGGGCAAGCACGCCCGGTCGCACGGGGGATACAGGACCGCCCTGCCAAGGGAAAGAACCGGTTTTGCCGCCATGCGCAGGAGGGCTAGTTGTCGATATCCTGGCATGCTGAGATTGACTCCCCGGCCGTGTACGGGGAAAGCGGAATCTGTCTTCCGGAGTCGCAAGGCTCCGGGCGCGATGTGGGAGAGATTCCGGGCGGCAGGGGCATGGCTCCTTGTCATTCGGGACGCCGAAGGAGCAACCGCCCCGGAAACTCTCAGGCAAAAGGACCGCCTCGCGTATTGAGACACTCTGGAAAGCGGGCGGCGATGCCGTCCCACCGAAGGGGTAACCCTGTCGCCTTGCGCGCAGGCCAAGCTCTCAGGTTTCCCGACAGAGGGGGTGCGATAGTGGAAACGCTCCTCTGCGGGGTGTGGCTGTTGCGTGTCGGGGACAAGATATGAGCGAATTCGACGATATTCTGGATAACGCGGACGAGGCGGTCGATCTGCCGCCCGCGACGCTGCCGCTCGATGGCTGGCATCGCGCACGGGGCGGTCGCATGGTGGAATTCGCCGGGTACTGGATGCCCGTGCAGTTCCGCGGGATCATGGATGAACATCTGTGGACGCGCAGTCACGCCGGGCTGTTCGACGTCAGCCACATGGGGCAGCTTGAGGTCTCGGGCGAAGGCGCGGCAGCCGCGCTCGAAATGCTGCTGCCCGGTGATATTTCGGCGCTGGCGCCGGGGCGGATGCGCTATTCGCTGCTGCTGGACGACGATGGCGGCATTCTCGACGATCTGATGGTCACCCATCGCGGTGACAGTTTCTATCTGGTGGTCAACGGCGCGATGAAATGGGACGATATCGCCCATCTGCGCGAAGGCCTGCCCGACGATATCACCCTGACCCATCTGGACGAGCATGGCTTGCTGGCGCTGCAAGGCCCGGAAGCGGTGCAGGTGCTGGCGCGCCTGGGGCTGGAACCGGCCTTGCCCGATGGTGTCCCGGTGGAAGGGCTGACTTTCATGCAGGCCGCGCCCTATCTGTGGCAGGGGCGCCCGCTGGGCGTCTCGCGGTCGGGTTATACGGGGGAGGACGGCTTCGAGATTTCCGTCCGCGCCACCGATATCGTGGCACTGGCCGATGCCCTCTGTGCGGACGATGCGGTCATGCCAGTCGGCCTGGGCGCGCGCGATTCCTTGCGGCTGGAGGCCGGACTGCCGCTTTATGGGCATGACCTGACGCCGGAAACCGGCCCTGTCGAAGCCGGGCTGGCTTTTGCCATCAGCAAGGCGCGCCGCGCCGAAGGCGGTTTTCCCGGCGCGGAGAGCATTCTGGCCGCGCTGGCGGCAGGCCCTGTGCGCAAGCGGGTCGGTCTGCTGCTCGACGGGCGCTTGCCCGCGCGCGAAGGCGCGGTGGTTTTCGCAGGGGCCGAACAGGTCGGCACCGTCACCTCGGGCGGATTTTCGCCCACGCTCGAACGCCCGATCGCCATGGCCTTTGTCGATGCCGCCCATGCGGCGCACGGCACAGCGCTGGACATCGAAGTCAGGGGCCGCAGACTGCCGGCCACTGTTTCACCCATGCCATTCGTCCCCCACAAGTATCACCGACAGGGAGCCTGACCCATGCCGCGTTATTTCACCGATGAACATGAATGGATCGACGTCGACGGCGACACCGCGACGGTCGGGATCACCGATTATGCGCAGAGCCAGCTGGGCGATATCGTTTTCATCGAAGTGCCCGATGAAGGCGTGGTTCTGAAAAAGGGTGCGGAGGCGGCCGTGGTCGAATCCGTGAAGGCCGCTTCGGATGTCTATGCGCCGATCAGCGGCGCGGTGACGGCCGGCAACCAGAATCTGGAAGAAGATCCGGCGCTGGTGAACAGCGATGCCGAAGGCGAAGGCTGGTTTTTCAAGCTGACCATTGCCGATGCCGGCGAACTGGAAGGCCTGATGGACGAAGCCGCTTACAAGCGCTTTGTCGAAAGTCTCTGACGCTTAAGGAAACAGCATGCGCTATCTCCCCCTGACCGAGGCCGATCGCGCGGCCATGCTGGCGCGCATCGGCGCGCCCACGGTTGATGCGTTGTTCGTCGATGTGCCGGAATCGGCGCGCTTGTCCGGGCCGGTCGAAGGACTGCCCGGCCATGCGGGCGAACTGGCCGTCGAACGGCATATGACGCGTCTGGCCACACGCAACACCAGCGCGGGCAGCGTGCCGTTTTTCCTCGGTGCGGGGGCGTACCGCCATCATATACCGGCCACGGTCGATCACCTGATCCAGCGCGGCGAATTCCTGACGGCCTATACGCCTTATCAGCCGGAAATCGCGCAGGGCACGCTGCAGATGCTGTTCGAATTCCAGACGCAGGTTGCGCGTCTGCTGGGCTGCGACGTGGCCAATGCCTCGATGTACGATGGTTCGACCGCGTGCTGGGAAGCGGTCGCCATGGCGGCGCGCATCACCAAACGGAAGAAGGCGATCCTCGCATCCGGATTGCACCCGCATTACGTCTCCACCGTGCAGACCATGGCGCGTTTTACCGGCGATACGCTGGTCTATGCACCGCCGGCCTTGACGGCGGAGCCGGACAGCGAAGCGCTGATCGGCCAGATCGACGGGGAAACCAGCTGCGTTGTCGTGCAATATCCCGACATTCTCGGCCGGATCGGGGATCTGTCCGCATTGGCCGATGCGGCCCATGCCGCTGGCGCGCTGCTGGTGGCGGTGGTGACGGAACCCGTGGCATTGGGCGCCATTCGCAGCCCGGGCGCGATGGGCGCGGATATCGTGGTGGGCGAAGGCCAGTCGTTGGGCGTGGGCTTGCAGTTTGGCGGGCCTTACCTTGGCCTGTTCGCCACGCGTGACAAATACGTGCGGCAGATGCCCGGCCGCCTTGCCGGGGAAACGCAGGATGCCGCCGGGCGACGCGGCTTCGTGCTGACCCTGTCGACCCGCGAACAGCATATTCGCCGTGAAAAGGCGACGTCCAACATCTGCACCAATTCCGGCCTCTGCGCGCTGGCGTTTTCCATCCATATGACGCTGCTGGGCGAAAAGGGCCTGCGCGCGCTGGCGGCGGAAAATCACCGGCTGGCCTGCCTCGCGGCCGACCGGCTGGCGCAAGTGCCGGGGGTGAGGGTGATCAACACCGCCTTCTTCAACGAATTCGCGATCGCCATCGATGGCGATGCGCGAAGCGTGGTGCGGGCTTTGGCCAGCAAGGATGTGCTGGCGGGCGTATCGCTGGGGCGGCTTTACCCCGATCGGCCGGAACTGGCGGCGGGGTTGCTGGTGGCGGTGACCGAAACGGTGAGCGAAGAGGATATCGAAGCCCTCGCGAAGGGACTTGAGGAGGCGCTGGTATGAGCACCCCGAACCAGAGCGGGTGGAAACCCGGAACCCCGGCCACGCCGACCGATGCCGGTGATCAGGGGACCATTACCGGCAATCGCGGGCTGATGCTCGAGGAACCCCTGCTGTTCGAACTGGGCACGAGGGAAACCTGCGGGGTCGACCTGCCGGTGCCTTCGGGCGCGGCGTCGGCCCGGCTGGGCGGGCTGGAACGCGATGGGGGGATCGGCCTGCCCGGCCTGTCCGAACCGGAAACCGTGCGCCACTATACCCGGCTCAGCCGCCAGAACTATGCCATCGATCTCGGGATTTTCCCGCTGGGTTCGTGCACGATGAAGCACAATCCCCGGCTGAACGAGAAAGTGGCGCGTTTGCCCGGTTTTGCCGATCTGCACCCGTTGCAACCCGAAGCCACGATACAGGGCGCGCTGGGGGTGATCGCCGAACTGGGGGAATGGCTGCTCAGGCTCACCAATATGGCGGGCGTGGCGATGAGCCCCAAGGCCGGTGCGCATGGCGAATTGTGCGGCATTCTGTGCATTCGTGCGGCGTTGGAAGCGCGCGGGGATGCACGTGAGGTGATCCTTGTGCCGGATAGTGCGCATGGCACCAATCCGGCGACGGCGGCCTTTGCGAACTATCGCGTGGAAAGCATTCCGGGCACCGTGGATGGCCGGGTCGATGTGGCGGCGTTCAAGGCGCGGCTGGGGCCGGATGTGGCGGCGGTGATGATCACCAATCCCAACACCTGCGGCCTGTTCGAGCGTGATATGAAGGAAATCTCCGACGCGGTGCACGCGGCCGGGGCCTTCGTCTACTGCGATGGCGCGAATTTCAACGCGATTGTCGGCAAGGTCCGGCCGGGCGATCTCGGCATCGATGCGATGCATATCAACCTGCACAAGACCTTCTCCACCCCGCACGGTGGCGGCGGGCCGGGCAGCGGCCCGGTGGTGTTGTCCGAAGCGCTGGCCCCGTTCGCCCCGCTGCCTTTCGTGGTGCAGACCGCCGATGGCTATCGTCTGGTGGAGGAAGAAGGCGCGGCGGATCAGGGCGGTGCCCAGGCCTTTGGTCGAATGAGTGCGTTCCACGGCCAGATGGGCATGTTCACCCGCGCGCTGGCCTATATCCTCAGCCACGGGGCCGATGGCTTGCGGCAGGTGGCGGAAGATGCAGTGCTGGCCGCAAACTATGTGCTGCGCAGCCTTGATGACGTGCTGGATGCGCCGTTTGGCGCCTATGGCCCGTGCATGCATGAAGCCCTGTTCAGCGACAAGGGCTTTGGCGAAGGGCTGTCGACCATCGATGTGGCCAAGGCGCTGATCGATGAAGGCTTTCACCCGATGACCATGTATTTCCCGCTGGTGGTCCACGGGGCAATGCTGGTCGAACCGACCGAGTGTGAAAGCAAGGCCACGCTGGACCAGTTCATCATTGCCCTGCGCGGGATTGCCGAACGGGCGCTGGCAGGCGATGCGCAACTGGCGCAGGCCCCGCTCTATGCCCCCCGGCGACGGCTCGACGAGACGTTGGCGGCGCGCAAGCCACGGCTCGTTTTTCAGGATTGACCGGCAAATTCGAAACTCTTGGTATCCCCCGTTGCCCGTGCAGAACGGAGCCGTTACAGATCGGGGGAGACAGGAGAGAGTATGCTGGATTTCAAAGGTAAGACGGTTCTCGTCACCGGCGGCGGTGCCGGGATCGGACGCGCGATAGCCGAAGCATTCGGCCGTGCTGGCGCGAACGTGGTGATCGCGGAAATCGATGAAGGCCGCGCCGCCGATGTGCGCAGCGCTCTCGATGCGGCGGGCGTAACCGCGCTTGTTTCGCAGACCGATGTGCGCGAACGGGCCGCCATCGATGCGCTGATGGCGCAGGTGCAGGAACGCTTTGGCGGGCTGGACGTGCTGGTCAACAATGTGGGCGACTTCCTGGGCATCGCCAAGCCGTTCGTCTACAACACCGATGAAGATCTGGACGCACTCTACGCGATCAACATGAAGTCGGTGTTCCTGACCACCCGTGCGGCGATCCCCATGCTGCGTCCGGGCGGCAGCATCATTTCGATTTCGTCGATCGAGGCGTTCCGTGGCATTCCGAACACGACAGTCTATTCAACATTCAAGCACGGGATTACGGGCTTCACCCGCAGCCTCGCGCTGGAACTGGGCCCGCAGAACATCCGCGTGAACGCGATCGCGCCGGAAACCACCGAAACCCCGCAAGTGCCGGTGCACGGGCTGGTTGCACCCGAACATCAGGATCATATCGAACGGTGGATTCCGCTGGGCCGGTTCGGCAAGCCGGAAGATGCGGCAGGCGCGGCGCTGTTCCTCGCCTCCGATCTGGCAGGCTGGATTACGGGTACGACGATCAATCTCGATGGCGGCGCGCTGGCAGCGGGCGGCTGGTACCGCGATCCCAAGGGATTGTGGACCAATGTGCCGGTCGTGTCGGGCAACGGCTTCAATTTCTGACGGTCAGAACCAATTGCGCGCGGGAGAGACGCTGTGAAAATTCTTGTTGTGGGCGGTACGGGCATGATCGGTGGTCATGCGGCGCTGCATCTGCAATCGCTGGGTCATGATGTGGCGATCGCCGGGCGGCGCCCGCCACAGGCCTCGACGGAACTGGTCAACCTGCCGTTTGTCCAGGGCGATTTCATGGAAGGCACGTTCACGAAAGAACAGCTCGCGCCGTTCGATGCGATTGTCTTCGCGGCGGGCAACGATATCCGGCACTTGCCCAAGGGCGAGAATTTCTCGGCCCATGTCCTGCGGTCCAACGCCGAATGCGTACCTGCCTTTGCCGCGCTTGCCCGCGATGCCGGGGTGAAGCGTTTCGTCCATATCGGCAGTTTCTATCCCCATATCGCGCCGGAACTGATGGAAACCAACGACTATATCCGCTCGCGCCAATTGGCGGTGGACGGGATTATCGCGCTGGCAGGCCCGGATTTCCATGTCTGCAGCCTCGATGCACCGTTTGTTGTCGGCACTGTGCCGGGGATGCGCCTGCCGATGTTCGAGGCCTATACCCGTTATGCCGAAGGCAAGATGGACGGTCTGGAGCCATTCGGCCCGGCGGGGGGCACGAACTTCATTTCCTGCCGATCCTTGTCCGAGGCGATTGCCGGGGCGCTGGACGGCGCCGAAAATGGCAAGGCCTATCTGGTGGGCGATGAAAATCTCGCCTTCGCGGACTATTTCGGGATGTTCTTCAAGGCTGCGGGGAACCCCGCGCCCGTGCCGGAACTGGACAAGGAACATCCGTTCATCCCCGATGTCGGGCTGTATACCGGGCGCGGCAATTATGTGCGCTACGAACCCGATGCGGCGGAAACGGCGCTGCTGGGTTATCGCCGTAACGATATCATGGCTGCGGTGGAGGAAATCGTCGGGCAATACCGTTCGCGCGATTGATCCTGCCCCGCCAACTCTTTCCCGGCCCAGCGGATGGCACCGGGTGGGGAAAATCAACGATACCATTTTCATGGAAGAGGTGTGTTTGTGACTGCAAATCTGGAAGCTCTGGAACAGGCGTATCGCCGCAATGGCTCGCTCTACGCGCGGGCGATGGACGCGAACGAGCCCGATTTGCTCGATGGGGTGATGACGGCTGATGCGGTCATCGAATCGCCGGGTGCGGTCATGGATGGAATCGCGGCGATCCGCGCCTGCCCCGGCATGTTGCGCGAAATGTTCCAGTCCACGCAGCATCTGGTGCACAACCAGACGGTGGAACAGCTTTCCGATACGGAAGCGCGGGGCGAAACCTACTGCACGGCCAGCCATATCCTGCCGCCTTCCGGTGAAGGCCAGCCCTATAGCGCCCTGGTCTGGGCGATCCGTTATCAGGATCAGTTGCGGCTGGTCGATGGTGTGTGGAAGATCGCCAAACGCGCGCTCGTGCTGGACTGGACCGAAACCCGCCCGGTCGATTTCTCCGGGCGTCAGGGGGCCTGAGCGCCAGACAGGGATTTGTCAGAGATGCTTGCACCCGCCCGGTTGCTGTAGGAAAACGGGCGGGACATGGCGGGCGATCTTGATATCAAGCCGCCGCGCGCGGCGCGGATCGGTATTTCCTTCGGTATCGTGCTGCTGCATCTGGCGTTGCTCTATGGCCTGATGCGGGCTTTTGCACCGGATTTCACCGCCGCGACAGTGGACAAGGCCCTGTCGGCCTTCACGGTTACGATTACCACGCCTCCGCCACCGCCGCCGGCGAAAACCGCACCCGATCCTGCGCCGGACGAAGGCCGCGCCGGGGCCGAAGGGCGCAAGGCCGAAGCGCGCGAAACCGCAGCGCCCAAGGCGAAAATTCCCATACAGACCGAACCCGCACCACCCGTCGCGTCGACCGGCACGGATAATGTCTCCGGTGCGCACGATACGGGCGCGGGTAGGGGTGCGGACGGGGTGGGGACCGGGCCAGGCAGCGGCCGTGGCGGTGGTGGCCGGGGCGGTATGGCGGTGCGCGGGGTTGAAAAGATTGCGGGCGATATCAATTCCGCGAAAGATTATCCCAAAGCCACGCGGGAACGCCGGATCGGTCATAGCGTTACCGTGCAGATGACCGTCGGCATTGATGGGGAGGTACGTGATTGCCGGGTCACCCAGCCCAGTCCCGATAGCGAAGCGGACGCGATTACCTGTCGTCTCGCCACGCAGCGGTTCCGATTCCGTCCCGCGATGGATGCGGCGGGAAATCCCGTTCCCGGCAAATATGCCTGGCGTCAGCGCTGGTTTTACTAAATTTGGCAAACGCGCCGTTAACTATTTTTAACTCCTGCTTGCTACAGGGGGCTGATTGCGGAAAGTAAGTGGCAGAGATGATGGGAATTGTGCCAGTGGTGCTGTGTGGAGGCGGGGGGACCCGGCTGTGGCCGCGCAGCCGCCTTTCCCGACCCAAACCGTTTTTGCCGCTTCTCGATGATAACAGCACCCCGTTTGCCGCCACACTGGCCCGGTGTGCGGATGATACGCTGTTCGCACCGCCGCTGATTGTCGCAGGTGCCGCGCATCTCCACCATGTCGAGGCGGAAACCAGTCAAATATCCGGCGCGCAGGTGATAGTAGAGCCAGCCATGCGCAACACGGCCGCGGCCATTGCGCTGGCCGCGCACCGGCTGGATCGTGATGCGGTGATGCTGGTCTGCCCGAGCGATCATTTCATCGCCGATACCGATGCCTTCCGCCGGGCTGCGCGCGACGCCGCGACGCTGGCGTCGGAAGGCTGGCTGGTGGCATTTGGCATCGCGCCCGGCGAACCGGAAACGGGTTATGGCTATATCCGGCAGGGGGAACCGCTGGGCGCCGGATACCGTATCGACCGGTTTGTCGAGAAACCCGACAAGGCGCGGGCCGAGGCATTTCTGGCAGAGGGCACCTATTACTGGAATGGCGGGTTGTTTGCCTTCACGGCGGGAACCTATCTCGACGAGCTGGCAATGCACCGTCCCGCTCTGGCCGCAGCGGTTGGCGAGGCGGTGGCGCAGGGACAGGCCGACGGCGCGCACTTCCACGCCGATCCCGACGCCTTTGCCCGTATAGAAAGCGAATCGATCGACTATGCGGTGATGGAAAACACCACGCGGGCGGCCATGGTTCGGGTGGATATGGGCTGGTCCGATATCGGCAACTGGAAAAGCCTGCAGGCCGCACGTCGGCACGATGCCGATGGCAACACGGTGCGCGGTACGGCGGAACTGATCGGATGCCGCAATGTCATGGTCGACAGTGACGGTCCGCGTGTGTCGGTCATCGGACTGGAAAACGTCGTGATTGTCATCGACGGGGACGACATTCTGGTGACCAGCGCAGAGGGCGCACAGCGGGTCGGCACGTTGCAGGGCGCCACGCCCGCATGAAACTGGCCACGCGCATGATTGACAAGGTGTGGGGACGCGACCGGTTGCCCGCCCCGTTTGCCGCGCCGCGCGGGCAAAGGATCGGCGAAATCTGGTTCGATCCCCCACCCGAACTCGACGATCTTCTGGTGAAGTATATTTTTACTTCGGAAAAACTGTCGGTTCAGGTGCATCCCTCTGCCACGCAGGGCAACGGTGCGCCTGATGGCAAGGACGAATGCTGGCTGGTGGTCGATGCCGATCCCGCCGCCATGGTGGGCATTGGGTTTACCCACCCCGTTTCGGCCGACACGATCCATGCCGCAGCGCAGGACGGTTCGATCGAACAGATGCTGGCTTGGCACAAGGTGGCGCCGGGTGATTTCTTTTATATTCCCGCAGGCACGGTTCACGCGATCGGCGGCGGGGTCAGCCTGATCGAGGTTCAGCTCAACTTCGATGTGACCTATCGGCTCTATGACTATGGGCGCCCGCGCGCGCTGCATCTCGATGCAGGGATCGCTGTCGCGCAGGGCGTGGTTTACGATCCGGCCTTGCATTGCACCGTCCCGAAGAATGGTCATGCGATCCTGTCCGATGGGCCGTGGTTCCGGCTCGATCGTGTGCAGGGTGCACCCGATGCGGCCTGCGCGCGCCGGTATGGGCAAGGTCCGTTGCTGGGGATTCCGCTGTCGCCGGGTGTGACACTGGATGGCGAGGCGATAGCGCCCGGCGAATGCGCGCTGATCCCGGAACTCGGGGCCTTGCAGATCGGGGATGGGGCGCAGTGCCTGCTTGCACAGCCTTGCAAAAGGGATGATAGATTGGTGCGGTGATCGCCCATACTATCCAGCTCGCCCTTGCACCGGTTTTTGTCCTGGTGGCGCTTGGCAACATCATGAACATCTTGTCGACCCGTTTGAGCCGGATCGTGGATCGTTCCCGGCACCTGATTGGCCGCCACGCGGAAACGGAAGGGCTGGATCACGATGCGGTGGTGCGAGAAATCCGCATGCTGGACCGGCGCATTGCCATTATCGGCCGCGCAATCCTGATGCTGGTGATGTGCGGCCTGACTATTGGCTGTGTGATCGCGATGCTGTTTCTGGACGGTTTTACGAGGCTCGACATGCAACTGGCGGCGGCCTGCGCCTTCCTGATCGCTATTGCGCTGATGATGTACGCGCTGCTGCTGTTCCTGCGCGAAACGCGCATTGCATCGGCCAGCCTGCGGGTGCCGCACAGCTTCATGGAATGGGAACGCGAACTCTAGATTGTCGCCCGGCCGTTTCCGGGCGGGGCTTGCGCGGGATCAGGCCAGCAGTTTCTGACCCTGTTCCTTCACCGTTCCGGCAATCATGGGTTCGACGAAGCTGAGCGCCAGCGGCAAGGTAAGGTCGATGACCACTTCGTGATCCGCAATCACGATATTGCCCGCCAGATTTTGGCCCATGGCGGAAATGACCAGGTCGACCTTGTCTTCCCCGACCCAGTTGGTCGTGACTTCCGCCACGCCGCCCGGGACATTGCCAGCGAGGTCTTGCGCGCGTTCATGCAGACGCTTGCGGACTTCTTCGCGGGACAGTTTGTGAGGCACGGTGACGCGCATGGAAGTGTGATCCCTGTTTTGTGTGGTTGGGGGCAGAGTGGCAGTCCGGCCCGGTTGGGGAAAGGGCTTTTATGCAAAATGAAGAAAAAGGGCGCCGCCCATGTGGCAGCGCCCCCGATCAACCGGTGTCTGTGTGACTATGCCGCTTCGAGCAGCTTGTAAGGTTCGATCTCGCCCGAAAGGTACAGCTTCTTGGCCTTGGCGCGGCTGAGCTTGCCCGAACTGGTGCGCGGCAGGGTGCGCGGCGGCACCAGTTCGACCACGCAGTTCATGCCGGTGATCGAACGCACCTTGTCGCGGATCTGGTCGCGCAGCTCGACGCGCTTGTCCTCGTCCGAAACGCGGCAATGCACCAGAACGGCGGGGGCTTCCTCGCCATTGTCGGTCTCGACCGAAAAGGCCGCGATATCGCCATGGTTGAAACCGGGAAGCTGTTCCACGGCCCATTCGATATCTTGCGGCCAGTGGTTCTTGCCGTTGATGATGATCATGTCCTTGGCGCGGCCGACAATGAACAGATACCCATCGGCCATGTAACCCATGTCGCCTGTGTCCAGCCAGCCATCCACGAGGCATTCCTCGGTGGCGACAGGATCGCGGAAATAGGAATGCATGACGCTGGGGCCCTTGCACCAGACTTTGCCGATCTGGTGATCGCCCTTGGGCTTGCCATTCTCGCCCCGGATTTCCAGCGCCATGTCCTTCACAGCCTTGCCGCAATTGACAATCGCCCGGTACCGCGCCGGGCGTGACAGATCGCGCGGGGTGCCCGAAAGGCGTTCTTCTTCGACCAGTTCCACGCGGATACCTTCACCGGGCGGCATGATGGTGACCGCCAGAGTCGCTTCGGCAAGGCCGTAGCTCGGCAGGAAAGATGTGGCCTTGAACCCGGCTTCGGCAAAGGCATTGACGAAGCCCTGCATCACGTCGGGGCGGATCATGTCCGCGCCATTGCCCGCGATCCGCCAGCGCGACAGATCGAAGCGTTCGGAAACATGGCTCTGGCTCGAAATGCGGCGGGCGCAGATATCGAAGCCGAAGGTCGGGGAATAGGACAGCGTCGTGCCGGGATTGCGGCTGATCATGTCGAGCCAGGCCAGCGGGCGCCGGGCGAAATCCTCGGTCTTGAGGTAATCGGTCGAAACCTGATTGGCGATCGGCGAAAGCAGGCAGCCGACCAGACCCATGTCGTGGTACCACGGCAGCCATGAGACGCAGCGATCATCGGGTTCCAGCTTCATGCCGATGCTGTGGCCCGCCAGATTGTTGAGCAGCGCCTTGTGCGTCACGGCCACGCCATGCGGAAAACGGGTGGAACCGCTGGAATACTGGAGATAGCAGATATCGTCCGTCTGCTGTTCGGGCAGTGCGCTGTCCGCCGCCGGGCTGGCGCGGAAATCTTCGTAGGTCACCCCGTCGCAGCCCTGCCGCGCCGCCGCCGCGCCCGCCATTTCAGTGATTTCGGCCGGGAACAGCAGCATTTGCGGATCGGAACTGGCAAGCTGGACCGCAAGCTGGTCGATATAATTGTCCTTGCCCCCGAAGCTGGTGGGCAGCGGCAACGGCACCGGCCACGCGCCAGCGTAAACCGCGCCGCAGAACAGGGCGGCAAAATCCACGCCTGTTTCCGCGATCAGGGCAATACGCTCACCGGGGCGAATGCCGCGCGCGACAAGGCGGCGCGCCATGGCCCGCGCATCGTCACGCAGTTCGGAATAGGGATAAACCCGGGCAAGATTACCGCGGGGATCGTGAAAATTGAGCCCTCGACTGCCTTGCGCGGCATAATCCAGCGCTTCGCCAAATGTGGCAAAGTCGGAAAATCGGCGCTCTAACGCGCAGCGGTTCGGCGTCGGTTGAAGGGCGTCGTCGGTCATATTTCTGCTCAACCTACTGGTTTGGCGCGAGTATTTCGGCCGATGTTCGCATCTAAAACTATGCATCACTGCCATCACAATATGATTGTGGCGTGTTGCGAGGCCCTTCCATTCTTACGGGACTGTGGCACGAATAAGGCCGATGGTTAAGGAACCCCTTTCAGATAGTCGCAAGCACAGGGCGCCTCGTCCGCTCTACGACGCGCGTCTGGAGGAACTGGCGCTGGCTTATGTGGCGCGTTTTGCCACCAGCGCGGCCCGGCTTGAAGCCTACCTCGCGCGCAAACTGCGCGAGCGCGGATGGCAGGGCGAGACGCCGGCTGACATCCCGGCCCTGATCGCCCGGTTCGTCGATCGTGGCTATTGTGACGATGAAGCCTATGCCCGGATGCGCGCGGGCGGTCTGCTGCGTCGTGGCTATGGCGCCCGGCGGGTGAATCAGGCGCTGGGCGTGGCCGGAATAGCGGACGATATCCGGGACAGCGTGCGTCCGGGGGTGGCGCAGCAGCGCCGCGCCGCGCTCGCCATGGCGCGCAAGCGCCGGTTCGGCCCGTTCGCCCCCGTCGCCCCCGATGCCAGCCGACGTGAAAAGCAGATTGCGGCAATGTTGCGGGCAGGCCATGAACTGGGCAGCGCGATGGCGCTGATCCATGCCGACAGCATCGATGCTGCCGAAAGCTGGGTATCCGAGGTCGAGGAGGAATAGACGATGCGCATTTGGCCGATAGCCATGCTGTTGCTGGCGGCCTGCACCCCGGGGGCGGGCGAAAATGCCGCTGCGGCGAAGCAGGTCTCGACCGTGTCGAAACATCCCGAATCAGGATTGCGGGTTATTCCCCTGACCGTCAGTCACGACGGGAAAGAGAATCATTTTCGCGTGGAAGTGGCCCGCACCATGGAAGAACAGGCCAAAGGGCTGATGTTCCGTACCGCCATGGGGCCGGATGAAGGGATGCTGTTCCCGTTCGATCCGCCCCGCGACGCCAGTTTCTGGATGAAAAACACCGTGATCCCGCTGGATATCGTGTTTATCGGCACCGATGGCCGTGTGTTGAATATCAGCGCCAATGCCGAACCCTATTCGCTGGAACCGCGATCGTCGACAGGGGTGGCCAAGGCCGTGCTCGAGCTTAACGGCGGGCGGGCTGCGGCACTGGGTATCGCACCTGGCGCACAGGTGAGGTGGTGAGGTGCTTGCCGTTCGCGTGAACACAAGCTAACGCGCGCTTCATGGGAATCCTCTCGAAAATCTTCACCTGGTGGAACGGCGCGACAATTGGAACGCTGTTCAACAGTGCGCTGACGGGCGAGCAAGTCGGTACCGATGCGCAGGGCAATCGCTACTTCCGGTCGAAGAAGCCCGGTCCGCACGGGCGTGAACGCCGCTGGGTGCTGTATGACGGCGCCAACGATGCGAGCCGCGTGCCAGCCGAATGGCATGGCTGGCTGCACGGATCGTTCGACGATGTGCCGGAAAGCCATCTGCCCCCGGCGAAGATCTGGGAAGTCGAATATACACCGAACGCCACGGGCACGGTGAACGCCTACCGTCCCAGCGGGGCGCTGGAACGCGGTGGCCAACGGGCTGCGGCAACCGGCGATTACGAAGCCTGGGCGCCGGACTCCTGACTATGCGGCGGTTCCGGCCGTCCACGCGGATTGCGTTGCTGCCGCTCGTTTCGGCAGCCGTTCTGCTGTCCGCCTGCTCTGGCGAACCGGAGGAGAGCAAGCCGAACGAAACCGCGCTCCCGAAAGAGCTGTCTGGCGAATTGGGCAAGACGGCCCGTCCCGTGGCCACCGACATCGGTTCGCCAATGGAAGAACGGGTGGCGACGATCGGGGTGCTGAACAAGCGCAACAACCTTTCGCAGGATCTCCAGCTCAAGCCGGGCGAAGCGAAGCGGGTTGGCAATGTCGTGGTCAAACTGTCGGCCTGCGAACGGACCGCCCCCTGGGAAAAGCCGCCTGAAGTGGGGGCCTTCGTCCAGGTCATGGTGAATCAGCGGACAAGCGTGGATCAGCCTCTGCGCTGGCAGCGCATTTTTTCCGGCTGGCTGTTCAAGAATTCGCCTTCACTCAATGTCGTGGAACACCCGATCTATGACGTTTGGGTCAAGGACTGCGCGATGAATTTCCCCGGGGAGGAGTCCCCACCGGCCTCGGCTTCGGGCGAATCGTCCGGTGCGTCGGCCCCTGCGGTGAAACCGGCGCCCAAACCTGCGACTGAAACACCGGCTGCTGCGCCAGCGGCTGCCAGTACTCCGGCAAAACCTTCCGGCAGCGAAGACCAGGGCCCTCCGCGCTGATCCTGCGCCTCTTGCAGTAATATCAGGTATTCCTGCTGCGAAATCTCGATCGCGCCGAGCGAGGCGAGGTGATCCGTCATGAACTGGCAGTCGAGCAAGGTCACACCGGCTTGGCGCAACGCGACAACCAGCCATGCCAGCGCGACCTTCGAGGCATCCGTCGCGCGGCTGAACATGCTTTCGCCGCAGAACACCCGATCGAAACCGACGCCGTAAAGGCCGCCGACAAGCACGCCATCCTGCCAGCATTCGATTGCATGCGCATGTCCGGCGCTATGGAGCGCATGATAGCTGTCCGCGATGCGTTGGCTGATCCAGCTGTCGGGATGTTCGGGCCGGGGTGCGGCGCAGGCTTCAAGGACCGCATCGAAGGCCGCGTTGCAGGTTACGGTGAAGCGCCCGCTTTTCAAAACCTTTCGCAGAGAGTGCGAACAGTGGAACCCGTCCAGCGGCAGGATGGCGCGCCGTTTGGGTTCGACCCAGAATATTTCGGGATCATCGCGTGAATCGGCCATCGGGAAAATGCCGCTGCGATAGGCGGTCAACAACAGATCCGAGGGGATGATCGAAGTTACGGGCGCATGCATCGCCCGTGAATCTAGCAGATGCGGGGAATCCGGGGAATGCGCAGTTTTTATGCTCAATTTGCGTTTAGGTGGGAAGTTGCCTTGCCAAGCCCGTTGCTTCCCACTACAGGCCCAACCGCCTGCAGGAGTGTAGCTCAGTTGGTAGAGCATCGGTCTCCAAAACCGAGGGCCGCGGGTTCGAATCCTGCCACTCCTGCCATTTCCCCCCGATCCTGATTGGCCGCAAACAACGCACGCGGTGTTTGCGAATATGCAGAGCACTTCACGGCATATGCGTATGATTCGGACATTGCTTGTGACGGCTATCGCCCTGGCAGCGGGGGTTGTGTTGGTTGTGCAGACCATGAATGCTCGCCACGATATTGGCGGCACCATGCGCCATCATAATCTGCGCAGTGGGGTTATCATTTATGGCATTCAGGGTGAGCATCCACGGATAAGGCGCTTCGCATCGGAAAAGGGTAAGGTTTACAATTTCTGGAGCCTGTCCAAACCGATCACGGCAGCGGCTGTTTTTGCCGCTGCGGATCGAGGGTTGGTCGATCTGAATGAAAAGTACGCGGGGGCTTCGGTTGCGGATCTCCTGCGTCATGCGGGCGGATGGGATCGGAAGTTAGCCGGAGATCCCATTCACGATCTGCAGGAGCAAGAGCGTTGTATCGACATGCCGATACCACCCCGCCAGTTTGAACCCGGCACCAAAGCAGAATATTCGAATGTCGGTTACTGTGCGCTCGGGCGATTGATTGAGGGGCGCTTCGATCAATCCTATCACGACGCTGTAACCGCGATGATCCCTGAAGCGATCGGGATGACATATGACGATCGGCTCGGACCTGCTGGTGGCTGGGGTGGCACGGCAGAACAGTATTTTGCATTCGCGCAACGCGATGTTCCTGCTCGGGCGCTTGTCCGGCCATCTTTCGCGTCGACCGGACCATATTATGCTTTGGGCTGGCGTGTCCTGGGCGACGGTACCCTGTCGCATTTTGGCATGCTGACCGGTACGGCAAACGATCAGTTCACGGTAGTTTACAAACGTGGTCGGTGGACTGCGGTCGGGTTGTTTTCCGGGATGCCGACAAATGGGGAAATTGCACGCAACGATCTGCTTTCGGCGATCCGCGCGCTTCCTCGATAAGCCGCGATTCACGCCCGCGAATCGGGAACCAGGCGATGAATCGTGCGTTTTGTGAGGCAGGATGCAGCTTCATCGAGGAGCACGATCATGAGCAGCATGACGTTTCGCAGCAGTCGTCCCGATACCTGGACATTGCCCCGCTCGCATACCGATCCCAGTCTCCGCTATCAGAAGCATGGACCGGTGCAGCCGATGTATCGTCCGACGTTCTGGGAGCGTTTGTGCGGCGTGCGCTAGTTTGCGCGCTAACCAGTGGCGGGCAGGTCTGATACCGTAGGGGTGTGGCAGGCGCGCGCGGGCGCAACGATGCGCCTGCAAGCCGCCCTGTGCGGCTAAAGTGTGCCGCATCACCTTGCATAATCCACCAGCCGGGGCTAAATGCCTGCTGCCTTCCGACATTCGGAGCCTCACTGCCCCTCCCGGACATGGTCCGGGGCGGCGATGCCCCCTAGGCGGAAGGCGCATGTTTTTTGAACGGTAAGAGTCGTCACGTCATATGGCCAAGACCAGCCCTACTGAGTTTCTTCGTCAGGTTCGCACAGAGGCCTCCAAGGTTGTGTGGCCGACGCGTGAGGAAACGATCAGGACCGCGATTTTCGTCGGTATCCTGATGCTCATCCTGTCGCTGTTTTTCCTTGGCGTCGATTCCCTGTTCAGCGCCGTGGTGCGCGGGCTGCTTTCGCTGGCCTGACGGCACGGCATAACACTGGATACGGATTACAGCACTATGGTCGCTGCGCGTTGGTACATCATCCATGCCTATTCCGGCTTTGAGAACAAGGTTCGCGATTCGATCCTCACTGAGGCCGAACGTCTGGGCCTGTCCGAAGGCGTCGAACAGGTCGAGGTTCCGACCGAAACCGTCACCGAAGTGAAGCGTGGCAAGAAGGTTCAGGTCGAACGCAAGTTCATGCCGGGCTACGTTCTTGCCAAGCTGAAGCTCAACGATGACGTGTATCACCTCGTCAAGAACACCCCGAAGGTTACCGGTTTCCTCGGTTCCAGCGGCAAGCCGCAGGCCATTTCCGAGAAGGAAGCCGCCCGTTATTTCGGCGCTGCCGAAGAAGCGGCGGCCCAGCCCAAGCGCCAGGTCAACGTCGATTACGAAATCGGCGATTCGGTCAAGGTGCTCGACGGGCCGTTCGCCAGCTTCAACGGCGTTGTCGAAGAACTCGATTTCGACAAATCGAAAGTCAAGGTGTCCGTGTCGATCTTCGGCCGCGGAACCCCGGTGGAACTGGACTTCGAACAGGTCGAACTGGTCAAGTAACTTCTGGTCGTCGCTCCCTCCGCATCGCGGTGGGCGGCACGCATCAAAAAGTTGCTTTTGGGCGCCCCTTCGATTAGGGGCGCCGCTTCCCGCAAGGGATCTGTGCGGAAGGATGGCCCACCGGCAACGGGATCGCCATCTGCCTGACCGCTAAACATGAGGATGGGATACCCGGTTTCCCGGGCCTGTCCGACAGTGTGAAAGGAGTGGCCACATGGCCAAGAAGATTGAAGCCTATATCAAGTTGCAGGTGCCTGCCGGCTCCGCAACGCCGTCGCCGCCGATCGGCCCTGCACTGGGTCAGCGCGGTGTGAACATCATGGAATTCTGCAAGGCGTTCAACGCCGCGACGCAGGAACTTGAAAAGGCGATGCCGATCCCGACCATTATCACGGTCTATGCGGATCGCAGCTTCACGTTCATCACCAAGACGCCGCCCGCATCCTTCCTTATCAAGAAGGCTGCCAACCTGAAGTCGGGTTCCAAGGAACCGGGCAAGGTTTCGGCCGGGACGATCGCACGCTCCAAGCTTGCCGAAATCGCTGAAGTGAAGATGAAAGATCTGAACGCCAACGATATCGAACAGGCGACCAAGATCATCGAAGGCTCGGCCCGCTCGATGGGTCTCGAAGTGGTGGAGGGCTGATAGCATGGCCAAGCAGACCAAGAAGCAGAAGATGCTCGCTGAAAAGCTGGGCGACAATCAGGCACTGCACACTTTCGACAACGCGCTGCAGACGCTGCGTGACCTCGCCACCGTGAAGTTCGATGAAACCATCGAAGTCGCGATGAACCTGGGCGTCGACCCGCGTCATGCCGACCAGATGGTCCGTGGTATGGTCTCGCTGCCTTCGGGCACGGGCAAGGACGTTCGCGTTGCTGTGTTCGCTCGTGGCGACAACGCTGACAAGGCTCTCGCCGCCGGTGCGGACAAGGTTGGCGCCGAAGACCTCATGGAAGACATGCAGGCTGGCAACCTCAACTATGACCGCGTGATCGCAACCCCGGACATGATGGGTGTTGTCGGTCGTCTCGGTAAGGTTCTGGGCCCCAAGGGCCTGATGCCGAACCCGAAGCTCGGCACTGTGACGCCGAACGTGGAACAGGCCGTGAAGGACGCCAAGAGCGGCCAGATCGAATTCCGCGTGGAAAAGCTGGGCATCATTCACGCCGGTATCGGCAAGATGTCGTTCAGCGACGATGCGATCAAGGCGAACTTCAACGCTCTGGTTGACGCTGTGGTCAAGGCCAAGCCGTCGGGTGCCAAGGGCAAGTATGTCCGCAAGGTTTCGCTCAGCTCGTCGATGGGGCCTGGCCTCAAGATCGATACGGCAGACCTCGCCGGCGCATAATTTTCATGGCGTTGCGGCCCCGATGGGCCGCGATGCCGCGAAAACTGCCAGAAACAAAAGGCCGGGGGTATCCTCCGGCCTTTTTGTTTGTCCCGCGCTTACCAGTCTGGGGTGAGGTTGGCGCGGGTATAGCATTCCTGCACCAGACTGATCGGGGTTCCATCGGGCAGAGACAGGACCGCGCGTTGCATCAGGATGGTATCCGCAGGACACCCTGCACCGCCACCCCGCACGGATGCGAGTTTGCGACGCGTGAAATCGAGCGCGGCGACCGCTTTGCCGAAAGGCGTGTCGGTGCTTTCCAGTATCCCGTTCATTTCGGGCGAAAGACGCGCGGGAACATACCAGTTGTGCGCTTCGGACAGGACGGTTTCCCCGCAGACAAGGCGCACATGGCGATAGCCGATCGTGTCCCCTTCGTTGAGCCTGAGCAGATCGCGAAGATCTGACGGTTGATCCCCGGCGTCACTTGCCATTTGCACCGCGCGGATCACCGGCGGATTGCCCATATTATGCGTCCGGCACCACTGGGTCAGCGCTTCGGTCGCGCTGACGTTTGCGTCCAGCGTGCTTTCAAACGCATCAAGCGGGAGCGGATTGGGCGTCGTGCAGGCCGCAAGCGACAAACCGGCAGCGTAAACTCCGATTCTGGCGGTGCGGGGGGAATCCATAAGCGCTGGTTACCGGAAAGGCTGCTCCGAGGCAAAGCCGCTGTGCAGCTTTTTACGGGCGCGCCAACACGCCACTGTTGCCGAAGATAAACAGCAGATGAACAGCTATGTTGCTGAAAGGCAACGGTTAAAGTCTATGTCCTGAGGGAGGGGGCATTTGGCTTTGACTGGGTATCCCCGCTCCCCTAGCCGGACGCCGTGGTTGCCGCAAAACATAAAACCACAATTGTTCGCAAGTATAGTTCCTATTGGGGATATTATGAAGAAGATCACTATTGCAGCTCTTGCTGCCGCTGCCGCCGTTCTGCCCGCCGCTGCTCATGCGCAGGCATACGTTCAGGTTGAAACCGGCATCGACGCCGTCGACACCAACCCGGGCAGCGATGAAGGCATTCTCTACGGCGTTTCGGCCGGTTACGAATTCCCGCTGAGCAACAGCGTGTTCGCAGCAGTCGAAGCTGGCCTGTCGGACAGCAACGTCAAGGAATGCGCACGCGACGTGGACGTGCTGGGTGACAAGCTCTGCGCCCGCACCGGTCGTGACATTTCGGCAACGCTGCGTCTCGGCACCAACCTGAGCGAAAACAGCAAGCTGTACGTTCTGGGTGGCTACACCAACGGCCGCGTGCGCGTCACCTATGACGACGGCGTGAACGATTACTCGGACGGCACGAACCTCGACGGTTTCCGTCTGGGCGCTGGCTATCAGCACAACTTCGGCCAGAACCTGTTCGGCAAGCTCGAGTATCGTTACTCGAACTACGAACAGGGCTTCGAACGCCACCAGGGCGTTGTTGCCGTCGGCATGAAGTTCTAAGACTTCATCGACTGAATACGAAGCGGGGGTGGACCAGTGGTTCGCCCCCGTTTTCTATGGGCTGGCCAATGCGGGTCATCGTCCTGGGATTTTGACGGGATCAGATGCCGCCGGGGGTAAAATCCCAGCCCAGTTCGCCAAGCCCTTCGCAAAGCGTGTCGACACAGCTCTGCAATACGTCCGGATCGGTGGATCGGATGACGAAATTCGCACCGGAACGCCCTTCGCGGAAGAAGGGGTAGCTGCCGATCTGGCACCCTTCGTGCGCCTGTTCCACGTCGCGCAGCAGGATCGCCACTTCGCTTTCGGGCACCCATGATCCGATCACTTCGGACAGCAGCGGCGCCCCACCTTCCAGTTCGCCGGTCAGCCCGTCGAGCATACCCGCAGTGATATGCGGGACACCCGCCATCAGGAACAGGTTGCCAAGCCGGATACCCGGTGCCCCGGTATAGCGATTGGGGATCAGATCGGAGCCCGCCGGAACGCGCGCCATGCGCAGGCGTCCTTCGTTCAGGCCGCCACGGGTTTCGTAGTAGTCTTCCAGCATGGCCCGGGCCTCGGGATGGATGATCACCTCGATACCCAGCGCAGCAGCCACGGCATCCACGGTGATATCGTCATGCGTCGGGCCGATCCCGCCCGTGGTGAAGAGATAGTCATGCTTCGCCCGCAGCGTGTTCACGGCTTCTGCAATCGCGTCCATGTCGTCCGCAATCACGCGGACTTCCGTCAGGCGGATGCCCTGAACCTGCAACCACGTGGCAATCTGCGCAATGTTCTTGTCGTGCGTGCGGCCGGAAAGGATTTCATCGCCGATGATGACGGCCGCCGCCGTCCAGATGCGCTGGGGGTCTGTCATGGGACCAAGCGTTAGGCGATTTCCCGCGCTTTCGCCACCACGCTTTCGAAATGGAGCACGCCATCGTCAATCGGGCGGGTGCGGTAATCGCGGAGGTCTTCCCGGTAATCCTGATTGAGCCGCCATGGCAGGGCTGTGGCGCTTTTCGGCATGAGCGGCAGGGCGCGCTGGATATAGCCGGATGAAAATTCGTACACGTTGTCTTCGGTGAGGTCGTGATCGTCGGGCAGGATCGGGCGGACTAGCGCGGCCTTTTTTGCCTGCATCGTGTTCAGCACATCGCAGATATAGCTGGCGGTCAAATCGGCGCGCAATGTCCAGGCGGCGTTGAGATAGCCGAACGCCACAGCCAGATTCGGCACGTTGGAAAACATGCAGGCGCGATAATAGAAGTGCTTGCGCCAGTTGACCTTGATGCCATCCAGCGTGACTTTGACCTGACCGCCCATGGCCAGCCGCAATCCCGTGGCGGTGACGATGATATCGGCATCCAGATGCCTGCCCGATTCCAGCACGATACCGGTCCTGTCGAACCGTTCGATCCGGTCGGTCACGACATCGGCCTGCCCCTTGCGGATCGCCGCGAACAAATCGCCGTCGGGGATCAGGCACAGGCGCTGTTCCCATGGGCCATAAGGCGGCAACCAGTCTTTCTCCGTATAATGGGTGCCCAGCGCCTTGCGTGTGGCACGCGTCAGGAAAGACGCGATCCGCGATGGGGTTCGGCGCGCGGTCTTGAACACGTATTCCTGAAACCGGATGTTCTTCCTGCGGTTCAGCCGATAGGCGATCCGGGCAGGGAACAGGGCCTGCAACAGGCGTGCAACACGATCACGGCGGGGCTGGGCGGCCATCCATGTGGGGGTGCGCTGGAGCATGGTCACATGCGCCGCGCTTTGCGCCATGGCCGGGATCATGGTCACTGCGGTCGCGCCCGAGCCGATGATGACGACGCGCTTGCCCGCATAATCGAGATCCTGCGGCCAGAATTGCGGATGAACGATTGTTCCGGTGAACGTGTCACGCCCGGCAAATGCGGGATCATGCGGGGCGTCATAGTCATAGTAGCCGGAGGCGAAGTAGACAAAGCGTGCGGTTGTTTCACGCGATCCGTCCGGGCCTTCGAGGACGACACGCCATTGCCCCTCGTCCGCCCGGAAATCAGCAGATACCACCCGTGTCGCCAGCCTGATGTTGGGGCGGATGTTATATTGGTCGACCACGCGATCGAGGTAGGCGAGTATCCGGTCTCCATCGGCGATGGCATCGCGGTCGGTCCACGGTTCGAAGCCAAAGCCGAGCGTGTACATATCGCTGTCCGAACGGATACCCGGATAGCGGAACAGGTCCCATGTGCCGCCCAGCTGTTCGCGCCGTTCCATGATGGCATAACGCATGCCGGGGCATTTCATGCCCAGATGGGCCGCCATCGATATGCCCGAAATCCCGGCACCCACGATCAGGACATCAAGATCGGGGCGGATGCCGGGATCGGATGAGGCAGGGTGGGCCGTGGACATCATGTCGCGCTAGGCCCGTTTCGCGGTTTGGCCAAGGGTGCAGGCATTCACTCTGGCTTGTGGAACTGCGCCGCCAGATGTTCGAGCACCGAAGGGTGCAGCGGGGTCACGAACTCCACACCCATTTCATCACGGTTCTTCCAGCGCACCACGGAATCGATCGGGCCGATTGTCTCGACCCGCAGGGAAATATGCGCGCCGATCGCCAGCCAGCTATGGTTCTGCCACATCCGGCAACCATAGCGCGACAGGTTGGATATTTTCACATCATGAACGCGACCGTTGCCGGAGCGATAACGCCCTTGCATCACTACCTGCAGACGGGGGTCGTATCTTTGATCCATCTGATGCCTTCGTTTGAAGGGTTATCATAGATATTCACGCGGAATTGTCACGACAGTGTCCATCGGTGGCTGAAAAATTTCAAGTTTTGAAAACGATGGTCTTGTGCCCGTCCATCAGAACGCGATCTTCAAGGTGATAGAGAACTGCTGCGGCCAGCACCCGCCGTTCGATGTCGCGCCCTTTACGGACCAGATCTTCGGGGTGTCGGCGTGGCTGATCGCTTCCACGTCCTGATGAATGATCGGGCCTTCATCGAGATCCGCGGTGACATAGTGCGCCGTGGCTCCGATCATCTTCACGCCGCGGGCATGGGCCTGATGATAAGGTTTGGCTCCCTTGAAGCCGGGCAGGAAGCTGTGATGAATATTGATGCAACGCCCGGAAAGGAATGCCGCCATATCGTCCGAGAGTATCTGCATATAGCGGGCCAAAACAACCAATTCAGCCCCGGTTTGCGCCACGATGGCCTTGATCTGCGCTTCCTGGTCCGCCTTGGTATCTTTGGTGATGGGAAGATAGTGGAACGGAATATCGCGCACTAACGGGGCGTTCAGCGCTTCGCGCGGGTGATTGCTGACAATGCCGACGATATCCATCGGCAGTTCACCGATACGATTGCGATAGAGCAGATCGACAAGGCAATGGTCGAACTTGCTGACCATCAGCAGCACCTTGCGCGGTTCACCGGTGTTGCGCAGCGTCCATTCCATCGCGAAGCGTTCGGGCACGCTGGCGAATTCCGCGCGGACCTCGGCAGCGGTTCTGTTCGGACAATCGAACACGATGCGCATGAAAAACATGCCGGTGTCGAGCGCGTTGAACTGCTGTGCCTCGCGAATGTTCGCCCCGATTTCAGCCAGCCGCGTGGTCACTGCGGCGACCAGCCCCACCCGGTCCTGGCACGACAGTGTCAACACATAGGCCTGCTGCATTGCTGAATTCTCCCTCATTGCACCACGAATGCGCCAGCGCTCTAGCGCGTGAATCCCGGGAAGTCGCCCCGCATTTGGGAAAACTGCCGGTAAACCTTGCCGCAGCGATGCATTGTGCTGTTGCAGGCCGACGCTGCACTGATATGCATCGGGTTGAAAAGGAACTTGGAAAAATGGTGGGAAGAGAATGAAGACGCGCAATCTCGCGAACAGACAGGTCAATCCGATGGGGCTGGGCTGCATGAGCCTGAGCTGGGCCTATGGTGAACCGCCGTCGCGTGATGAAGCGATCGCCTTGCTGCACCGTGCCATCGAATTGGGATACGATCATCTCGATACCGCGAATATCTATGGCGCGGGGGAAAGCGAGAAACTGATCGCCGAAGGGCTGAAAGACCGGCGGCGCGATTACTTCCTCGCATCCAAGACTGGTATTGTCGCCAACGGCATGGCGCGTTCCGTCGATTGCCACCCGGATTCGATCACGGCATCGATCGATGCCAGCCTGGCGCGTTTGCAGACCGATCATATCGATCTGCTCTATCTCCACCGTTTCGATCCGAAGGTGCCGATTGCGGATTCGGTCGGCGCACTGGTCCGCGCGATCGAGGCTGGCAAGATCGGGTCTTATGGCGTTTCGGAATGGAGCGCCGCCCAGATCCGCGAAGCGCACGCCGCGCACCCGATGGCGGCCGTGCAGACGGAATATTCGCTGTGGACGCGCAATGTCGAACGGGCAGTTCTGGAGGCCACGCGCGAACTGGGCATTGCATTTGTTGCATTCTCACCCGTGGGGCGGGGCGGCCTGTGCGGGGAAATGGGTGAGCCGGCGGATCTTCCCGAACGGGATTTTCGCCGTAACATGCCGCGTTTCATGGGCGAAAACTGGTTGGCCAACAGGCAGCTTGTGCACGAATTCGTGGCGCTGGCGGAAGGGGCGGGCGTAACCGCAGCACAACTCGCACTGGCGTGGGTTCTGTCGCGCGGTGATCATGTGCATGTCATTCCCGGCACGACCAGCCTGCGCCATCTCGAGGATAACATCCGGACCGGCGACTGCGATATCGGCGCCGATCTGCTGGCCCGCGCCGATGCGCTGATCAACGAGAAAACCATTATCGGCCATCGCTATCCCGATAGCATGAACGCGCTGGTCTATACCGAAGAGGCCGCCTGATCGCGCCTGGCTGATTTCGGCCGCTACAGCGCGGTTGCATAAGTCGCCAGCATTCTGGCCCAGGCCTTCTCTGCGGCGGCCTTGTCATAGCTGGGCGCATCGATCGTGCACCATCCGTGGTCGGCGGGATAGACCTCGATTTCCGCCGGCCGCCCTGCATCGTCGGTCACTTGCTTGAGGATGGTTTTTTCCTCGGGGGCCTTGGCATCGTCGTCCTTGCCGATGGCGAACAGATAGCGGGCCTGTGTCGCGGCGATCAGGGTGTGCGGGCTGTCGGCATCTTGGGTGACTAAGCGCGAACCGTGGAACGAACAGACCGCGCCGATACGCGTTGATGCCGCTGCCGCCGTACGCACCGCATAGGCCCCGCCCATGCAATATCCGCTGGTTCCGATGCGCCGTTCGATATCGACTGAATCCTGCCCGTCCAGCCAATCGGCATAAGTGCGCGCGTCCTGCGCGATCATCTTGCCGTCGATCTTGGCCAGCATGGGTTTGATCCGTGCCTGATGCTCGGGTTCGAACCACTGGGACAGGCTGGTCAGAACGGGCGCCTTGCTGTCGCGGTAATAGGCATTGGGCACCAGAACGGCGTATCCCGCCGTTGCCAGTCGGCGCGCCATCACCTTGTAGGCATCGCGCAGCCCGGCCACATCGGGCCACATGATGACAGCAGGATGTTTGCCGGTTGCCGGATGCACGAAAAATGCGTCAGCCTCGCCATCGGGGGTGGCAATGCTGACCATGCTTTCGGCCAGCCCCTCGTTTGCGGTTGCCCTTTCGTGCGGCGCGCAGGCCGCGATTGCAATGGCGGCGCCCACTGCGCTGAATTGCCGCCGGGTTATCCCGCGTTTGGCGAGAATGGCATCGAGCTGGGCCGCTGCATCCCGATCTGTTGCGTGATTGTCACACATCCTGACCTCCAGTCATCTCCTGTGCTGTGGAGAATACCCCCGGATACGCGTGCGTCCAGCCCCTGCAATGCGGCGCGCACCCATCGCGGTCGCAGGTGATTGCCGCATCGCGGTTCTCTGGATGCCCGAAAATTACGAGGGAATATCAATAACAAACAAGTTACTATCTGGTTGTTGTCCGGGTAATGGGTCGTTTTTGACCGATAATCATCATGATTATGGATGTAGAACGGACGCACAACATTTTGCATTGATTTGATCGTTCGTTGTTGACGAAATATTTATATAAAGCGAAAATAGTGAAGATAGAACATTTCTGTTTTTGGGATTTTTGGATATTTTTGGCCTAAAACAATGATTTGGGCCTAAAGTAATTAGGGGGCTATTCCAATGAATCGTAACATGCGTCGGTTTTTGACGGTCGGTGTTTCAGGTATTGCGCTGGGGGCCGTGCCTTTTGCGCCTGCCATCGCAACGACAGTGGGCGGGGATGTCATCACCGATGGCGATGTGGACTACGATAGCAACGCGGCCGCCGGCCAGTTGACCATCGAACTGTCCGCAATCGAAGATGTGGATGCGCTTGGCATTTATGCGCCGCCTGCCACTGGCACCGTTACGGTCGGTGACATTGCCTCGGGTCAGGTTGACATCAATGTCGCCGGGGCGGGGGATATCGCCCTGGTGGTGACCAATGCCGCAGACGGCATTTACTCGGTTCTGGCAGAAGCCACGACCGTGGCCACGATCGATGGCGCCTGGAACGAATTCGCGCTGGAACAGCGGGCGGATAGCAGTGGCAACGGCGATGCCACGGTTGATTTCACGAACGCAGGCGGAGTCTCGATTGCCGCTGATGCCGCCTATGCGGGGCCGGGAACGGTTCAGGCAGTGGTTGACGATGCACTGCTTCAGTCCGCCTATGCGGCAGGCGAAGGGAATGCATCGGTCATCCTTGGGAACACGGGCACGCTTGCCATCTCCTCGATCAGTACGATCACAGGTCCAGGTAGCAGCTTGTCGTATGCGCAGCTGAATGATGCCATCCATCAGGTCGTTGACGCCGATGAAGGCAGCGCAACGGCCCTCTTGTCGAATGGCGCAGCGGGCAGCACGGTTGATGCGGAAGCGACGATCAATCTCACCGCCCGGGCCAGTGCCACCGGCACGAGTTCGGCAGAAGTGCACGCATTTCTAAATAATAACGAAGGTTCCGATCTGGTTGGCGGCATTCGCCAAAACGTCGAAGCCAGCGATCCGGAAAATGAGGCCAAGGCCGAAATCGCGAACAACGGGGCACTTAACCTGCTGGTTGACGCTTCCGCCACGGCCAGCGCAGGCCCGGCTATCGCTTCAGCCGATCTTGGCGAAGGGATCAGCCAGGAAGCCGATGGCTTCAATGGGGCTGCTGCGGTTGCCAAATTGAACAATACCGGTTCGGTCACGCTGGGATCGACCGCCTTGGCGGATGCGAAGTCTGTCGATACTGACTATGCGGTTGCGAATGCCACGCTTGATGATGGTGTTTTCCAGGATGTGTCCGCTTTTGGTGGCGGCGATGCCACGGCTTCGTTCTCCAATGGTGGGTCGTTCAAGTTACTGTCGTCCGGCACGGCTACGGCTGCCGGGGCGGATACAGACGCTGAAGCCAGTGCGACACTCGCCGATGGCATTGAGCAGGAAGCTTTTGCCAATGAAGGTAACGCAACGGCCGAATTGGCCAATGCCGCAACGGGCGTTCTGACTTTCGAAGCCTTTGCCAAGGCCACCGGCCCGGTGGCGGCGGTCGACGCCTATCTCACGTCTGCGGTGTATCAGGATGCCGCGGCTTCCGACGGCGGAAACGTCGCGAAAGTGGTTCTGACGAATGATGGCGTGTTCAGCATTACGGGCAAAGTGGAAGCCGTGGGTGCAGATGCCCGGGCCGAAATTAATTCCGAAGATGCGATGCTGTTCCAGCATGCGCAGGGTAATGATGGCGCATCCGCCGATGTTCTTTTGGACAACAACAAGGACTTCACCATTCTTGCCTCGGCTGTTGCGGGAAGTGCCGCCGCTTTCCTCGCCTCTGCGGTGGTGGAGACTGAAGGCATTGCACAGAGTGGCAATGCGACTGGTGGCGGTGATACTTTGCTCACGATTGACAACAGTGGTGTGTTGTCCATTTCCGCTGTCGCGTCGAGCCAGGCGGTCGATGCCAAAGGGAATGCCAATATTGAAGGGACGTATCAATCAGCATACGCTGATGAAGGCTCGGGCACTGTAGTCTTTGCCAACGCCGGTAAGGTTTCCGTTCTGGCGGATACCGACGTCGTTGGAGGCAATACTGCCGAGGCTGCTGCTGCTGTACGAGGTGCCCAGCAGTATGTCGACGCTGCGGACGGGGCGTTCCTGACTTTCACGAACGCTTCCGGCAAGACATTTGACGTTTCGGCCGACGCTGTTGCGACGGCGAAAGATGCCAACGCCGACGCTGATGCATTGGGGGTGAGGCAGTCCACCTACAGCACGGGCGCAGTGTTCAAGGTCGGCAACGCCGGTACATTGAACGTGAAGGCCATTGCCGATGCAAACGGTACTGTGGCAGGCACGGCTCAGGCCAATGCTACAGGGGTGATTATTGAAGCACTTGATCAAGCGAATGTGCTGGATATCGTCAATTCCGGCACGCTGAACGTTCAGGCTTCCGCACAGGGTCTGGATGGTGCGCGGGCTTATGCAACGGGCCTTTTCATCGACGCGACCGCTGAGGGTTTTGTCGATATCAGCGGAACGATCAGCAATACTGGCACGATCAAGGTATTGGCGACAGGCGATGCCACCGGTGCCGGAACGGCCCAGGTCGGCAGCGCAGAAGCGATCGGGGTGCTGATTAGTGCCGATGTGAACAATCTGGCGCTGACCAATTCGGGTGTGATCCAGGCCGATGCTGTAACTGACGCGGGTGGTTACCAGAATGCAGTGGGTGTCTTGCTCGACGATGGCGCTGGCGATGATCAGTTTACGCTGACCAATGCTGCGGGTTCCATTATCGCGCGGCAGAGCACGGATCTCGGGGCGACCTATGTTTGGGGCACGGCAATCGATACCGATAACGCAAGCACGCCGGCGCTGATCAACCTCATGGGCGATGGTTCGACCTATTCGGGCGTCTATCCCAATGTCGCGCTGAAGGATCCGCAGTTCGGGTACGTTTACGGCAATATCGAAATCAAGGATGGCGATGCGATTGTCGTTTCGAAGGGGGAAACCTGGTTCGATGGCGCGATCAATACCGTTACGAACCGGGGCGACAACGAAGAACCACTTCCCGGAGAACTCGAACCCGCCGTTATCGATCTTGGCACGCCGGACGGTTCGTTCACGATCAAGTCCGATGGCCTGTTCTTCATGCTGGATGACCGGTACAACTTCGTAACCGCGAAGGATTATGCCGGGCCGTCGAAGGTCAATGTCGATAGCTTCACGATCGAGGGCAAGGGCGTCTTGGCCTTGCATCTGCCGGGAACTTCACCGGCTGCGGTTGTCCTGGGTGACTATCCGCAGGTCTTCGCCAACACGGTCAACCTTGATCCCGATGGCAAAGGCAATGAAGCAATCCTCGAAGTGCGTCAGGCTTCGGCCAATGGCCTCTATTCGAACGCCTACCATTACGAAGATGTCGTCGTATCCCTGACGGGTGAGGAAGGTCTGACCGGCAAGTTCGCCCAGGTCCGTACCCAATCCGTGCTGCTGGGCGCGAAGGACGATTATTCCGACAATGACGGGACGATCGATCTGGATGTCACGCGCATTGGCTTTGGCGATGTGGCGGGCCTGAATATCAACCAGACTGCGGTTGGTGATGGCATCGAAGGCACGTATGCCCCGACACTGACCGGGCCTTATGCCGGGATGCTGTCCTCGCTGTTCACGATTGCGGACCCTGCCGAATACGCGCTCGCGCTCGATCAGCTTTCCGCCGATCTCTACGCCGGTTACCTGCGGTCTTCCACCATGGCGGGCGCCCGCTTCAACGGGCTGATCTATGACATGGCGGAATGCGGCAAGGGCTCGATCACCAACGAGCTGTGCCGTACGGAGAATGGTGGCCCCCGCATCTGGCTGACGGGCAACTATGGCCGGGTGGATACCGATGGCGATGTGGAAGCGAGCGGTTTCACCGCGGAACAATACTACATCGCAGCCGGTGTCGACTTCGCGGTGAGCCCGAACTTCGTGCTCGGCGTGGCTGGTGCCTACCTCGAAAACAACATGGATTTCGATCTGTACGATGGACGGATCGATTCCAGCGGTTGGCAGGGTGGCATTTACGCCAACTACGATGCGGGCAAGTTCTATGTGAAGGGTGCGATCAGCTACTCTGATCTGGACGGCGACTCCAGCCGTACCGTTGGTTTCGGGCAAACCCCGGGCTTCAACGGTGGCAAGCCGTTTGGTGGGGCGATTACGGGTGATCCGGACGTGAATGTCTGGGCTGCCGGTGCCGAAGCCGGTGTGCGTTTCGCACTGAGCGAGAACGCTACTCTCACACCCTATGCCTCGCTTGACTATGCCCATGCCAAGCTCAAGCGCTTCACCGAAGCGGGCCTGCCGGGTGCGAACCTGACAATTGCTGGCAGCGACGAATTCTTCGCTGGCGAACTGGGGATCGAACTGCAGGCGCAAATGGGCAATATCGCGCCTTATATCCGCGGTGGATGGCAGCATAACTTCGGCAATGACACGGCGCATTTCCATGCCGCGTTTGCCGATGCACCGGCGGGCACGGATTTCCGCGTCATCTCGGAAGACTTCTCATCTGATGCAGGGGTTGTGGAAGTGGGTCTGGCTGCACAGTTCAGCCCGAACTTTAATGCGCACCTCGGCTATCAGGGCCGCTTCTCGAGCGATGTGGAAGAGCATAGCGGCGGTCTGACGCTGAGCTACCTCTTCGGTGGTGCAGAACCGGCAGCCCCGCCGCCGCCTCCCCCGCCGCCGCCGCCGCCGCCGCCGCCGCCTCCCCCGCCGCCGCAGGTGGTGTGCAACAAGGGCCCGTACATCGTGTTCTTCGACTGGGATAAGTCGGATATCACGGCGGAAGCGTCGACCATCCTCGACAGTGCGGTAACGGCTTATGGCAACTGCGATGTGGTGCCGATCATGCTGGCCGGTTACACCGACCGTTCGGGTTCAACGCAGTATAACGATGGCCTCTCGGCCCGCCGCAACACCTCGGTGCGCGGTTACCTGACGTCGAAGGGTATTCCGGACGAGCGGATCACCAGCCAGGCGTTCGGTGAAGCCAACCCGCGTGTTCCCACTGCCGACGGCGTGCGCGAACTGCAGAACCGCCGGGTGGAAATCACTTACGGTCCGGGTTCGGGCAACTAAGCCAGATCTCGACGTAAGGCACAGACAGAGGGCCGGGAGAGAAATCTCCCGGCCTTTTGGTTTTGGTGGCAGAAATGCGAGATGCACACCGCAAATGTGTGGTGGACGCTTGACCTCTGTTGCGAATTATTGTCCGCCATGGTCACCCTACGAAGGTTGGAATTTGGTGATGCAGCAGACTGTTGACGACGCTCTCGATGAAATCATTGCAGCCATCCAGAATGGCAGCAGGCGGGTAACCGAAAAGGAAGCCCTTGCAATTGCCGGTAAACTCTACAGCCGCCATCGTTACGGACAGGCGGTGAATGTTTGCGCGCAAATGCTCAAGCAGAAACCAAATCTGGCGGATGCGCAGAGCATTCTCGGTGTTTCGCTTGCCGCACTGGGCAAGCGCAAGGAAGGTATCGACGCGCTGAGGCAGGCGGTCAAATTGAGTGAAGGGACCGCCGCATTTCATTCCAACCTCGGCGAGATATATCGCCAGGACGGCAATCATGCCGATGCGGTCCTCGCGTTGAACCGTGCGTTGCAACTCGATCCGAATAATCCGCAGGCGCATAACAATCTGGGCATTATCCGTTTCGAAAGCGGCGCATACGATCAGGCTGTCGAAGCCTATCGCAAGGCAATTGCGTTGCAGCCCACCTTCCCGGAAGCATACAACAACCTCGGTAATGCTCTGCGCAAGCTCGGTGAACTGGACGAGGCTAGTGCTGCCTATCATCAGGCGCTTGGCTTTCGCGAAGTGTACCCTGAGGCCTATAATAATCTCGGCACCTTGCTGCGCGAACAGCACAAACCCGAACAGGCGGAACATGCCATTCGCAAGGCGATCGCGCAGAACCCGCGCTATGTTGAAGCGCATAACAATCTGGCCGCGATCTATTTTGCGGAAGATCGGGATGTTGACGCTTTGCGCCAGTTGTCTGAAGCGCTCAAAGTGGACGCACGCAATGCGCGCAGCCTGCTGCTGACCGCACGGATACAGAGCCGCCGCCAGACCTATGCGCTGGCGGAACAGGCCTGCCGCAGCGTTCTGGCAGCCGAACCCAACAATGCGGAGGCTTTGACGGTTCTGGGCAGCATCAAGCATGAGCTTGATCAGTTCGATGAGGCTCTCGATCTCCTGAGTCAGGCGGTCGCGATTGAGCCGCCATCACCTGAAGCCTTTTATTTTTCCGGCGTGTGTCTGAAATCGGTCGGCCGTCTGGATGAGGCGAAGGCGCATCTTCTCAAGAGCCTGGAACTCAATGGTTCGATGTACGGGGCCTATGCCAATCTGAACGATCTTGTGGACTTTTCGAAAGAGAAGGCGCTGTTCAAGAAGATCGGGCAGATTATCGATGAGGTTGACGACCCGCGCACGCCCAGTCTGCTGCCGCTGCACTTTGCCTATGGCAAGGCGCTCGAGGATAACAAGCAGTATGAAAAGGCGCTGAGCCACTACATCATTGGCGGGCAGATGAAGCGCACGCAGCTGAACTATGCGGAGGACGAGATCTTCAAGTTCTTCGCGGATATCAAGGCTGCGTTTCCCGCCGAAATTTTCAAGGATCGCCCGTTTCAGGGCATTTCCGATGCACGGCCGCTGTTCATTGTCGGAATGCCGCGATCCGGTTCGACGCTCGTCGAACAGATCGTCTCGAGCCACAAGGATGTCTATGGCGCGGGCGAAGTAAAATATTTCGCGCAGGCGCTGCATCGCTTGCGTGATCGTTTCCCGGCCCTGTCGCGTTTCCCTGCCATGGTTGAGGAAATGGGCCAGAAGCAGTTCGAAATCATTGCAAATGGCTATCTGGAAGCGCTCACCCGCCCGGCTGGCGATGCCAAACGCGTAACGGACAAGTTGCTGACCAACTACTTCTTCGTGGGGATTCTGCATCTGCTGTTCCCCAATGCGAAGTTTATCAATACCCGCCGCAACCCGGTGGACACATGCCTTTCGGGCTTCACCAAACTGTTCAAGGACGACATGCCGCACAGCTACGATCTGGGTGAACTGGGCCGTTACTACCGCCAGTATGACGCCCTGATGCAGCATTGGGAAAATGTCCTGCCTGCAGGTACGCTCAAGGTCGTCGAGTATGAGCAGGTCGTGGCCGATACCGAAACCAGCGCGCGCGAACTGATCGACTTCATCGGGCTGGATTGGGATGATGCCTGTCTGGCATTCCACAAATCCAAGCGTCCGGTGAAGACGGCCAGCGTGGCACAGGTACGCAAGCCGATTTACAAGTCGTCGGTCGAACGCTGGAAGAAATATGGATCGGCACTGCAGCCGCTGATCGACGCTATCGAGGGTAAGTGACGGTTCGCAGCATCGCAAAATAGATGGGGCCGGAGCAATCCAGCCCCTTTTGCGTTATCACGAGATGGCAGTGAAGGAGTTTAAGGAATGATGCGCAAGGCGTTCGTTGTGGCCGCACCCCTGGCCTTGATGGCATGCACCACCGTTGCCGAGGCACCGAAGGATGCGGAGCTTGGTTCGGCGGCGATCTCGCTTGCGGATGGTTCCGCAGCGGGTACGGCCAGCCTGATTGAAAGCGGTAATCACCTGTCGCTGGTGATCAAGGTGGCCGGTATTTCGGCCGGGCCGCATGGTGTGCACCTGCATACGGCCGGCCTGTGCGATGCCCCGCAATTCACCACTGCGGGCGGGCACCTCAACCCCGGGGCAAAACAGCACGGCGCAGATAATCCGATGGGCAGCCATCTTGGCGACTTGCCCAATATCGCAGTCGGCGCGGATGGCACGGGCAGCCTGACCTATTCGTTGCATGGAGACCGTGCCGCAATTCTGGCCGACATCTTCGATAGCGATGGCACGGCAATTGTCGTGCATGCCGGGCCGGACGACTACAAGACGGACCCTGCTGGCAACAGCGGCGGCCGCATTGCCTGCGGGGTATTTAAACGCGGCTAGTGCGGTGGATTTGATATGCGCATCATTAATCCGCTAGGTGCGGCGCGAATTTCAAATCCATCAACCGCACGAGGGATCGTTCGATCGGGGATCATGCAGCGTAGGGCGTAGGATCCTCGATACCCGCATCGTGAAAACCGGCACGGCGCAGGCGACAACTGTCGCACGTACCGCAGGCAAGGCCATCGGGCTGTGGGTCGTAACATGACCAGCTCCGCCCGGGGTCCAGCCCCAGTCGCGCCGCTTCCCGTGCGATGTCGGCCTTGCCTAGGAATTGCAGGGGGGCGTGGATAGTGAATGGCGCGCCTTCCGCCCCGGTTTTTGTCGCAAGACGCGCAGTTTCAGCAAAGCTCGCGATGAATTCAGGGCGGCAATCGGGATAGCCCGAATAATCGAGCGCGTTGACCCCGATGAAAATATCGTGCGCGCCCAAAGCTTCCGCCCAGGCCAGCGTCAACGAAAGAAAAACGAGGTTGCGTGCGGGAACATAAGTGATCGGGATATCCGGGCCGACGCCATCCTTTGGCACCGCGATGGACAGATCGGTCAGCGCGGAGCCACCGAACAGGCTGAGATCGAGCGGCAGGGTGACATGTCGTTCGACCCCCAGCATCGCGGCAACATCGCGCGCCGCGTCCAGTTCGCGCCGGTGGCGCTGGTTGTAATCGATCGTCAGGGCGTTGACACTATACCCCTGTTCCTGTGCAAGCGCGGCAGAAACCATGGAGTCCAGTCCACCGGACAGCAGGACAACGGCCCGCTTCTGCGGGGTATCGGGCGTGATCATGTGTTACCCGCTACCGGGCGGGATGCAGCCTTTCAAGCACGATCGTGGTCAGCATTTGCCAAGCCGCCGCGCTTCTGCCGAAAACTGGAAAGGGCTTCCGTCCAGTATGCCCTGACTTTCGATCTGGGCAATCTGCGGCGTTTCCAGCCGAATCTGGGTTCGGCCCGAGCCATGGCCACGGCAGGTGTAATGCACAGTCGCACGATTGGCTGTGTCTTCCACGATGTAACGGCTGCAACCTCCCTGGGGATGCCGCAACTGGATAAGGTCCCGTCCATCGCGAATGCAGACCCGCTGACGCGAACCGTCAGGGCGATACCGGATTTCCCAGCTGCCCGGGGTCATCTTGTTGAGGGCTTCGAGGCTGTTATCCTGTGCTTGCGAGGCGGCATAGGGGGCGCCAACAGCCGCCATCGCCAGCAGCGAGATCAGTCCAGTGCGGAACGTCACAGTGTTCTGCATGCGGAAATTCTCCGGCATCAATGCACAAGCACGCCTTTTGGCGCGACGAAGCGACTTGTACAAGCGGCGAGCTGACTTAATCCTGAATAGGGAACACGCGTGAACAGAACGCGCAGTCCACCAGGATGATCCCGTCATCATTACGCATTGTGGCGCGTTCCTCCGATGGAAAACGGGCAAGCACTGTCTCGAAATGTTGCATGGTGCACCGGCAACCGCGGCTGAGCGTATCACCCGGGGTTATGAGAATCCTGTTTTCCTCGTGGAACAGCCGCCAAAGGAGCGCCTCCAGAGACAGGTCGCGATTCAGCAGTTCATCGGTGCGGATCGTATCGGTGATGATGGCCACATGTTCCCATTCGGGATGGTCCATCCTCACGTGCAGGCGTTCGCGGCCTTCCTCGCCTTCGGGGACATGCTGTACCAGAATGCCCGATGCCACAGGCTTTGCACCCGACCCATCCACACTGATCCGGATGAGCGTGGGGACCTGTTCCGATTGCCCGAAGTAGTTTTCGAATGCGGCAGTGATCGAATTGCCTTCGAGGGGGACGATACCCTGATACCGTTGATCGGTGGTGGCCAGATCGAACGTCACCGCAAGAAAGCCGGTGCCGAACAGCGTCTTCAGGGAAATTTCGTCTTCCAGTGCCGCCAGCCGTGCTTCGTCGAACTGGACGTATCCTCGCAGTTCACCGCCGCGATAGTCGCAGGCAAGCAGTTCCACGATGCCATCGCTGGACTGGGCCTGAATGGTGAGCTGGCTGCCGTCATCCTTGAGCAAACTGCCGCTGAGCGCGGTCAAAGTGAGCGTTTCAGCCAGTAGGTCGCGGATGGGAGGGGGATAGTCGTGCGCGGAAAGAATCGTTTCCAGCACGGCATCAAGCCGCACAAGGCGACCGCGCGCATGGCGTTCGGGCAGGGTGAAAGCGAGCAGTTTGTCGCTGAACGTTTCGTCTTGGTCGATCATCAGGCGATCATATGGTGGTATTGGCGCGGAAAGGAAGGTCGCCCTCGCTCAGATCGCGCCAAAACACCACAGAAGCACGGATTTCTGCCCGTGAATGCGGTTCTCCGCTTCATCGAACACGACTGAGGCAGGGCTTTCAAACACACTTTCGGAAACTTCTTCGCCGATGTGGGCGGGCAAACAGTGCAGGAAGATGGCGCCGGGCTTGGCCTGGGCCATCAGGGCATCGTTCACCTGAAACGGCATCATTGCGGCAATTTTCTGGTCGGCATGGGCTTGGCCCATGGATACCCAGGTATCGGTGACGACAACGTCCGCACCTGCCGCCGCAACGGCGGGGTCGTTGGTCAGCGTCACTGTGGCCCCGTTATCGCGTGCGAAAGCGACAAATGCCGGGTCCGGCTCGTACCCGGTGGGGGTGCCAACGCGGACATTGAATTTCATCAGGCCCGCAGCTTCGAGAATCGAGTGGAGCACGTTGTTACCATCGCCCAGCCACGCCACTTCGAGCCCGGGCAGGGGCTTGCCGTTCTCGACGATCGTCAGAAGGTCGGCAACGATCTGGCAGGGATGGGAACGATCGGTCAGGCCGTTGATGACGGGGACTGTGGCGTGCCGCGCCATTTCCTCGATCTTGGCGTGATCGTCGGTGCGGATCATGATTGCATCGGCCATGCGCGACAGCACGCGCGCGGTATCCGCGATCGATTCCCCGCGGCCCAGTTGCATCGAGCCCGATTCCATCACGATCGCGCTGCCGCCCAACTGCCGCATCGCCATGTCGAAGCTGACGCGGGTGCGCGTGGAATTCTTTTCGAAGATCATCGCCAGAACCCGTCCGGCCAAGGGGGCATCGCTGTCCGCCGCGCCTTTGGGTTTGCCGGCACGGCCTTCCTTGCGGTCGATCGCGTCGTTGATCATCGCGGCCAGCGCATCGCCGCCCGCGTCATTGAGATCGAGAAAATGCCGGGTCATCATGCATTCTCCGGGGGGGTAAAGCTGGCGGCGCCTGCCGACAGACGTTCGAAGAATTCGTCGATTTCCGCATCGCCGATCACCAGCGGCGGGACGAGGCGCAGCGTATTGTCGCCAGCGGAAACGGTCAGCAGTCCGTGATTGTCACGCAGGTGCGTGACGAACGGGCGGCTTTCGATCTTCATTTTCAGACCGAGCATCAGACCATGGCCGCGAACCTGTTCGAACAGGTCGGGATAGTTGCCGATGAACTGGGCAAGGCCAGCCTTGATCCGTTCCCCTTTTTCCACCACGCTGGCGAGGAACACATCGTTGGCGACAGCGTCCAGCACGGCATTACCGGCGGCCATGGCGAGCGGGTTGCCGCCATAGGTCGATCCGTGGGTGCCAAAGACCATGCCACGTGCGGCCTTTTCCGTCGCAAGGCAGGCGCCAAGCGGGAAACCGCCGCCGAGGCCCTTGGCGGTGGCGAGGATATCGGGTTCGATGCCATAGAGTTCGTAGGCATAGAACCGGCCAGTGCGCGCGACACCGGTCTGGACTTCATCCAGCACCAGCATCAGATCGTGTTCGTCCGCCAGCGCGCGCAGACCCTGCATGAAGGCATCCGAAGCGACGCGGATGCCGCCTTCGCCCTGGATCGGCTCCACCAGAAAACCGGCGGTATGCGGACCGATCGCCGCCTTGACCGCATCCAGATCATCGAAATCGACGTATTTGAAGCCGGGGAGCAGGGGCATGAAGCCCTTGTGCATCTTTTCCTGGTTGGACGCGGAGATCGTGCCCATCGTCCGCCCGTGGAAGGCGTTGTTGAACGTGATCAGTTCGTACCGTTCTTCATTGCCGGCGTGCTGGTGATAGGCGCGTGCGGTCTTGATCGCGCATTCCACCGCTTCCGCACCCGAATTGGTGAAGAAGGCTGTGTCGGCAAAGGTCAGATCGACCAGCCGTTGCGCCAGTTTTTCCCCCTGCGGGCTGCCGTACAGGTTGGATACGTGCATCAGCGTGGCGGCCTGATCCTGAATCGCGGAAATCAGACCGGCATGGGAATGACCAAGGATGTTCACGGCAATACCCGCCGCGAAATCGAGGAATCGGCGGCCATCTTCGCTGATCAGATGACAGTGTTCACCACGCACCGGACGGACATCGCACCGGGGGTATACAGGCATCAGCGGGTCGATCGCCATCGATCGGTAACTCCCAAGAAAATTGCGGCGAAGAAGGATGCGCCGCGCCAGAAAGAGAAAGGCGGCCCCGTGAAGGGCCGCCACATAGTTTCATGTATGACTCTATGGGCCGCCGGTCAAATATTCCGACCGTGGCCCCGGAGTTCAGCTGTTCAGCGGTACCAGGTTCACGGCCGAATGTTTGCCGCGTCGATCGACTTCGAGATCGAACTCGAGTCGGTCGCCTTCGTTGATTTCACGAAGACCCGAACGTTCCACCGCGCTGATATGGACGAATGCATCAGGCTGGCCATCATCACGTGTGATAAAGCCGAAGCCCTTCATTGCGTTGAAGAACTTGACCGTACCGGTGGCCTTCTCGCCCGTCAGTTCGCGCTGCGGCGTTGCCGCTTTCTGTTCGACGGGGATGATATCGCCCACGACCTGAAGATCGGCTGCCGAAATCTTCCCGCCGCGATCGACGAGATTGAATTCGAGCGTCTGCCCTTCGGCAAGGCCTTCCAGCCCGGCGCGTTCGACCGCGCTGATGTGAACGAACACATCTTCGCCACCGTCTTCACGCTGGATGAAGCCGAAGCCCTTGTTCGAATTGAAGAACTTGACCGCACCACGGCCCGTTCCCACGACTTGCGCAGGCATTCCGCGGGGGGCACCGCCACCGCCGCCACCGCCGCGCGGGCCGCCACCGCCGAAACGGTCACCGCCGCCGCCGCCGAAACGGTCGCCGCCGCCACCGAAACGGTCACCGCCGCCACCGCCGAAACGATCACGACCGCCACCGCCGAAACGATCACCGCCACCAAAATTGTCGCCGCCTCCCATGAAGGGGTCGAAGCCCTCTTCACCAAAACCGTCACGCTTGTCACGTCCCCGGCCGCGACGTCCTCTATCAAAACCCATAAAGCTCAACGTACCTTCGTTTCGCCCATAATCACCATCCGGCCACGCGGACGAATCGCGCCGGAACGTGAAAGAAGGCCGCCAAAACGCGGCCAACCCCACAACGTATGGGGGAACACATAACGCAGAATCTCCATATGCGCGAATGAATTCCAAGGTCGATCTGTTGCATCTTCACAACATCAAGCCCCAATTCTGAAAAAAAATGCGGAATCGGTGGGTAAATGCCGGGTCCCTTGCCTGTACGTTCAGCGTCCGGCAAAGAGAAAGTATGGAGATACTGGCCCTTTTATCGGATCCCGCTGCCTGGTTGGCGCTTGTCACCCTCGTGATACTCGAGGTCGTGCTCGGCATCGACAATCTCGTTTTTATCGCGATTCTCTCAAACAAGTTGCCCGTGCATCAGCAGGCCAAAGCCCGCCGGATCGGGCTGACGCTCGCGCTGGTGATGCGAATCGGTCTGCTGTTGCTGATCGGCTGGATCGTGACCTTGCAAACGCCCTTGTTTGATCTGGGTATTCAGGGCGGAACCGATGCGCATGGCAATGTGGCATTCGAAACCGCGTTTTCCGGCCGCGATCTGATCCTGCTGGCAGGCGGATTGTTCCTGTTGTGGAAAGCGACCAAGGAAATTCACCACAATATCGATCCCGAACCTGCCAGTGGCGTGTTGCTGGACAAGAAGGGCGCTGTGCAGATGAGTTTCGCGGCGGCGATCGCCCAGATCATTGCGCTCGATCTTGTCTTCTCGATCGATTCCATTCTCACAGCGGTGGGTATGACCGATCACGTGCCGATCATGGTCACCGCCGTGGTTATCACTGTGGGCATCATGCTGGTCGCGGCTGATCCCCTGTCGCGCTTTATCGAGAAGAACCCGACATTGGTGATGCTGGCATTGGCATTCCTCGTCATGATCGGGCTTGTCCTGATTGCCGACGGTTTCGGCTTCCACGTGCCCAAGGGCTATGTGTATGCGGCGATGGGCTTCTCGGTATTGGTCGAAGTGCTCAACATGATTGGACGCAACCGGCGCGCGCGTTTGGCCGCCCGGCAGGAGGCAACATCGGAATGAACGACTTTCGCAAGCTCGAGGACGGTATCTTTGCAAGCCCGCAAATCGATCTCGACGATATCGCGCAAGCGCAAAATCTCGGGGTTACGCTGGTGATCAACAACCGGCCCGAAGGGGAATCGCCCGATCAGATACCGGGTACCGATATCGAGGCGGCGGCCCGCGCGGCCGGGATGGATTACGTCTATATCCCCGTCACCCATGCCGGTTTCAGCGAAGGGCAGGTCAAGGCCATGGTCGATGCGCTTGCCGGTGCGGCGGGGCCGGTACTGGCCTATTGCCGGTCGGGCACCCGCTCCACTTTGCTCTGGTCGCTGGCAGAAGCGAGCCAGGGCCGCAATGTGGACGAGATCGCGGCTGCGGCGGCTTGCGGCGGTTACGATGTCGCGCCGATACGGCAATTGATGGAAATGCTCGCCAGCCGCGGTTAAACGGGCGGCAGGATTCCGGCCTGAGTCAATGCCAGCAGGATAGCGTCAATCGCGGTGCGGGCCTCGCTGTCTATCGTGGTGCCGCCCGCAGGCGATGCAATCGCGGCGGCGATCTGCCAGCCATCGGCATAACGCCAGTCCTGCCCATCGGCGCGGTTGAAGGCGCGCATGCCATCCCGGGGGGTGACGAACAGCCATGCCCCGGCTTGCCGGCAGGCTATCATGCCGTCTTGTCCGGCCCAGTCCCCGGTCGCCGGGGCAAGCACCAGCCAGCAATCGCCGTCATCCGGGGCCAGCGGCGCGGCACTCGCCTGCCCTTCGATCGCAAGATGCAGCAAGGCATCGGTCAGGGCGTGGGCTTCGTTCACGAAGAATTCTTTCTGCGCCTGCCCGGTGAACAGCAGGGGCAGGTGAAAGCGTGGGCTGGCGGAGGTGAAGCTGATCGGTTCGGGCATGGGGTGGTCCTCAGGCAAGTGTGATGAGAAGCAGCGGGTCGGATTGGGCGAAGCGACCAAGCTGGCGAACCCAGATCGGCTGGCCGGCGTGGTCGGTTGCCAGTGCGGCGGCGATGGGGGCATCCAGGGTCAATGCGGGCGTGCCGGTTTCCCAGCGCAGGATCGGCGTGTCGACCGGACCCAGCCCGACGATATAGGTTTCGCTTTCTTCGTTGAGCGGCACGTCGACGTGATCGGCCCATGCCACTGCGCCGCGCGCGCGGCGGGTCCAGCGCAGCAGCATCGTTCCGTCCGCTGCGATGCTGATATGGGGATGCACCGGTGTGAGCGGTTTTTGCGTCAGGCCCCGGTTGGCGACGGGGGCAAGGATCGGTGCGCTGTCGGCAAGGCCGAGGGCGGCGATCTGGGATACGTCGGACAATCCGGCGGAGGCCGGATCAAGCGGGGTCAGGCGATGGTCGATCAGCATGACGCGGCTGCCGCTGGTTTGGCCGTGTCGGGCCGCCGCTTCCGTGCCGCCGCGCCCGCGCAGCAGGCCATCCAGCCGCCATTCGCGATTGCCCAATGCACTGGCCCGGACGAATTGCAGCAGTTCCCCGCCAATCAACAGGGTATTCGCCCCGGCAGCAAGGCTTTCCGCTGTGGCAGAGGAAAGCGCGAAATCGCTGGCCAGCAGGCGCACAGTCACACTGGCGGTGCGATCCAGCACATGCGCCGTCGATGATGGCAGCGCGGTCAGGTTTTCCCCCAGCACCGCCCGGCGGTTGCCAGTGCCGAGCGGGATCAGCGCGCTGTCCTGCACGGCGAACAGTTGTGCGCCGCGCCAGCCAGTCGAGGCGGAGGAGGGCGCGGCATAAAGACGCGGGGCATGGCTGGTGCCGCTGCCATCCCAGGGCAATTCGCAGGCGGCGAGATCGGTGGTGCCCAGAGGCAAATCCGGCGGCACCAGTGCGCGTCCGGGATCGGCGGCCTGCGCGCGCGCCGGGCCATAGGGCAGGCGCGCCAGTTCCAGTTCGACCCCGTGATCGCGCCATTCCCATCCCGTGATCCGCCACAACCCGGCATGGCCGGGCGCGTGGACCACAGTGCCGGGTCCAAGCATGGGATCGAGTTCGACCGCGCGCCATGACATGGTTTCGCGTATCCAGCCCGCGCGGGTGGCGGCATGGTTGATGCGCAGCCGCGCCTCTGCGGCGTCCAGCGCGCCGGGGAATTCCAGCGTGTGTTCCCGCCCCGGTCGGGCACGCCCATCGGCGCGTTGCATCCCGGTCAGGTAATCGCGCTCCCGATCGAAATAGCGCAAGGCGATGGGGAGACCCTGTTCGCCCGTGCGCCTTTGGCGCATCACGCCATCGCACTGGCCATACCCGCCTTCTTCCGCTGTGATCGCTGCAGGGGGCAATTCCGGCGCGGTATCGGGCTGTGCATCGGCATCCATGATGCGCAAGGATTGGCCGGCGGTATCGCAGGCCAGCGGGTAAAGGCTGTCGATCGTTGCCGCCAGATCGCCCAGCGCGCCGCCTTCGTGGCTGAACCCGGCCAGCCCGGGCAGAGGGCGGGTAATGTGATCGGTGGCGATGGCCCCTTGGAGCAGGGTGGCAAGGGTCAGCGGCCCCGTGTCCGCGAAGACTTCGAAGTTCAGCGTGGGGATGCGGTTGCCATAGGGGGACAGGTCGAGATCCTCGAACACCACATGGGCCGTGCCGCGAAACGCGGGGCAATAGCTGCCTTCCGCGCTGGCGATCAGCGGGTCCGGTGCGTGATCGCCATGGCCGGAATAGAACCGCATCTGTCCGCCGGTCTTGAGATCGCCCTCCGCCCCGCGCAACAGGGTGCCATCGGCCCAGATGCGCCCGATGCCGACAAGCGGGCGGCTGGACAGGGCGATCGCCATGGAAATGCTGTAACTGTAGGTCGTGACCGTGGGGCTGCCTTTGCCGCCGCCTTGCGTATTGCTGTGTTCGACCATGTCCGTCGCCCAGATCAGCGTGCCGGGCACACGCATCGCGCCGAAATGACGGGGGATCGCGGTGCCATAACTGGAGGTGGTGAGTTTCAGATCGGTCAGGCGCGGGCCTTGCCTGCCGGGGCCGCCGAACAGACCGGCATCGATTTCCCGGCCGACAAGCCCGCCGATCGCGGTGAAAACAAGAGTAGCCATGATGTGTCCTCAGATTGGGGCCTCAGATCGTGGGCAGCCGCCAGTGGCGCTTGACCGGCCAGGGTAGCGGGGCGGGTGTGCGGACCACGCGGCGCAGCCCGGCATGGGCATGGATGCAATCCCCGCCCGGCCCCACGATCAGCAGATGGGCCTGCGTCCATCCGGGCCGGACCAGCAGGACATCACCCGGCCGAATGCCGCCATGCGCATTGCCCAGTCCCGCCTGTGCGATGGCGCGCAGACCGTCTGAAATATCGGTATTGCGCAAGGCATAGGCGAAGTGCCGCAGCCCCGGATGGCCGCAGGCGATCAGCGCGACATGCAACAGGCCCACACAATCCACCCCACTGGCCGGATCGCGGCCATGCAGGCGGAACGGCGCCCCGATGCACCGCGCCGCCGCCTGTGCCAGCGCCTGTCCGGCCGCGTTCATGTGGCGGGCACCGGATAGCGGACCAGCAGATCGTTCCCCGGCAGGAACGGTTCACCCTGAAAATTGGCGGCATTGCCATAGCGGTCGGCGCAACTGGCGATCGTGTGATCGCACCCTTCGCGCAGCAGCGCCCGCGTGCCGATGGTGAGCGCGGGATCGAGCGGTACGTCCAGCCTGACGTCAACATCCGTGACGCTGACAACCTGCATGGTCAGGCCCGCCTGTGGCCCATCCAGCCAGCGCAGCCAGCCATCGCGCATGATGTCAGCCGCAGGGGCACCGGTGAAGCGCAGGCTGTTGTTGGCCCAATCGATAGATGACGTCATGACTTCATGGGTGAAACGCGTGGCGGGCAAGGTGCAGCCGGGGCCGCAGAACGCCGCGCGGCACGTGGGGCTGGTGCGGGGCAGCGGATCGGCGTCCAGTGCGCTTTTGGCGGAACGCAAGGCGGCGGTGAACCCGGCCCCGTCTTCGCTGACCATGCCGATCGTGCCCCGGTAGAGCACGGCATGATCGCCGTTTTCCCAATCGAGCACGCCGATTTCCACGCTGGCCCCGTCAAACCGGCCGTCGGCCAGATCATCCGTGGCGATCGCATCGTGGGCCAGAACCCCTTCCACATCGACGCCATCGTCATCCAGCCCGGCGGTGCGCCGGATGGTGGAAGGGACCATGCCCGGCGCGGCGCGATGGCATACACCGTCCAGCCACAGATCGCGGTCATGCGTGGTGAACCCCAGGGTGACGCCATCACGCCGGTGGATACGCCAGAAGCTCGCCAGCGCTTCCAGTTCCTGTGCCTGAAATATGCGCGTCATACGGCCTCCCGGATTTCGACCAGCGGCACGCTGGGGGCCTCGCCCGCACGGAAGTTCGCGCCGGACACGTCCAGCCGGTCTTCGGCAAAGCGGACCGGCACGTCGAACAGGAAACCGGCGCGAACGATCGCCCCGTCGGTAGGCGGCACAGTGAAGATCACGCGCCCCCTGTCTTCCAGCGTCCAGCCGCCGGCCGCCGCCCCGTCCACACTGATCACGACCGTGCCGGGGCGCGGGCGGGTGATCGGGCGGCATTGCGGTTCGGGTGCTTCGCCATCATCAAGGCCATAGAGCTTGACCAGTTGATAGGTTGTGCGTTGCCCGTCGCCCACACCGATCACCTGATCGAGCGGCGTGGGCGACCCGGTCATCCCGTGGGAACTGTCATCGAACGGATCGGCCAGCCGGAACCCGCGCGCGGCCCCGCGCCGCGCCCGGAAAAAGGCGATCAGCGTGCCCAGTTCCTCGTCCGAACGGATGCCCGGCCCGACATCGAACCGCAGCCGGGCATCGGCCCACAGGCTGGCCCGGCGTTCGTGCCCCGATGCGGTCACCGCGACCATGGTCGAAAACTCGGGCGCCACGGCGGCATCGCGGCCCAGCGCCAGCGGATAGGAGATATCGTCGAATGCTTGCATGGTATCGTCCCTTGGTGGGGCCAGTCGGGTGTAGCCATCGCGCGTGACCTGCGGCAGCGCCCAGACATAACGTTGCGCCACACCGCGCGTGCTGGCTTCGTCGAGCGCGGCATCGATAAACCGCCAGTAGGCCTCGGCATTGGCGGGGTTGCGCACGAACCCGGCCAGATAATCCTGCCGGTCGAGCGGGTAACCCAGCCGCTGTTGCACCGTGTCATAAGCGGTGCGGCGCAGGCCTTCGGCCTCTGACGTCAGCCAGTCGTAATCTTCCAGTTGCAGCCGGTCGAACGCGGGCCAGGCCCAGCCCGGCGGCATGTTCGCGCGGCGCAGTTCGGGCATCGCCGGGTTCAGAATGGTGGGGGTGAAGGCCAGCAGCAGCACTTCGGCCGGGCCACTGGCGGCATCGCGGATCGCGTGGGTGAGAGCAGCGGTTGATCCGGCCAGCAGCGCACCCGCCTGATCGAGCAGGGCCAGCGCCCCGGCATCCAATGGCGCGCGCATATCGGCAATCACCGGCGGATCGCCGCCCCATGCCGCGCGCGCGGCGGGGTCATACAGGCAGATCTGGCCCTGGCCCGTGGTCCACCACCACGGTTCACCGATCTGGAACAGCACGGGCAGGCCCGCCTCCTCCATCAGGGTGACGATCTGCGTGGCGGCGGCCTGCAGCCACGCCATTGCGCCGTCGTGTGCGGGGGACAGCAGGGCCGATGGTGGGGCCCAGCCGGTGCGTGCCGGTGTGCCATCGGCGGCGCGCTGTTGCCATGGCGCGGGGCAATGCTCCGCCAGCAATTCATAGGACAGCGATGCCACGACCGCATGGCCCATGGCGGCGGCCATGCTGAAGAAGGCGGCATGCCAGCGCCGCGCCGGTTCGCACAGCGTGCCGGCCGGATCGGCCAGCATCGCGCCATCATCGGGCACCAGCCGGAAGAAATGGCTCATCCCGCAATAGAGGATAATCCGCGCGCGATAGCCCAGCCCGCGGATATTGCGCAGCAGCCGCGCCGGGGTCAGATTGTAGCTGTCGTCATAGGCGGCGGCGATCTGCACCCCGTGCGGGGGCAGCAGGACATCACCCAGTTCCAGCATCGGGCGATAGCCTTCGCAGGCGATGCCGGTCAGTTCCACCCAGCCATCGACCCGCGCGGGCAGCAGGATTTCATCGTCGGGGACGAAGCCCGGGGGCGTGAGCGATAGGAACATCCGGTCGATATCGCCGGGATAGACGTGGGTGGATGCGGGATCGCTGGACGACCAGCCTGATGTGATGGCGGAAAAGGGGATGGCGATATCCGCATCGTCGGGCGTGCCGCTGGCATAGTTCCACAGCCGCACATACCAGCTCGTTGGCGCGCCACTGGCATCGCGGCCCTCGATCGTCAGGGCTGGGCCATTGGGCGCGTCCAGCGGCAGCAGGCCCTCCGATTTCCAGTGAAACCGCAAGGTGGTGCGGGCGTAATCGCGATCGGTGGCATAGGCCAGCAGCGGGTGATCGTAGCGGTCCTCGCTTTCCCAGATCAGCCCGGCCAGATCGCACTTGCGATGAAATTCGGCATCGACACGCAGCGAATCCGGCCCGGTCGAAATGACCGAGGCCATCATCGGCCTCGGGAAATTGACAGTCCAGAAACGCGGGTCGAAGCGCTGGACCCAGTCTGAATCCTGCCCGTTGCGCGTTCGGGCGAGCCAGAATGCCATGGCAATTCTCCTTGTTGGGAAGACGGACGGGCGCGATCAGGCGCCCATGGCCCGGCGTATGGCGCTGGCCATCTGCCGGGAGGAGCGTTGCAGCGCTTGCGGGGCGGAACTGCCGCGCGGCGTGTTGAGCTGGATCGCCACCCGGATATCGCGTGGCCCACTGCCAGCGGTGGCTGGACCCGGCTCCACCCGGCCCGCCGTGGTGGGGACAAACAGTTCTGGCCCCCGTTCGCCGACCAGATAACCGCGCCCGGGTGCAACAGGCCCGCCGGTCGCCCGACCGGGCAGGCCGAGCACGGCGCCGATGGCCCCGCTGAACAGCGAGGCGAGCGGGCTGGCAGCGGCTGATCCCGGTGTCTGGCCGGATGCCTGTGGGCCGAACAATGCGCCCAGTCCGCCCTGTACCGCCTGCGTCGCGATATCGTCCATCGCGCGCAGGGCCACACGGCGCAGATCGTCGAAGCCGAGGCTGCCGCGCCGCAAGGCCGTGAGCAGGCCGCGTTCCAGCACAGTGCCCGCCGCCGCGAACCCGTCGACCAGTGCGGAATCGACGCTGCGGCGCATCGTCATGATGTCGGCGGCAAAGCCCTGCGTGCTGGCGCGGACATCGACCAGCAGGGTATCAATCGGATTGTCGGTCATGGTCGCTCTCCATCAAACGGGTCAGATCGGTGCGGGTTAGCGGGGTGGGCGGGGCATCGGCGGCGGGCGCGAACAGCGCGGCCAGTTCGGCGGGGGTGGCCTGCCAGAAGGCCTCGGGGGACCAGCCCTGCATGCGCATCACCAGCCCCGACAGGCGCAGCGCCCCCTCGGCAAAGCGGGCGTTCATCCCTGCCCTTGCAGGATCTGGCCCAGCAGCACGCGCAGCGGCGCGGCGCATCCGGCAAGCCCGATGGCGACCACGGCTTCGCCCACCTGTTCGCGGGTTGGGGCATGGGATTGGACATGGGACGGGGCAAGGCAGTGCCAGAACAGCGCGGTCATTTCGGACAGGCGCAACTGGCCCTGCCCCGCGCGTTCGACCAGCGCGAACAGGGGGCCGAGTTCCTCTTCCGCCGCGACCAGTGCGGCAAAGCTGGGGCGCAGGCGGCAGGGTTGCCCGGCGATCACCAGCGGCGCTTCGCCGCGCAGCGGATTGGCGGGGGCGGCATTCATGCCGACACCACCGGGCCGGAACTTTCCAGCACCACCGCATAAGTCCGTTCGCCGTTGAAATCCCCGGCATAGTCGAGCCGCTGGATCAGGAACCGGCCATGCAGGGTTTCCCCGCCTTCGAAGGCCAGTTCGTAATCCGCCAGCGTGCCAGCCAGCGCATGGCTTCGCGGTAATTGGCATATGTCGCATCGCCCGGCAGGCCGAGGAGCATCGGCGGCACCCCGAACGCCAGGGCGATATCGCGGGCGGCGGCGGCTTTCAGCGTGGCGAAATCCATGTCCGCCGGGCTCATCGACAGCGATTGCCACGATAGCCCGCCTTCCAGCAGCATCGGCCGCCCGGCATTGGATCGCCCGGAATAGGCCTCGGTCAGTTCCTGCCGCAACCGGGCGAACTGATCGGCGGACAGGCCGCCGCCATCGCCGGTATCGTAAATTAGCGCGCCGGAAGGCCGGGCCGCATTTTCCAGCAGTGCGCGGTTCCACTGGCTGGCGGCGTTGTGGATCGCCACGGCCTGTTCGGCAGCGGCAAGGCAACCTGCGCCATAATGGTCATCGGCAGGGTGGAAGCTCTTGAGCTGGATCAGCGTGGGCCAGCCATCCTCATCCTCCACCGGCATGGTGATGGTGCGGTCGCCCACGCGATAGAGCCAGGCGGCGGGCCAGCCATCGGGACCGGGGTGGACCGTCACGCGTTCGGGGCGCAGGGCGAACAGTTCGACCGGCTGGCCCGCGCCATCGCGCACGATCTGCACAAACCCGTTGCCGTGCAGCAGCAGATGGGCGGCCAGCGTTTCCAGCAGCGATTGCCCCGCACTGGTCGCGCCGACCAGTTTCAGAAGGGCCTCGTCCGTGGGCATCAGCGGGGCGCTGCCCACCCCTTCCGCCGTCAGCCGCACGGCGCGTTGGGCCACCGGATTGTCGAGAAAGGCCCGCGTGACAGAACGGCGATAGTCATAAGGCGGGAAGGCCGGGCCGGGGTCGCCGGCATGGACCCATGGCGAGGTGAAGCCGCGCGCCAAAGGCACACGTTCGCCCCCGCCGCCCTTGAAGGCAGCGGTCAGGCTGGAGAGGAAAGACATCGCAGGTTCCCTTTCGGTGGATCGTGGTTGGTTCGCGCGCGGCAGGTGCCGGGCAGGGTGCGGTCAGACTGTGCGCACGCGTGGTTCGGCACGCGGATTCAGCAGCAATTCGTGCATGGCCCAGACCAGCGCATCGGCGCGGTCGGGCGAACGGGCAGGGCCGTGCCAGCCGCCGCCTGCCATCAGCCCGCACAATTCATCTTCCAGCCGGGCGAATTGGCCGCAATGGCGCACCCGCCCCGCTTCGTAGAGCGCGGCCACCGGTTCGGCCCGGGCGGCCTTGCCCCGGCTGGCGTGGACCAGCCGCACCGGCATGGCGCAATCGGCGGCGCGCAGCACGGATTCGACCATGGCCCCGCCCTGATTGGCTTCGGCCACCACGCGGTCTGCCTGCCACGCGCTGGCGGCCTGCGCGACGGCGCGGGCCCAGCGTTCGGGGCTGGCTTTTTCGGCGGAACAATCGGCCAGCACGCGCCCGATCCCGTCTTCGCCCAGTGCGGCGACGATGATCCCGCAGGCATCGCCCGTGGCCGAAGCGGGTGGATCGACCGCCACCACCACACGCCGCAAGGGGGGCGTTGTGGCGGTTTCGCGGCAGCGTTCGAGCAGGGCGCGGCTCCACAGCGCACCTTCGACATCGGTCAAGAGATCGCCGTCCAGTTCCTGCCGCCCCAGCGCGGTATCGCCAAATTCGTCCAGAACCGTTTCGATGAACCGTTCCGGCAAGTGCGCGGCATTGGCGAACGTCGATCCCCGGGTCACCACGGTGGCCCCGGCGTCTTCTCCCTCCAGCAGGCGGCGCAGCAATGGCACCGCGCGCGGGGTTGTGGTGGCGATCAGGCAGGGCACTTGCCCCAGCCGCAGCCCCAGCTGCAGGTTGTTCCATGCCCGCGTGGCGCGATCGCCCGCCAGATCCCACTTGGCGATCTCATCGCACCAGCCATGGCTGTGCTGGGGGCCGCGCAGGCTTTCCGGTTCGGCGGCAGAATAGAGGAACGCCTGCGCCCCATTGGCCCATGTCAGACGGCGCAGCGACGGTTCGAACTGCGGCATGCTGGCGGGCGGTGAACAGGCGAGGATACCGCTTTCCCCTTCGACCATCACCGCGCGCGCTTCCCCCAAAGAGGCGGCGACGAGGGCAATCCGCGCATCAGGATGGGCGGTTGCGATCTGGCGCACCCATTCGGCCCCGGCGCGGGTCTTGCCAAAGCCGCGCCCGGCACAGATCAGCCAGTTGCGCCACGGGCCTGCCGGGGCGAGCTGTTCTGCACGCGCCCACAAGCGCCAGTGCCAGCGCAGTTCCGCACGCTCTCGCGGGTCCAGCGTGGCGAGAAACGCGGCGCGCTGCGGCCCGGACAAGCGGGGGAGCCAGCCGATATGGGCCCTGCTGTCATTCGCTGCATCATGCTTGCGCTTCGCCATCGCGCCCTCCGGTCTTGCGTTTGGCGGCATCCCCGGCCTTGCGGCGTGTTTTCAGCAGGTGGGCCGTGGCCCGTTCCCGGCTGCGCATCGCCGCGATCTTGGCATTGATCGCTGCGATTACGCTGGCTTCGTCTTCCATCGTCTGCCGCCCGCGTTCGCGCGCCACGGATTCGCGATGCGCGGTCAGGACGCGCAGGGCCGTGGCGGCATCGAACTTGCGTTCGGCGGGAGGTGCTCTGTTCGTGGTTTGTTCGACATCTTTTTCCTTTTGTTTGTCGGTGCTTTGTTCATCGGGCGTCTGTCCGGGCATGTCCTGCACTTTGCCGGTGCGCAGCCAGCACAGCAGGTCCATTTCCAGATTGTCGTATCCTTCGCACAGGGCGGCGAACCACTGGCGCCGGAATTCGGGGTCGTTGCGGCGTACCTTGTAGGCCTGGCTCGGGCTGATGCCCGCCGTGCGCGCGGCGGCGGCCACGTTGGAAGTTTCGCCCAGCGCATGGATGAAGGTTTCGCGCCATTTGCGGGGCAGGCCATGGCGGCGATGCGCGGCGGGCGCACCGGCAGGATGCTTGGTCATGGGGTATCCTTGTTGGGTGTGCTGCCGCGCCGGTGGGCCGTTTCGCCGGTTGCGGGGCGACTCGCAGTATCGCGATGTTCCCTATGTCTAACCAAATAGCGTTACGATGTCAAGTTAAAATAACCAAATAGGTTATATGCTTTCGGTTGCGGGCGCGGCAGGGCTGATTTAGACGACGGATCAGTGCCTTTCCCGGCGGGAGCGCGGCACCCCCCGGGCTGTTCTGCCCGCGACGACAACGGCGTTGGAGACCCCCTGCATGCTGCGGCGATTGTACAACTGGACCATGACCAAGGCCGCGCATCCCCATGCCGAATGGTGGCTGGCGATGTTCTGCTTCATCGAAGCCAGCTTTTTCCCGATTCCGCCGCATCCCCTGCTCGGCCTGATGTGTCTGGCCGAACCGAAGAAGGCGGTGCGCTTTGCCGTGATCGCCACGCTGGCATCGGTTGCCGGTGGTTTCCTGGGCTACGGCATCGGCTGGGGACTGTACGATACGGTGGGCGAACAACTGCTCGCCTGGCTGGGCCTGACCGACAGTTTCCCGGTGGCCGCCTGTTATCTGCGCGAAACCGGCTTCTGGATTTTCGTGGCCAAGGGCGCGACGCCGATCCCGTTCAAGCTGCTGACGATCACCGCTGGCTTTATCGGGATGAACCTGGCGATGTTCGCCGTGGCGAGCCTGGTGTCCCGTTCGATCAGTTTCATGATCGTGGGGGTGCTGTTCCGTCTGTTCGGTGCGCCGATCAAGAATTTCATCGACCGCTATCTCGGCCTTGTCACCGTCGGGTTCATTGCCGCGGTTATCGCCGGCTTCCTCGCGCTGACGCTGCTGTCGGGCGAAGGCGCGCAAACCAAGGAAAAATGCGCGCAGGCAACCATGGCGGATGTCGCGCATTGATGCACGGGGGGCTGGGCGCGGCAGGGCTGCCTGACAGCCTGTAGCCTGCCGCCCTGCGGTCAGGCGCGGTATGCGTCGCCCAGCACCGCTGAGAGGTCCATGACATAGCGATTGGGCCGGGTGGGATCGACCATCACCCGCACCGTGCGGTCTTGCAACTGTTCGGTCGGATCGACCCAGATGGGCTGGCTTTCATAGCGGCGCGGCGTGCCGGTTTGCGGATCGTTGCCCTGCGCCACCACGCGAAACGGATAGTCCCCCTTGATCTTCACCCGCGTATCGCGAAAGACATGGAGGAACCGGGCATCGATCGGCAGCCCGCTGCGCAACAGGCGCCGGTCCTGCCCGGCGCCGCGCCGTTCGAGAATCACGAACAGCAGCCCGAAAACGGTGAACAAGGCGCCCAGCGGCCCGATGATCAGCAGCGCGCCCCGGCGGCCCCACAGATCGTCCACCACCGCGCTTTCGGGCGATTGCGGATCGTAGAGCACGGGTACCCGTTCCCCTGTGGCGAAGCGCGGGGGATTGGTGCTGCCCTGTTCGGTCCACTGGTGGACCTGCCCGGTGCGATCGCTGAAGCGCACTTGCGCGGCATAGGTCACCCCGTCGCCATCGCTGGAGCGGCGGGGAACGAGAGCGACCACTTCGCCCTCAGCCCGCACGGCAGACCGGGAAAAATCGCGCTGTTGCGCCCACATCCAGCCGCTTCCCACCAAAAAGGCCAGGCCGATCGCGGCGAAAATTCCGCCGATATAGAAAAAGATCCGCGGCATGGGCGCCCCCGTTTGCGTGTTGTGCCGGTCGTGGGGCTTCACCCCTTGAACGAGGCGATATCCAGCGAAATCTCCGCATTCAGCAATTTGGATATCGGGCAATTGGCCTTGGCCTCCGCCGCGATGTCATCGAACTGCGCGCGGTCGATCCCCGGGACATGCGCATCCAGCGTCAGGTCCGAACGGGTCACGCGAAACCCGCTGTCATCCTTGTCCAGCGTCACTTTCGCCCGTGTGTCCAGCGTGCCGTCGGTAAATCCCGCGCGGTTGAGCGCGAAGGACAGAGCCATGGTGAAGCAGCTGGCATGGGCGGCGGCGACCAGTTCTTCGGGATTGGTGCCCACGCCATCTTCAAACCGCGTTTTGAAACCATAGGGCTGGTTGTTGAGCGCGCCCGACCCGGTGGAAACGTGGCCCACACCGTCTTTGCCCAGGCCTTCGTATTTTGCGCTGCCGGTTTTGGTGATTGCCATCGGTCTATCTCCTTCGCTGCTGGTGCCGTGATCTATTCCTGCGATGTCCTCCCGCAAGGGCAGGTCATATCCCAAATGGCTCGCGGACAGAACCGTTCCTGCGGCATGCGTCTTGCCAAGATGCCCGGCAAGGAGGATATTTCACCGCCTGCCCAAGGGTTTGTTCCCCACGGTGTAATGTCGATAATTTCCGGGAGACTTTGCCATGACCACGCTGTTCTATTCACCCGGCGCCTGTTCGCTGGCCCCCCATATCGTGCTGGAATGGATCGGGGCGCCTTATGAAGCGGTTCGGGTGAAGACCGGATCGGATGAACTGCGCGCGATCAACCCGAGCGGGGCCGTGCCTGCCCTGCGCGAAGACGATGGCTGGATTCTGACACAGGCCAGCGCGATTCTCGATTACCTTGCCCACAAACATCCCGAAGCGGGGCTGGGCGGCGGCGATGGCCTGCGCGAACGGGCGGAAGTGGAACGCTGGCTGGCCTATTTCACCTCCGACATGCATGCCTCGTTCTGGCCGATTTTCAATCCGGCGCGCTATACGCTCGATCCTGCTGATGGTGCGAAGGAGGCGGTGGTCGGCGCGGCGGTGAACCGGGTCAGAACGGTGATGGGCATATTGGAGGCACACCTTGCGGGGCGCGAATGGATACTCGACACCGGACGCAGCGTGATCGACGCCTATGCCTTCCCCATGCTGCGGTGGGCCAAGGCCAAGCTGCCGGGTGGATTGACGGACTTCCCCAATATCCGTGCCCTGTCCGACCGGCTGGCCGCTGATCCGGCCGTGCAGCGCGTGCTGGAACGCGAACGCGCGGGCTGATTCCGCCCCACCCCCGGCCTTTCTCGATCGCCGTTGGCGAACATCGGAAGAAGGTGTTAGAGGCCGCCCGCAAAGCTTTGAGGGGTGCGTTTATGCTGGCCGCGATTCAACCGGGTTCGACATTCAAGGACAATCTGCAGCAGCTGCCCCCGATTGACGGGGTGGCGCGTATCGATCTGGTCGATGCGCAGGGCGCCGTGGTTGCCAGCATCGAAAACCAGCCGGGCAAGCAGGGTTCGCTCGCCGTCTATCAGTACCTCGGTCAGGCCTTTGGCGGCCTGGATGCCCGGGCTGCCGAACATGGGCTCGATCTGTTTGCCGAACACACCGCCGATGCGCGGGGCCGGCCCGGTGCTCATCCGAATATCGACCGCCTGCTGGCGATCGTGGCAGGCGATGCCCCGTTGCGGATCGACGTGATTGCCGCTGACGGCTGACGGTTGATCGCTGGCGTCCGCCTGCGCGGCGCGGTGCGCGATCACCGCGATGCAGGCTCGGCCGCCACCACGACACAAGTGCTGTTTTTACCGGTCGCAAATGCGGGTTCCGGCCCTTTACCCGCGCACGCGGTTCTGCCCGTTTTGCGAGAATCGATTGTCGCTGGGGGCATGGCTGTCGAGTCCGTCGCGCGGCGTCCGGTGTTGTGGGGAAGGGTGTGTTGCGCTGTGCGCGCGGCTTCGGTTCATCGCAGACGGGCTTCCAATTACCCGGACAACAGCCCGTCCTTGCAATTCTGTTCATCTGCCAGCAAGGTTTCTCCGAACACGCGGGAAATCCATGGTGACCGGGTGCGGAAACGTGCCCTGCATCTCGCTGAAGTTAATGGAGGGGGCAATGACCGCCGGATGCGCCAATTACAGGGGCGGCAGTCGGAAGAGTAGCTGCGATGACGCATGCCCGGCTGGTCGAGTTTGAAGGAGTAGCGCAATGACTTTCATTTCAAAGAACCCACGATTTGTTTTCATGCTTGCCATGCTGGCCGGAACAGCACCCGCTAGCCTGGCTGCGCAGCAGCAGGACGCCGATCTTTCGGCAACCGTCTATGCCGCCCCGGCCGAACTGGCCAAGGGGCCCGATGTCGAAGGCATCATCTCCGCTCGTAACGGCGATCAGGTGCAGATCACGACGGCGGATGGATCGGCCACGGTTGTGACTGTTACGGATACCACCAAGATCAAGTCCAGCGGCGGATTCCTCGGTCTCAATCGTACCAAGCTTGTGTCGCAGCAATTGCTGAACGGTCTGCCGGTGAAAGTCGAAACCCTGCAATCGGGCAGCGGCCTTCTGGCCAGCGAGATCGATCTGAAGAGCAAGGATCTGCGGACCGCATCGATGATCCACAACGGCACCGCGCAAGGCTTTGCCGAACAGACCGCCGCCACGGAAGCCCTGCGTGGCCGCATGGGCGATATCGACAAGTATAACGTCAAGAGCACGACCAACGTGAACTTCGACACCGGCAAGGCGGTCCTGTCTGCGCAGGCCAAGGCCGATCTTTGCGCCACGGCCTCTGCGGCAGAAGGCATGGAAAATGCCCTGCTGCTCGTCGTTGGCTACACCGATTCTACCGGTAGCGAAGAACTCAACCAGGCGTTGAGCGACAAGCGCGCCGGTCGCGTCGTCAACTATCTGCAGCAGGCCTGCGGCTGGAAGCCCTATCGTATGCTGAGCCCCACCGGGATGTCGGAAGCCGACCCGATGGCGGATAACAGCACTGTGGAAGGCAAGGCCCAGAATCGCCGCGTTGCGGTGAACGTCCTGGTCAGCAAGGCTGTCGACGGATTCTGAGAGGAGTGGGGTGGGCAATGACCCACCCCATGTTCTTTACGATTAAAGAATGACAGGTAGGCTGTAACGCCGACCTATCACGCGCGGCCCGCCTTGCAGCGGGCCGTTTGCCGTTTCAGATAATACCGACGGTCTTGCCCGCGCGTTTGAACATGCCGAGGATGGTCTGCACCTGTTCTGCCGTGTGTTCCGCACAGAGCGAGCAGCGCAGCAGGGTCATCCCCGCAGGCGTTGCCGGTGGCCGCGCCAGATTGACGTAAAGTCCTTCGTGCAGCAGCGCTTCCCACATGGCCGCGCCGCGTTCCAGATCGGGCATCAACACCGCGATGATCGCACTTTGCGGTTCGCTGGTGCCGAGTTCGAAACCCAGCGCGGTCAGCCCGCCGTGCAGCGTACGCGAGTTTTCCCACAGATGCTGGCGCTTGTTCGCGCCATGCATCAGCTTGCGGATCGAAGTGGCCGCCGTTGCCACCACGCTGGGCGGCAGGCTGGCGGTGAAGACATAGGGGCGGCAGACCAGCCGCATGATTTCGAACTTCGGGTGGTTCGACACGCAGAAACCGCCGACCGTGCCGACCGACTTGGAGAAGGTGCCGATGACGAAATCGACATCTTCAAGGCAGCCCTGTTCTTCGGCCACGCCGCGCCCGTTGGGGCCGATGAAGCCCATCGAATGCGCTTCGTCGACCAGCACCATCGCATCGTATTTCTTGGCGACGGCGATCATCTCCTTCAGCGGGGCAATATCGCCCAGCATCGAATAGACGCCTTCCAGGATGACCAGCTTGCCCGCCCCTTCAGGGATACGGCGCAGGCGCTTTTCCATCGCCTCGATATCGTTGTGCTTGAACGGTACGATTTCGGCATCGCCCAGCTTGCAGCCGTCCCAGATGGACGCATGGCTGTCGATGTCGAGCACGATATAGTCGCCCTTGCCGGCGATCGTCGAAATGATCCCCAGATTGGCCTGATAGCCGGTGGAGAACACCATGGCATGATCCATGGCGTAGAATTCCTTCAGCGCCTCTTCCACCGCGCGATGGCCCTGATAGGTGCCGTTGAGCACGCGGCTGCCGGTGGTGCCCGCGCCGAAATTGTCGAGCGCATCCTTGCCTGCCTGGATCACGTCCGGATCGAAGGTCATGCCCATGTAATTGTAGGTACCGAGCAGGATCGTCTCGCGCCCGTTGCAGATGGCCTGCGTGGGCGAGAGCACTTTTTCCATCACCAGATTGAACGGATCTTCCACACCGCTGGCCAGCAAGGCCTCGCGTTGCTGGATAAGCGGGTCGAACTTGCTGAACAGGTCCGGCTTGCTGCTGGCTGCGGTCATATCGGTGTCAGTCGCCCTGAAGCTTGCACACGGCATCGACAAGCTGGCCGTAATTTTCGATTTCGGCCTGCTGGTTCATGCTGATGATGATGTCGAATTCGTCCTCGATCGCGGCGACGAAATCCATCACCGTCAGGCTGTCGAATTCCAGATCGCCCGCGAACGTGGTTGCGTCCGTCACGGCCACGCCCTTCTTGTTGAAAGGGGCGATCAGGCCCCGAATGCGATCATCGATTTGCGCACGGTCCATGCGGGAAGCTCCTAGTGCATCGCCCCGAAAAATGGGAGCCGGTATCGGGCTTTAACGATGCGTTGATCTGAATTTGGGCGTAGTTCTAGATATTCGGTGCAAGAAAGCAGGTGAATGCGGCGCAAAAGGGGCGCGGGCGCCGAATGTCAAGCGGCGGCGTCCTGCGTGCGCCCGTCCAGCAGCCCGCGAACCGCGTTCATGAAAGGCCCGATCGAGACCGGCTTGGCGAGATACCCTTCCGCGCCAGCCTCGCGAATACGTTCCTCATCGCCTTTCCCGGCATAGGCGGTGACAGCCAGAACCGGGATGTTGCGCAACATCGCATCCCGCTTGATTCGGGCAATCAGATCGAGCCCGGAGATATTGGGAAGCTGAATATCCATGATAATCAGGTTCGGTACGAAATCGGTGGCGCGGCCCAGTGCGGATTCGCCATCGGCCACGGGTTCCACCGAAAAACCGTTGGCGACAAGCACATCGCAAAACAGCTTTCGATTAAGGTCGTTGTCTTCCACAACGAGAATCCGTTTCATCCGCTTGCTCCTGTTGCCCCAGGTCCCCACCTGTATATGCAGACGTTCTACGACCCACGAAAGGCGGTGACAAATCAAATACCGAACCGAACCCGTCCACGCCGACCCCGAAGCGCTGGCCCTGTCGGTGCTGGGCTGGATATTGTCCGACGAAGATCGCGCTGCCCGTTTGCTGGCGCTGACCGGCATGACGCCCGATGTCCTGCGCGCCGGGCTGACCGATCCCGCCGTGCTGGGGGCGGTCATGGAATTCCTTGCCGCGCATGAACCTGACCTGATCGCCGCAGCGGCGGCACTGGATATCGCACCTGAAAAACTGGCCGCTGCGGGAAGGGAACTGACACGATGAGCCGCCCTCTGCTGATTTCCGATTGCGATGAAGTGCTGCTGCACATGATGGTCCATTTCCGGGACTGGCTGGATGAAGCACACGACATCGCCTTCCATCTCGATGGCCGCGATTTCTACAACGCCATGCGCTATCGCGATGGTGGCCAGGTGGATATCAAGCGCATGTGGGAGCTGCTCGACGGCTTTTTCGATACGGAGATGACCCGGCAGACCCCGATCGCCGGTGCACTGGAGGCGCTCCACGCCTTGTCTGCCGATGCCGATGTGGTGGTGCTGACCAATCTTGCCCATCACCGGCGCGATGACCGGACCCGCCAGCTCGCCAGCCATGGTCTCGATATCCGGGTCTTTACCAATCAGGGGCCGAAAGGCCCGGCCTTGCGCGCCATTATCGAGGAATACCGGCCGAGCCGCACCGTGTTTATCGACGATCTGGCGCAACATATCGAATCGGCTGCGGAAATCGTGCCCGATGTGGCGCGCCTTCATCTGATCGGGGAACCGCTGGTGGCCCCCCATCTGCCCTGCGCCTTCCAGCAAGGTCATGCCCATGCCCGTATCGATACGTGGGATCAGGCCTTGCCATGGTTGCGTGAAAAATTGCATGGAACCGGGTCATGAGCATCGAACACAAACTCGCCGAACTCGGCATCGTCCTGCCCGAACCCGCTGCCCCGGTGGCGGCCTATGTCCCCGTGGTGATCCATGACGGGCTGGCGCATGTTTCGGGGCAGATCCCGTTCGAGAACGGGCAACTGATCACCGGCAAGCTGGGCGAGGATATCGGCTTGGAACGCGGGGTCACGGCCGCGCGCGCCTGCGGGTTGATGATTCTGGCGCAGCTCAAGGCGGCGCTGGGTTCGCTCGACCGGGTCGAACGGGTGGTCAAGCTGGGCGGCTTCGTGAACGGTGTGCCCGGGTTCACCGATCAGCCCCGCGTGGTGAACGGTGCGTCCGAACTGATGGTGGAAGTGTTCGGCGATGCCGGACGTCATGCCCGCAGCGCCGTGGGCGTTGCCAGCCTCCCTCTGGGCGTGGCGGTCGAGGTGGACGCGATCGTTGCTGTTCGCGGCGATTGACCAGTGGCGTGCGCCGGCCCCTCCGGCTGGCAAAGTCGCCTGGCTGAAAGGGCAGGTCTATGCCCATCGCGGCCTGCACGGCCATGGCGTGGCGGAAAATTCGCCAGCCGCCTTCGCCGGGGCGATCGCGCGCGGACTGGGTATCGAATGCGATGTCCAGCGCAGCGGGGATGGCCAGGCGGTGGTGTTTCACGACTGGGAACTCGATCGCCTGACGGGGGATACCGGCGCGGTGGGTGATCTGTCTGCCGCACAACTGGGCAAGATCGTGCTGACGGGCGGGGACGACACGATCCCCACCCTTGGTGCAACGCTGGCGCAAGTGCGCGGGCAGGTGCCCATCCTGATTGAAGTGAAATCGCGGCGCGACCGGCGGATCCATGCGCTCTGCCTGGCGGTGCGCCGGGTGCTCGAAGGTTATCGCGGCCATCACGCGGTGATGAGCTTCGATCCCCGTGTCTCGCGCTGGTTCGCACGGCATTCACCGCAGACGGTGCGCGGGCTGGTGGTGACCGAAGAAGGTGCCCGCACGCTGAGCGGCAGCGCCCGGCGCCATCTGGCACTGTGGCACGCCCGGCCCGATTTTCTCGCTTACGATATCCGCGATCTGCCCAGCGCCTTTCCCGAGGCGCAGCGGCAAAGAGGGTTGCCGGTGCTGACCTGGACTGTGCGCAGCGCTGAACTGGCCGAACGGGCAGCCGTGTACGCCGATGCCGCGATCGCCGAAGGGGGCGGTATCGGGTGAGCGAAGGCGAGCCCCTGACCGCGCGTGTTTTCGGATCGGTCGGCGCGATCGATGCGGGGCAGTGGGATGCCCTTGCCGGTGCCGACAATCCCTTTGTCAGCCACGATTTCCTGACCGCTCTCGAAGATTCGGGCTCGGTCGGACCGGGCACGGGCTGGTCGCCGGCCCCTATCGGGATCGAGGCAGACGATGGCAGCTTGCTGGCGGTCATGCCTGCCTATCTCAAGGGGCACAGTCAGGGCGAATATGTGTTCGATCACGCCTGGGCCGACGCGTGGCATCGTGCGGGGCGCGAATATTACCCGAAATTGCAGATCGCGGCCCCGTTTACCCCTGCAACCGGGCCACGCCTGCTGCTTTCCGACGAACGGCTGGCGCAACCTCTGTTGCAGGCGGCGGAAACGCTGTGCCGCAATCAGGGGTTTTCGTCCGCCCATGCGACCTTCATCGAGCCCGGCCAGTTGCCGTTGTTTGCCGATGCGGGCTGGCTGCTGCGCAGCGATATCCAGTTCCATTGGGAGAATCGCGGCTATCGCGATTTTGACGATTTCCTCGCCGAACTGGCCTCGCGCAAACGCAAGGCCGTGCGCAAGGAACGCGCCGCCGCGCAGGACGGGGTGACGATCCGCAGCCTGACCGGCGCCGATATCCTGCCCGAACATTGGGATGCCTTCTGGATCTTCTATCAATCCACCGGCGCGCGAAAATGGGGGCAACCCTATCTGACGCGGGATGCGTTCACGTTGTTTGGCCAGCGTATGGCCGACAGAATCCTGCTGGTGATGGCGTTTGAGGGGGAGCGGCCGATTGCGGGCGCGCTCAACTTCATCGGCGGCGAGGCGCTATACGGTCGTTACTGGGGGGCGACGCGCGACAAGCCGTTCCTGCATTTCGAGCTGTGCTATTATCAGGCCATCGATGCCGCGATCCGGCTCGGCCTGAAACGCGTGGAAGCGGGCGCGCAGGGCGGGCACAAACTGGCGCGGGGCTACGAACCGGTCAAAACCTGGTCGGCACACTGGATTGCCGATCCCGGATTCCGCGCCGCCGTTGCCGACTTTCTGGAGCGGGAACGCGATGGGATCGCGCAGGATCAGCTCTATCTTGGCCAACATACGCCTTTCCGCAAGGGATAGGCGCCTGCGGCGGGTATAAGGCGGGCTATGCCGCCTTGCGTGAAGGAACGGCCAGCCATTGCCGCGCACGGCGCTGGGCTTCGGCGATTTCGCGCATGGACATTTCGTCGGACAGGTCGGCCCGGCAGTATGCGGCTTTCCCATGGCCCATGGCGGCAGCAATGTTGAACCACTTGTGCGCTTCGATCAGATCGATCGGCGTGCCGTGGCTGCCGGTGGAAAAGGCGACGCCCAGATCGAAGTAGGCCCCCACATCCCCGCGGGCAGCGGCTGCGAGATATTCGGTAATCAGCAAATCGGGTCGCCCGTCCGCAACGGAGGCGGCCTCTGTGTCGTGTTTGAAAGCCATATCATGATCCCCTGTTATGACGGCTTTTCATCCGTCAGGGGCGACCATCGCCATTTATGGTCAACAAAATGTTAACAACGAGAACAATGGTTTGCATGGGGAGTCCGTTTGGCCCCGCACAATCAGCTTGGGATAAGAGTGGCTTACGAATGGTGCTTGTGCAGGAATGGGCGCATCCCTATAGGCGCGACCAACCGGACCGGCCGTGCCATCGGGAATGCCCGAGGCCCGTAGGAGGCGTGCCCGGTTCGAGGGTGTGTTGAATGCGGAGGCCTGTTTATGGCGACGGTTCTGGGTGACGATATTGACATTCTTGCCAAGGCACGACGTGCCATTGGTGGTGACTATACTCCTGGCGATGACGAACCCTACATGTCCGAAGCGCAACTGGATTATTTCCGGCGGCTGCTTCTCGAATGGAAGAAGCTGATACTTTCGGCTTCGGCGGGCACGCTGCAATCGCTGCAGGACGGGCCGATCCGCGAACCGGATCTGAACGATCGCGCCTCGAGCGAGACCGATTGGGGGATCGAACTGCGCACACGGGACCGTCAGCGCAAGCTGATCGCCAAGATCGACTCTGCCCTGCGCCGGATCGATGATGGCGAAGAATACGGATACTGCGAAGTAACCGGTGATCCGATTGGAATCCGCCGCCTGATTGCCCGCCCGATTGCAACCATGACGGTGGAAGCGCAGGAAGCGCATGAACGCCGTGAAAAGGTTTCCCGAGACGATTGAAAGGCTTAATCTGTCCCTTGTGCCAGACTTGGACGATTGAAGGTTTGTTTACCTGTGACGGATATCTATCGTTGCCCGGACCTGCTATGGTTCGGCAACTAAACCCTGATCGTAACTGGACCGATGACCAGCGTTGATACCCGCCAAATCCCGCGCGATAGCCTCTTTCTCATGGCCAGTTTGCGTCTGGACGGGGATGAGCAGCAATATCGGGTCAAAGTGCGTAATCTCTCTGCAGGCGGCATGATGGCCGAAGGCCAGATCAGGATGGCCCGCGGATCGCTTATCTCTGTGGATTTGCGCAATATCGGCTGGGTCAAGGGTTCGGTTGCCTGGGTGCAGGACAATCGCTTTGGCATCGCCTTCGCGGATGAAATCGATCCCAAGCTGGTTCGTCTGGCGGTGAGCGCACCTGCGCCCGCCACCGGGCAACGTTTCGCCCCGACTCAGCCTTCTGCCCCCGAGGGCAAGCTTCGCAAAATTTGATCGGGCCTTGCGATAGGCGCTGACCCGGCCCCGGCTTGCTGCTACGCAGGCATCATGGCGCGTCGCTTCTTCAGGTTTCCCCTCGCTCTGGCCCTGGTCACGCTGGCATCGGCGTGCAACTGGGTCGGCGACAAGGGGACGCTGGACATGATCGTGATCGGGTCCCCCGAAGAGATGTTCGACAAGGGGCCGATCCTTTCGCCTGCGGGGCAGCAACTGCGTTCCGCGATTGTCGACGGGCTTGTCGGGTTTGATGGCACGGGGCAGGTGGCGCCGGGCCTGGCCGATCGCTGGATCGTGACGGATGACGGGACAAGCTACATTTTCCGCATGCGCGATGGCGTCTGGCCGGATGGTTCCGAACTGACCGGAGAAAGCGTGCGCGATGCCTTGCGTCGCACTTTGCGCGAATTGCGCGGAACGCCGCTGGGCTTTGATCTTGCACGGATTTCGGACGTCCGCGCCATGGCCGGCAGAGTGGTGGAAATCCGCCTTTCCAGCCCGATGCCCGATTTGCTCCAATTGCTGGCCCAGCCCGAACTGGGGCTGGTACGCAATGGCAAGGGCAGCGGCCTTCTGCGGCTGGAGCGTGAAGGCGATATCGCACGGCTTATTCCCGTTCCGCCGGAGAAGCGGGGCTTGCCCGCGATCGAACACTGGGGCGATGATGTCCGCAGGCTGGAACTGCGGGCGTTCCCTGCGCGCAAGGCCATTGCCCTGTTCGATGAAGGTGAAGTCGATGTGGTGCTGGGCGGGCGTATCGAATTCCTGCCGCTGGCCGATACCGGCCCGCTGTCGCGCGGCACGGTGCGGCTCGATCGCGTGTCGGGCCTGTTTGGTCTGCTGATTCGTTCGGACGAAGGGTTTCTGTCCGTGCCATCGCTGCGGGAGGCGCTGGCCATGGCGATCGATCGGGAAAAGCTGATCGTGCCTTTCAATGTCAGTGGCTGGCAGGCCACCACAAGGGTCGTGGCGCCGGGCATGCCGGGCGATCTCGGCACGACTGGGGAGCGCTGGGCTAGTCTGTCGCAGGAACAACGGCGGGTGGAAGCGGCGATCCGCGTGGGGAGCTGGCGCTCTGCCCATGGCGGAACGCCGGTGGTGCTTACAGTCGCCATGCCGGAAGGGCCGGGGGCGGATATCCTGTTCACCGGGATGCAGGCCGATCTTGCCGCGATCGGCGTTTCGCTGGTGCGGACCAAGGCGACGGCACAGGCCGATATGGTCATGATCGATCGGGAAGCGCGCTATGCCAACGCAAGCTGGTTTCTCAATCAGTTCAACTGCACCCTGCGGACGGGGCTGTGTTCGCCGGAAGCGGATGCCCGCGTGCGGGAATCGCTGACTGCCCCCGATACCGCCAGTGCCGCGGCGCTGCTTGCCGAAGCAGAGGCCGAATTGACCGCAGCCAATGTCTATATCCCGCTGGGTGCGCCGCTGCGCTGGTCGCTGGTGCGCGGTACCGTCAAGGGCTTCGAACCGAATATCTGGGGGGTCCATCCCTTGTCGGCGCTGGCGCTCGTACCCAGATAAGTGGTCGAAGGAGACTGCGATGACGCAACCTGATGCTGTGCGCCCTGTACGTCCCATGACACGTCCCATGCCCCTCGGGGCCAAATTCCCCACAGGAACCGATCCGCATTCTGTCCGGCAACGGCTGGAGATGATGGAAAAGGTTCTGGAACGCAGCCTTGTCGTGCCCGTCATCAACCGGCCTGTCGGGCTGGATGCGATTGTCGGCCTTGTGCCCATGATGGGCGATATCGTCGGCGCGGTTCTGGGGGCCTACATGGTCTGGGAAGCGCGCAATCTCAACATGCCCAAGTGGCAGTTGTGGCGGATGGCCGGGAATGTGGCGATGGATACGGCAATCGGTGCAGTGCCACTGGCAGGCGATGTGTTCGACTTCATGTTCCGGTCGAATTCCCGCAATCTGCGGATCATCAAGCGCCATCTGGACAAGCATCACCCGGCCAGCCGCACGATAGACGGCTAGGGCAGGCCAGTCTGGCTGGCTGCTCAGGCTTCCAGTTCGACGTCCCAGTACAGCCAGTCGCGCCAGGTTTCATGCAGGAAGTTGGGCGGGAATGCCCGGCCGCGTTCCTGCAGTTGCCAACTGGTGGGGCGGATCGGCATGGTCAGCAGGGGCATGCGCGCCTGCCCCGGCGTGCGCCCGCCTTTCGCCAGATTGCAGGGCGCGCAGGCGGTGGCCACATTTTCCCATGTGGTGCGTCCGCCCAGACGGCGCGGCACGACATGATCGAATGTCAGGTGTTTGGGCGATCCGCAGTACTGGCACGAAAACCGATCGCGCAGGAACACGTTGAACCGGGTAAATGCCGGGAATTCGTTCGGTTTGACAAATTGCCGCAGCGCGATCACCGAAGGAATCTTCATGTCGAGGGAGGGGGAATGGACCTCGCGTTCGTAATTGGCGAGAATGTCCACACGCTCAAGGAACACGGCCTTGACCGCGGTCTGCCATGGCCAAAGGCTCAGCGGATAGTAGGACAGCGGGGTGTAATCGGCGTTGAGCACCAGCGCCGGGCAACTGGATGGATCACGCAGGGGATCGTCATCCGCGCTGCGGAAGTGTGCAACCCGCTCAATCAGTTCGGCCTTGAACATCGAATGCCCTCCCTGATGTCATGGAAGGGAGCACTTGCAGCAAATGGCGTCAAGTCTGTGACACTGTGCCAATCCACAGACAATTTTACGTGATAATGTGATGATCCGCACGCGTTTTGCACCCAGCCCCAATGGCCAGCTCCATCTGGGCCATGCCTGGGCCGCGCTTGTCGCCCACGATCTTGCCCGTGCTGGGGGTGGCGAGTTTCTTCTGCGAATTGAGGATATTGATGGAACGCGATCACGCCCGGAACTGGCGCAGACGTTTCGCGACGATCTCCATTGGCTGGGCCTGACCTGGGATGCAGAGGTGATCCAGTCGCAGCGGCTGGGACATTATGCCGCTGCAGGGGCAAGGTTGAAAGCGATGGGATTGCTCTATCCCTGCCGCTGCACGCGTGCGCAGATTGCTGCGGCTGCACGCGAGATCGGCCCGGATGGACCGGTCTATCCGGGAACCTGCCGCCGGCATCCGATCGATCCCGATGGCCACGATATGGCCTGGCGGCTGGATGTGGCCGGGGCGATGGCGCGGACCGGCCCCTTGCACTGGGACGATGCCCTTGCCGGGCGGCAAGCCGCGCGTCCCGATCTGTTCGGGGATGTGGTGATCCTGCGCAAGGAGGCGCCTGCCAGCTATCATCTGGCCGCGACGCTGGACGATGCGGCCGATGCGGTCACCCTTGTCACGCGCGGCATGGATCTGTTCGCCGCCACCCACATACACCGCCTGTTGCAGGCCTTGCTCGATCTGCCGGTGCCGCGCTGGCATCATCATCCGCTTCTGCTGGATGACGATACCGGGCGCAAATTGGCCAAGCGGCGCGGGTCGCCCTCTCTGGCGGACAGACGCGATGCGGGACAGGACGGGATCGCTCTGGCGGAAGCCTTGCGTCGGCATGACTTCCCTGCTGGCATTTCGCTCGGTGTGGGCGTAGGGTCATTGTCATGAACTACATTCTTATCCCCTTGCTGATCGTGTTCATGATCATGGTCGTGGTGTCGCTGGTTCGCGGGGTCGTGGCGTTTCTGCAAAGCTCGCGCGACGAACTGGATCGCGATCCCAACACCGGCCCGTCGCCCCTGCAATTGCGCCAGAACCAGATGATGTTCTCGCGTATCAAGTATCAGGCGCTGGCGATTGTCGTGGTCGCTGTCATCCTTATGGTTGCCGGCTCAAACCGCTAATTGCATGGTCAAGCTGAACAAGATTTACACCCGTACCGGTGATGCCGGGACAACGGGCCTGGTCGATGGTTCGCGCTGCGCGAAGCATGACGCGCGGATGGAGGCTATCGGCACGGTGGACGAGGCGAACAGCGCCGTCGGCCTTGCCGTGGTGGCGCTGGGTTCGGGCGGCCATGCCCGGGTGCTGACGCGGATACAGAACGATCTGTTCGATCTCGGCGCCGATATCGCCACGCCTGGCGATGATTTCACGCCATCCGAAATGGTTCTGCGGATCGTGCCAGAGCAGGTCGCCTGGCTGGAAGCGCGGATCGATGACGTGAACGAGGCTTTGCCTGCACTGACCAGTTTCATCCTGCCGGGCGGCAGCGAGGCGGCGGCACGAATTCATGTGGCGCGCGCGATCACCCGCCGTGCGGAACGGTGCATGACCGCACTGGCCGCGCAGGCCCCGGTCAATCCGGCGGCGCTGGCCTATATCAACCGGCTTTCGGACTATCTGTTCGTTCTGACGCGCGCGGTGAACGCGGCGGCTACGGGCGATGTGCTGTGGGTGCCCGGCGGCAACCGTTGATCGGGCGTTGATCGGGCGCTGATCCGGCCCCGCGGGGTGCGGTTCCCTGTCCATAATACCCGCTGGCCAACCCCGCCCCGCCCCGCTAGGCAGCGTTGATTGCTGCATTTGCGAAGGGGGTTTGTCATGAAAAAAGTCGGCGTAATCGGGGCCGGGCTTATGGGGACGGGGATCGCCCAGACCTGCGCGCAGGCCGGGCTGGACGTGATCCTGTGCGATCTGGATCTGGCAATTGCCGACAAGGCGAAAGCCATGATCGCCAAACAGCTCGCCCGTATGGTCGACAAGGACAAGATCGCCGCCGCCGATGCCGATGCCGCACTGGCCCGCATCACCACCAGCGCCGATTATGCGCCTATGGGCGCGGCCGACCTGGTGATCGAAGCCGCGACCGAACGCGAAGAGATCAAGCGCAAGATATTCGCTGCCGTGGGTGACATTCTCGGTGAAGGCGCAATTCTGGCCAGCAATACCAGCTCGATCCCGATCACCCGCATGGCTGCCGCCAGCCCCGATCCCGCGCGTTTTATCGGCATTCATTTCTTCAACCCTGTGCCGGTCATGCAACTGGTGGAAATCATTCCGGGCCTTGCGACGAGCGCGGAAACGCTGGAACGGGTGCGCGCATTCGTGCGCCAGATCGGCAAGACCGCGGTTGAGGCGGGGGATGAACCCGGCTTCGTGGTGAACCGTATTCTGGTGCCGATGCTGAACGAGGCGGTGTTCGTTCTGGGCGCGGGTACGGGCAACGTCGCCGATATCGACAAGGGTTGCAAATTGGGGCTCAGCCATCCGCTGGGGCCCTTGGAACTGGCGGATTTTATCGGTCTGGATACTTGCCTGGATATCATGCACGTGCTGCATGAAAGCACGGGCGATCCGAAATATCGCCCTGCGCCGCTCTTGCGCAAATATGTCGAAGCGGGCTGGCTCGGCCGGAAAAGCGGGCGTGGTTTCTACGATTATTCGGGGCCGGAACCCGTGCCTACGCGTTAGTTATCGCCTCATTATCGGCGCGTCTGCGCGTCAGTCGTCGGACAAATCGGTTCCATCGTCATCGCTGCTGTCGCGGGTGGTGGAACCGCCATCATCGGAGTTTTCGGTGGCGCTTTCGCCATCGCCTGTCGGTTCATCGACCAGTTCGTCGTCGGACAGGAATTCCACGGTTTCCTGCGTCTGGTTCCCGGCCTGATTTTCGGCAGGCTGATCGACCACATCGTTTTCCGAAGCAACCATGTCCTGTGTTTCGGTTGCATTCGCGGTGTCGAGCGCGCCATCATGATCCTGCGAACCGACAAACAGGAGCGCGGCAACGATTGTCGCGGCGGCAAAGCCCAAGGCAGCCCGATAATTGGTGAACAGTTTCTTGTACATTCGGAGAGAGTTAGCAGGCGAAGGTTAAATTTCCGTCGCCCCCGCTTCGCGCTTCAAATCGTACAACAGGTCGAGCGCTTCGCGCGGTGAAAGGGCATCGATATCCAGCCCGTCCAGCCGTTCGCGCAAGGTATCGCGCTGTTCCGCCTCGGCCTGGGCGGCAGCGGCAAAGAGTGGCAGTTCACCCAGTCCGGCCGCCAGCCCGCCCGTTTCCGCGCGGCCTTTCTCCAGCCGGTCCAGCACGGTTTTCGCGCGGGCGATCACCGGGGCCGGGACACCGGCCAGCCGCGCCACGGCCAGACCATAGGACCGGTCTGCCGGGCCTTCGGCCAGTTCATGCAGCAAGACGAGATCGCCTTTCCATTCGCGTGCGCGAACATGGTGAAGCGACAGCGCGTCGCAACTTTCCGCGAGCCGGGCGAGTTCATGGTAATGGGTGGCGAACAGGCACCGGCAACGGGTGGTTTCGTGCACGGCCTCAACCACGGCCCAGGCCAGTGCCAGCCCGTCATAAGTGGATGTGCCGCGCCCAACCTCGTCCAGAATGACAAAGCTGCGCTCGGTCGCCTGGGCGAGGATTGCGGCGGTTTCGACCATTTCCACCATGAAGGTGGAGCGCCCGCGTGCCAGATTGTCGGAGGCGCCGACACGGCTGAACAGCCGGTCGACCAGACCGATTGTCGCCCGCCGCGCGGGGACATAGCTGCCAGCCTGCGCCAGGAGCACGATCAGCGCGTTCTGGCGCAGGAAGGTCGATTTACCGCCCATGTTGGGGCCGCCGATCAGCCACAGCCGGTCAGTCGGGGCCAGAGTGCAATCGTTGGCGACAAAGCGTTCGCCCGCACTGGCCAGCGCGTCTTCCACCACCGGGTGCCGCCCGCCTTCGATCACGAGGCTGCGTTCCTCGACAATATCAGGGCGGCTCCACGCCCCTTCCGCCGCGCGTTCGGCCAGCCCAGCGGTGACATCGATCCGCGCCAGCGCCTCGGCTGTGGCGGCAATGGCGTGGCGATCGGCGATGGCGCGGGCGATCAGCTGTTCGAAATGGGCTTCTTCCAGCGCCAGCGCGCGGCCGCCCGCTTCGGCAATCCGGGTCGCCTCTTCGTGCAGGACCAGTGAATTGAAGCGCACCGCACCGGCCATGGTCTGGCGATGGGTGAACCCGCTGTCCGGCGCCATCAGGGCATCGGCGTGTTTGGCGGGCACTTCGATGAAATAGCCGAGCACGCCGTTGTGCCTGATTTTCAGGGCGGTGATGCCGGTGTCGTCGCGATACTTCGCTTCCAGTGCGGCGATGGCGCGGCGCGAATTGCCCGAGGCATGGCGCAGTTCGTCCAGCGCGGCATCATACCCTTCGGCGACAAATCCGCCCTGGCTGCGCTCCGTCGGCGGCGAAGGGACCAGCGCCTGCGTGAACAGATCGACCAGCGCTCCATGGCCGCCGAGTGCGGGCAGCAGCCGGTCCAGCAAGGGCGGCAGATCGCGGCGGCCTTGCAGGTGATCGTGGATGCGGCGCGCTTCTGCCAGCCCGTCGCGCACTTGCCCCAGATCGCGGGGGCTGCCGCGCCCTGCGACAATGCGCCCCAGCGCCCGCCCGACATCGGGCAAGGCGCGCAGCACTGCGCGCAGATCGGCACGCAACAGGGGATCTTCGTGCAGCCATTGCACAGCGGCGAGGCGTGCCTGGATCGCGTCGGCATCGGTCAGCGGGGAAGACAGATCGTCGGCCAGCATGCGTGCGCCCGCCCCGGTGACGCAGCGATCCACCGCCGCGATCAGGCTGCCCTTGCGCCCGCCCTGCTGGGCTTCGAGAATTTCGAGGCTGCCGCGCGTCGCCTCGTCCATGGTGAGCCGGGCATCGCCGGCGCGTTCGACCGGGGGCAGCAGGAGGGGCAGTTTCCCGCAGCCGACATGGTCGAGATAGGCGATCAGCCCGCCTGCTGCCGCCAGCATGGCCCGCGAAAACTGGCCGAAGCCATCTAGCGTGGCGACCCCATGGATCGTTTTCAGCCGGGCATCGCCTTCATCGCTGGCAAAATGGGTGCGGGGCCGGGCGATCGTGCGGTCGGGCGCCTCGTCCCAGCCATCCGGCGCGACCAGTTCGCTGGCCCCCAACCGGGCCAGCGCGGCGCCCATGCGATCGGGCGCGCATTCTTCCAGTTCCATTCGCCCGGTCGAAATGTCGCAGGCGGCAATCCCGATCGTGCCGCGCACGTCGCACACGGCGGCAAGGATATTCGCGCGACGCGGTTCCAGCAGCGCCTCTTCTGTCAGTGTGCCAGCGGTCACGAACCGCACGATATCTCGGGCGACCAGTGCCTTGGAACCGCCGCGTTTTTTCGCTTCTTCGGGCGTTTCGATCTGTTCGGCGATGGCCACCCGGCAACCCGCCTTGATCAGGCGTGCAAGATAGTTTTCCGCTGCATGCACCGGCACCCCGCACATCGGGATGGGCTGGCCATCGTGTTCGCCCCGGCTGGTCAGCGCGATATCGAGGATTTGTGCCGCGTGTTTCGCATCATCGAAGAACAGTTCGAAGAAATCGCCCATGCGGTAGAACAGCATGGAATCGCCAGCGCGTTCTTTAAGAACAAGATATTGCGCCATCATGGGGGAAGCGGTGCCAGCCATGTCGAACGCGGTAGCGGGGTGAGACCTGATTCGGGAAGCGCAAGGACGCAGCTTTCCCCTATCGCTTTTGATGAAGTGCGGTTATCGGCAAGGGACGAAAGGAGACTGCCCTTGTCCGGTGATGGTAACAAAGTGAGTTTTTCGGAGCGTGAGGCGCTTTTTTATCACGAGACCATCCGGCCAGGTAAGATCGAGATCGTGGCATCGAAACCGATGGCCACGCAGCGCGATCTCAGCCTCGCCTATTCGCCCGGCGTGGCCGCCCCTGTGGAAGCGATCGCCCGCGATCCGGCCAATGCGGCAAAGTACACCGCCCGTTCCAATCTGGTGGCGGTGATTTCCAACGGCACCGCTATTCTCGGCCTCGGCAATCTTGGCGCGCTGGCATCCAAGCCGGTGATGGAAGGCAAGGCCGTGCTGTTCAAACGGTTTGCCGATGTCGATTCCATCGATATCGAACTGGCCAGCGAAGATCCGCAGGCCCTGATCGAAGCGATTGCGATGATGGAACCCAGCTTCGGCGGGATCAATCTGGAAGACATCAAGGCGCCCGAATGCTTCATTATCGAGCAGGCGCTGCGTGAACGGATGAAAATCCCGGTCATGCATGACGACCAGCATGGCACGGCGATTATCGCCGCCGCTGGCCTGATCAATGCCTGCCATCTGACCGGGCGCAAGCTGGACGAAGTGAAAGTCGTGGTGAACGGTGCAGGGGCTTCGGCGCTGGCCTGTACCGCGCTGATCAAGTCGATGGGCGTGCGCCACGACAATGTCACTGTCTGCGATACCAAGGGCGTGATCTACAGGGGGCGTGAAAACGTCGATCAGTTCAAATCGGCCCATGCCATCGAAACCACGGACCGCACATTGGCCGAAGCGCTCAAGGGCGCAGACATTTTCCTGGGTCTTTCCGCCAAGGGCGCGGTGACGCAGGACATGGTCAAGAACATGGCCCCCAAGCCGATCATCTTCGCAATGGCCAACCCCGATCCGGAAATCAGCCCGCCCGACGTCAAGGCCGTCCGCCCGGATGCGATTATCGCCACTGGCCGTTCGGACTATCCGAACCAGGTGAACAACGTACTGGGTTTCCCCTTCATTTTCCGCGGTGCGCTCGACGTGCAGGCCACAGCGATCAACGAGGAAATGAAGATCGCGGCGGCCGAAGCAATCGCCGCGCTGGCCCGCGAACGCGTGCCCGAAGAAGTGGCGGCGGCTTATGGCACCAATCACCAGTTCGGCACCGAATACATCATTCCGGCGCCGTTCGATCCGCGTCTGATCGAACGCGTGTCCTCGGCCGTGGCCAAGGCGGCGATGGATTCGGGCGTGGCGCAGAAGCCGATCGAGGATTTCGACGCCTATCGCGCGCAGTTAAAAGCGCGCCTCAACCCGACCACCAGCGTGCTGACGCAGGTCTTCGAAGAGCTGAAGCGCAATCCCAAGCGGGTCGTCTTTGCCGAGGCGGAGGAAGAAATCGTCCTGCGCGCCGCGATCCAGTATCGCGATTTCGGCTATGGCACGCCCGTTCTGGTGGGCCGCACGCAGGCGGTGCTCGACAAACTGATCGAACTGGGTGTCGACGATCCGCATAGTTATGAGATCGAAAACTCGGCCAATTCGGTGCGCGTGCCGGAAATGGTCGACTATTTGTACAAGCGTCTGCAACGCCGGGGCTATCGCGAACGTGACGTACGCCGCACAGTCAACCAGGACCGCAATGTCTTTGGTGCGCTGTTGGTGGCGCTGGGCCATGCCGATGCGATGATTACCGGGCTGACGCGCCCGTTCGCGCAATCGATGCGTGAAGTGCAACTGGTGCTGGATCACAAGCCGGGTCAGGTGCCGTTCGGCATCCACCTGATGATCGGCAAGGATTACACCGTATTCCTCGCCGATACGACGATCAACGAACGCCCCACGGCGCAGGAACTGGCGCATATCGCCAAGGAAACCGCTGCGGTTGCCCGTCGTCTCGGGCACGAACCGCGCGTCGCGTTTCTCAGCTTCTCCACCTTCGGCAATCCGTCGGGCAAGTGGCTGGAGCCGATCCGCGAAGCTGTGGCGATCCTCGATGCGGAAAATCCGGGCTTCGAATACGAAGGGGAAATGGCCCCCGACGCCGCGCTCAATCCGCGCGTCATGGCCAATTATCCGTTCAATCGCCTGTCGCAGCCGGCCAACATCCTGATCATGCCGGGCCTGCAATCGGCCAATATCTCGGCAAAGCTGCTGCGCGAACTGGGCGGCAACGCCACGATCGGGCCGATGCTGATCGGGATGGAAAAGCCGGTGCAAATCGCGCCGATGACATCGATTGTGCCCGACGTTCTGCAACTGGCCGTACTGGCTGCTGCCGGGGTCGTGGGCTAACCTCAAAAAAAGGGGGCGTTTCCCACCGGAAACGCCCCGCAGGTAGGGTAACTGTTTTTACGCGCCCGCGCGTCAGGATGCGCGGGTTTGTCCGCCGTCCACCATCAGCGTCTGCCCGGTGACATAGCTGGCGGCATCGCTGGCGAGGAATACGGCGGCAGCGCCGATATCTGCCTCGGGATCACCAATCCGCTTCAGCGGCACTTGCGCAAGGCTGGCGGCGTACTGGTCGGGGAAGGCTTGCGACCATGCCTCGACCCCCGGGGTCATGGCATAGGGGCAGATCACGTTCACGCGAATGCCGTCCTTGCCCCATTCATTGGTGGCCACTTTGGACAGGGCGCGGATCGCCTCCTTGGCGGCGGCATAGCTGGCCTGGGTGACCATTCCCGACAGGCCCGAACCGCTGCCGAAATTGATAATCGAACCTTTGCTGGCTTTCAGGTGCGGATAGGCGGCCTGCATCAGGTGATAGGTTGGCCAGAACCCGGTGTCGAAAGCGATATTGGCCTGTTCGCGCGTCTGTTTCGCGAACATTTCCTGCGCGGATGCCTGGGCCGCGTTGACCAGCGTGTCGAGCTTGCCGAATTCGGCCACGGCCTTGTCCACAATCAGGTGCAACTGATCATGCTGCGACAGATCCATCGGCATGAACACGACTTTACCGAACTGGCTCAGTTCGGCGGCGGTGGCATTGCCCAGATCTTCTTCGCGATCGACAATCAGGACACTGGCCCCGGCTTTCACGAAGGCCGTTGCGATGCCTTTGGCGATACCGCGCGCGCCACCGGTAACGATGGTGGCTTTTCCGTTGAGATCCATTTTTGTTATCCTCTCCACAAGTGATTGGCTTTTGAAGCCCGATCACGCCTTATCTGAACGTACAGGGGGCAGCCCGTTGGTGGACTGCCCCCTGACAATTGGCTGGCGGGCCTGCTCAGGTGAGCGAGGCGCCGCCGTTGACCGTTACCGTGCTGCCTGTGGCGAAGCTGCCGTCCGACCCGGCGAGGAACGCAACCGCGCCCGCCACTTCTTCCGGCTGCGCGAGGCGGCGCAGAAGGCTGTCGTTGGCGACGGCCTGCTTCACTTCTTCGGGCAGGCCGATGTAGATCGGCGTTTCCGTGGCACCGGGATGCACCGCGTTGACGCGGATGCCGCGCGGGGCCAGTTCGCGCGCCATCGCGCGGGTCATGCCCAGAATGCCCGCCTTGGCGGTGCAATAGGGAACCGGACCATTGCCCTTTTCCGCCGCGGTGGAGGCGATGTTGACGATCGAACCGCCGTTGTTGCCTTCCGCCATCAGGCGCACCGCCGCACGGCTGCACCGGAAGGCGCCGTTGAGCGTGATGTCGAGCACGCGCAGCCAGCCCGCATCTTCGCAATAGATGGTCTGGTCGGCGAACACATCCTTGCCTTCGGCCTGCTCGGCCTGCGCGGCATAGTACTTGTCCATCCCATCGCCCGGTGCCGAACCGACCCCGGCGTTGTTCACCAGGACATCGAGCCCGCCAAAGGCGGCCTTGATTTCGGCAAAGGCCTTGTCGACCGAGGCGCTGTCGGTGACATCGCAGGAAAGGCCGATGTGCGGCGCGGGCAGCACGCTGGCTGCGCCTTCCGCATTGATGTCCAGCACCGCCACGCGGGCGCCTTCTTCAGCCAGACGACGGGCGATGGCCGCGCCGATGCCCTGTGCCCCGCCGGTGACGGCCGCGCGCAATCCTTCAAGACGTTTCATAATCGCCAGCCTCCTCAGTCTTCAACCTCGGGGCGCCACGGCACGCCGTTGATATGGCCACCGCCATCCACGAACATGGTGTTGCCGGTGTAATAGCCGCTGCCTTCGCTGGCGAGGAACACCGCGATCGGGCCGATGTCCTGTTCGGAATCGCCGAACCGGCCAGCGGGCACGTTCTTCAGGATGTTGGTGGCCATTTCCGGGTTTGCGGCGAAGTATTCCTTGGCCAACGGGCTGGTGGCCGAAGGGCAGATCACGTTTGCCGTGATGCCGTGAATGCCCCATTCGACCGCAGCCGTACGGGTGAGCGCGCGGACGGCTTCCTTGCTGGCGTTATAGGCCACCGTGAACATATGGGCGTTCACGCCGTTCAGCGAACCGAGGTTGATGATGCGGCCGAACTTCTGCGCCTTCATGGTGGGGAAGGCTGCCTGCATCGCCCAGAACGCGGAATAGTAATTCAGCGCGAAGTACAGTTCCATGTCCTTGTCGGTGTGGTTTTCCAGACGCTTGGCAACGCTGCTGCCCGCGTTGTTGACGAGCACTTCCAGCTTGCCGAAGCGCGCGATAGTGGCGGCCACCAGTGCATCGACCTGTTCACGCTTGGTCACGTCGGTCTGGATGAAGGTCGCGTCGACACCGTGCGTGTCACGCAGATAGGCTGCTTCTTCCTCACCCTGTTCGACACCGCGCTGGGCAATCACGACATTGGCGCCCGCTGCGGCGAGCGCACGTGCGATGCCCTGGCCAACGCCCTGGCCACCGCCGGTTACGAGCGCGGCGCGCCCTTCGAGAATCTTGGTCATTCAGACACCTCTTCCTGGATTTGCGTGTAAGTGGGATAGTCCGTGTATCCGCGACGGTCGTCGCCATCGCCGGTATAGAAGCTCTTGCGATCGGCCTTGGCGAGACCGACGCCATCGCGGAAGCGTTCGACCAGATCCGGGTTGCCGATATAGGCGTAGCCGAACGACACCGCGTCGGCCTTGCCATCGGCCAGAACGGCCTTTGCCTTGTCGAGATTGAGGCCGTTGTTCTCGATCACCGGGCCGGTCCAGTTGGCGCGGACCAGTTCGAGAGAATCGAACCCGTCGTTCGGGATGTGAATCAGGTGAACATAGGCGAGGCCCAGACCGTTCACGGCCTTGAGCAGCGTGGCATAAGTTTCGGCGGGATCGGCATCGTCCATCCCGTTCAGCTTGATGCCCGGGCAAATGCGGAAGCCGACACGACCGGGGCCAATCGCTTCTGCCAGAGCGGACAGCGTTTCCACCACGAAACGGACGCGGTTTTCGGCCGATCCGCCATACTGGTCGGTGCGCTGGTTGCTGTTCGACGACAGGAACTGCATCGGCAGATACCCGCTGGCGCAGTGGAGTTCGACCGCATCGATCCCTGCTTCGCGCGCGTTTTTGGCAGCGGTCACATATTCGGCGATGACACCGGCAATTTCATCGGTTTCGAGCGCGCGGGGGGGCACGGTGGCTTCCGGCACACCGGTCGGCCCCGGGATCAGATCGGGGCAGGGGATGGCAGATGGCGCGACGGTTTGCGCATCGGCATCCTTGTTCGCCTGCACCGCCGCGCGGCCCACATGCATGATCTGGACGGCGATCTTGCCGCCTTCCGCATGTACGGCGTCAGCAACCTTGCGCCAGCCGGCGACTTGTTCCTGGCTGTGGATGCCCGGCGTGCGCCAGTACCCCTTGCCCGCGGGCGAGGGCTGGGTGCCTTCGGTGATAATCAGGCCCGCGCTGGCACGTTGGCGGTAATATTCGACCATGACTTCGGTCGGTTCGTCGTTCGGTCCGGCGCGGTCACGCGTCATCGGGGCCATGACGATCCGGTTGGCCAGCTGGATTTCGCCAAGGGAAACGGGGGAGAAGATATCGCTCATGCTAGGGTCCCGGTACTGTTCCCGCCCGAAAAAGCGGGCGCGGATGGGATAGATGGGGGGAACCATCCGGGCCTCTGCGGAGGCACCGGATGGTCCTGACCCCGTGCGTCAGGTGCGGACGCGAGGTTTGGGCAGCGGGTGGCCGCGGCGCATCGTTTCGATGAACTTTTCCAGCGGGGCCGGTTCGGCCACCGGCGTGTCGTTGCCCGTGCCAGCCTTGTCGCGGTCCCAGTATTCCTTCCAGCTGGGGAAGAGATCGTGGAAGCTGCCATGATAGGGCTGCGCGCCCGGCCAGCGCATCTTGCGATCGCCCACAGGCGGCTTGTTGAGATCGGTGGCGTACCAATAGAGCGGCAGGCGGCGGCGGAAATACCAGCGGCCATCGATGCGCTCGTACTTGTCGAAGTACATCATCTGCATGATCACCCATTCGGGGCCGGTTTCATGTTCGTTCTTCGAATAGACAATGCCCTGGGCATGGTCGGCATCGTCGAAATCGATGATGTGCCCGCCGATGTGGTGCGAGGTGCCATCGAACTGCATCGAATGGGTTTCCTCGAACCAGTCACGCAGATCCTTGCGGCCGGTCTTGCCGCCGCCGACGCGGACGTCTTCGGGGAACAGGTTCACCCAGGCATCCGAATCGCGCATGTCGAGGGCGAGCGAATATTTTGCGGCGAGCTGGCGGATCGCATCCAGCGATTCCAGCCGATCGATTCGCCGTAACAGGTCTTCGTTTGCGCTCATTCCGTCCTCTCCATGTGCGAAAAACGCCGACAGTCATCCATGGACTGCCCGCGCAGATGTGCTCGCCACATTTGTCCCTTGGCGGGGCATGGCTTTGAATGGCAGAATAGCTCAAAGACTATGGCAATAGAGTTCATCCTGTGAAGCACCTTTCGCTGCCCGCACCACGCGTGGTTTCCATTCCGGTCGCGCGCGAACTGCTGCGTTATGTCGCAAAAACGGGTGATGACGTGGATGCGTTGGTGCGCCGGGCGCAACTGCCCCATCCTGCCAAGGCGCTGCTCGATCCGCGCTGGACGGGGCAATTGTCGCGGCACGAATTTTCCGCACTCTACGCCGAAGCCACCTGGGCGCTGGATGCCCATGCCGCCCGGCAGGAAGGGCGCGAACCGCTGGCCAAGCAGGAATTCGACCTGTTCTGCCAATGCCTGATCACCTGTCGCACGCTCCGGGACGTGATCGCGCGGGCCACCGCGTTTCAGACGATGCTGATCCCGCGCATGGGCCGCCTGGAACTGATCGAGGAAGGCGATGTGGCGGAATTCCGCATGGTCACCTTTCGGACCCGGCGCAATGTCAGCGCCTATGTTTCCGATCTGACTGGCCTGTCGACGCATCACCGGCTGTTCAGCTGGCTGATCGGGGATGACATTCGCATCCTTTCGGTGGGCTTTCGCTATCCCCCGCTCGTCAGCCGCGAATGCGCCTCGCGCCTGATGCTGCATCCGGTGCGCCACCATGCGCCGGAGAACAGCCTGCGGTTCCCCGCGCATTATCTCGCATTGCCCGTGGTGCGGACACCCGCCGAACTCGACCGGCTGCTCGAACGCTTCCCCTTCGATCTGGAGGAGATTCGTTCCAAGGAAGCGCCGCTTTCGGAAAAGGTGCGGGTGGTGCTGCATTCGGCGCTGGCGCAGGGGGAACCCTTGCCCACAGGGGTTGCTCTTGCCCGCCAGTTTCACCTGAGCTCCGCCACCTTGAAACGGCGGCTGGCCGAAGAAGGGTTTACGCTGGTCGATCTCAAAAATGCCTGTCGGGGCGATCTGGCGGAGGCCTTGCTGGGGGATGGGGGATTGAGCATCGGCGATATCGCGCAGCGCGTAGGGTTCAGCGATTCCGCCACATTCAGCCGCGCATTCCGGCAATGGACCGGCCAGTCGCCGGGGGCGTGGCGCCATCGCGCGCGCGCGGCAAGCGGCGAGTCTTCCGCGCGTTGACATGCGCGCCCATCACGCACCGGGGCGGGCCATTGCGTGGGTATTCCGGTGATGCAGGCTTGCAAGGGCCTGCAAACCGCGTGAGAAAACGCGGCATGGCGAAACGGGCTGTCGGGTAGCATGCTGCGCCCGGATCAAAACACTGGTGAGAAGGATGAGGGCACTATGAAAAGGGATCTGCTGGATCAGGCGGAACAGGCAGACTTTGGCCCCCGGCTGCATTCACCCGCGAACGGGGTGGTGATCACCGGTGGTGCTTCGGGTATCGGTTTGGCCACGGCTTATGCACTGGCCGCCGTGGGGCGCCCTGTGGCCTTGTGGGATATCAACGCGGATGGCGTGGCCCGCGCGGCAGAGGCGATTACCGCGCGGTATGGGGTGAAGGCTCTCGGGCTCGCCGTGGATTTGCGCAACCCGCAGGCCGTTACCCCGGCCGCCCTGGCCACGCGCGAAGCCGTGGGCGTAATTGGCGGTCTGGTCCATGCGGCGGGTACGGCAGAGGCGACTTATATCGACGGGGTAACCCCGGAAAACTGGGATTCCGGCATCAACCTGCACGTACGCCCACTGATCCTGCTGACACAGGCCTTCCGCGAAGACCTGCGGGCCACACCCGGTGCGGCGATTGTCGCCGTGGCGTCGATCAACGCCACGCTGGGCAATGGCATCATCCCGATTTACTCCGCCGCGAAAGGTGCGGTGATCTCGCTTGTCCGTTCGATGGCCGATGAACTGGCGGCCGATGGTATCCGCATCAACACGGTCAGCCCGGGCAATGTCGACACGCCGATCGTTGCGCCGGTCAAACGGTCGATGCCGGGCCATTTCGAACGGCGGATCATGATGGGGCGTTACGGAGAACCGGATGAACTGGGCCGTGTCATCCGGTTCCTGCTGTCGGATGAGGCAAGCTACATGACCTCGTCTGAAATTGTCGTCGATGGCGGCAATATCCATTCACAGCGCCAGTAAGCGCGGCGCGGGGAGCAATCGCAGGATGAACACGGGGATCGTGCGGAGCAATCCGCCCGGCATGGCCTTTCCGGGAATGAGCCAGGCCATTCGTTGCGGGGACTGGGTGACGGTATCGGGGCAGGTGGCGCTGCGCGACGGGCAGGTGGTGGGCATTGGCGATGCGGCCGAACAGGCCCGGCAATGCTTCGCTAATATCGAAGCCGCGCTGATGGCGGCGGATGTCACGCTGGGCGATGTCGTCAATTTGCGGTGTTATCTTGTCGAACGCGCTGCCTATGGCGGTTACGCGGCGGTCAAGAATGCCCTGTTCGCGGATAATCCGCCCTGTTCGACAGCGGTGATCATTTCCGGGCTGCTGCTGCCCGATCTTCTGATGGAAGTGGAAGCCACGGCCTATGCGCCGCTTCCGCAACAGGGATAATTGTATGTCCGATACGGCATTTGCATTCACACCGGCGCAACAGGGCTTCATCGATGCGGCCCTGGGCAGCGGTTACAATCTGTGGAGCGGTATACGTCTGCTCGAGGCGCGCCGCGGGTTTGCGCGCGTGGCGTTCCGTCCGCGCGCCGAAATGCTCACCCCGTGGGGAACGCTCAACGGCTCGGTCATGAACGGGCTGGTCGAGGTGCCTTCGTTCGTGGCGCTGGTGACCGAACTGGCAGAGAGCGAACTGCCTGTCACGAGCGATATCTTTATCCAGCACGCCCGCCCCATGCCCGGCGATGTGGAATATGTGATGGAGGGCACCCTGCTGCGCCGGGGGCGGACGATGGCGTGGACCGATGTGACTGTTCTGGTGGATGGCAAGCCGGTGACTTACGCCCGGATCACCAAGACCATTGTGCCCCGCTGATCCGGCCCATCATGCGGGCCTGACATGGTCCGTGCATTTTTGCACAAAAGCTGTGCAGCATCGGGGGCTTCGCTAACCCGCTGGAATCGGTCTATCCCCGCGCCGCACACCTTCGGCCAAGCATCGAAGGATCATCCGGGAGAACAGGCCATGGTACAGCCCATTATTCACAGCTTGCGCATGGCAGGGCATCTGGGGCTGCGCAGCCCCGATGGGCCGCTGTTCGCGCACAGCGCCCCTTCGCGCGATGCGGGGGCGCAACTGGATTATCTGGCGCAGCAGGGCTTTGCCGGGGCTTTCGACATCTATCTCAAGGTTCGTGCCGATGCGGAACGCGCCGCAATCTCCGCGAAGCTGGCCGAACATGGCCTCGAAATGGGCACGTTCAACAACGATCTGGCCCATTGGGACAAGCCGCTGTGGAGCCGGAACGACGCCGATGCGCAGGCGCTGATCCGGGCCAGCATTGAATCGAGCATTGCCACAGTGGCGCAGATGGGCAGCGGGGCGGCCGTCTGTGTCACGGGTTTGGATGCCGCATACGAAAAGCCCGCGCAGATTGCGGCCATGATCGCCAATTTGCGCCGCATCGCCCCGCTTGCGGAAGACGCGGGGCTGACTTTGATGATCGAACCGGTTGCCCCGCAATGGATTCCCGGCCTGCTGATCGACAGCATGGCCGATGGCGCGGCAATCGTACGCGCGGTGGATAGCCCGGCGGTGCGGCTGCTGTTCGACGTCGGCCATTGCGCGATGATGGGCGATGACGTGGTCCAGTCGCTTGATGCCCATTGGGATCTGATTGGCGGTATCCAGATTGCGGATGTGCCGGGGCGGGTGGAACCGCGTGCGGGGGTGATCGACTGGGTGCCTGTTCTGGGCAGGTTGATCGACCGCGGCTTCGACGGGCTGGTCGAGGTGGAATTGCTGACCAAGGAAGACAGCGCGCAAGGCGAGGCCAATCTGCTGGCCAGTTTGCGCGCGATCGACAACGAATTGAAAGAGAGGCCGATATGACGATAACCGAACAGATGATCCAGACCAACGGCATTACCATGCGTATTGCCACTGCCGGGGAAGGCATGCCGGTGGTCTTTTGTCATGGTTTCCCGGGCCTGTGGTACAGCTGGCGCAACCAGATGGAACCTGTGGCGCAGGCGGGTTTCAAGGCCGTGGCGGTGGACCAGCGCGGCTATGGCCGCAGCGATCGTCCGGTCGATCCGATCGAATACGACGCAGACAAGGTCATGGACGATATGATCGGTCTGTTGGACGCACTGGGTGCGGAAAAGGCGGTGTTCGTCGGCCACGATTTCGGCGCGCAGCAGGTTTGCAACCTTGCCGTGCGGCACCCGGATCGCGTGGCGGGCGTGGTGATCATGGCCTGTCCTTATGACTTCGATCTGGCCGGGCGCGCCGGGCAGGGCAGCAAGGCCACTGCGGAACAGCGCGGCATGGAATGGGGCGGCGGCATGCGCCCGACCGAGGCCTTCGCCCTCGCTGCGGAAAGGCATTTCCTGCACTTGCACTATTTCCAGGACATTGGTGCGCCGGAACGTGAACTGGGCGCCCGCCCGGCCGATATCCTGACGCGGCTGTTCTGGGCGCTGAGCGGCGGCGGCAATTACAAGGATTACGTCAATCATCCGTCCGAAGGGACCGGGTATCTCGATGTGCTCAGCGAAGCGCCGCCGCTGCCGTGGTCGTGGATGAGCGAAGCCGACATGCAGTACTACATCGATGAATTCACCAGCGTCGAACCGGCACGGGCGTTTATCGGCGGGCTCAATTCCTATCGTATGGCGGATCGCAACTGGGAACTGGGTGAACCCTGGGCGGATGCCAATATCGAAGTCCCGGCCCTGTTCATTTCCGGCGCGGACGATATCGTTTTGAAGATGATCGCGCCCGATGCGCTCGACATCATGAAACAGCGCGTGCCCGATCTTCGCGGCATCGCCCTGATCGAGGGGGCGGGCCATTTCGTGCAGATGGAAAAGCCGGAAGAAACCACGCGGGCTCTGCTCGATTTCCTTGCGACGCTTTGATTTTGACGCCGTTTCGGGCTGGTGCGGGCCTTTGCCCTGCGCCAGCCTTACGGCGGCGTTTCAACGTATTACACACCAAACCCGGCTGTGATGTAGGCCGTCAGGCGGTTTAGCAGGGCTTCGCGATCGTCAGGCCCGCAGCGGCCGTCCGACAGCAGCGCCAGACGCTCGTAATCCGCCGCGCTGTTGTGGTGCAGCACCCCCAGCGTGAAATGCAGGCGCCACAGGATGTCATCGCGATCGAGATGCGGCAGCGCATTTTCCAGCGCCTCGGCAAACCGGCGCAAATGGCGCACGTCGGTGCGAATGATCTCACGCACTTCGGCGGGGCCTTCGCGGCGGGCGCGGTTCAGATAGGTGAGCGCAGTGCGGCGTTCGTCGCTGCTCCATAATGTCGGCGGTTCGATCAACGCGCGCAGGATCGCGTTGGCATTGGGTGGGGCATTGGGCGGGGCATCGGCCAGGGCATCGCGTAGCATAGCCTGCCGTTCGCTGTTGAGTTCGCCTGCCCGCGTCCGGAAAATCTCCAGCAGCAATTCGTGCTTGGACCGGTAATGATAATTGATCGCCCCCAGATTGACCCCGGCGCGCGCGGTGATGTCGCGCGATGACACCGCTTCGAACCCCTGTTCAGCCACCAGTGATTCCGCCGCCAGAAAAATTCGTGTTTTGGCATTGCCTTCGACGGGCGCGGTGGCGGCAGGGGTGGTTTCCGCCGCTTTGGCGCGCTTTTCGGCATTGTTTGCAGTCATCTGCGCTCCCTAGCGGCAAAATCGAAGGTTGACACGACTCGCCCTTTATTCAAACAAGTGTTTGATACGAACGTTGGGAATGTCAATGAAAGCTGTAATCTGCCGGGAATTCGCCCCCGTCGAAGAACTGGAAATCGGTGCGTTCGATGCGCCCGAAGTGGCGCCGGGCAAGGTGCTGATCGATGTGGAAGCCGCCGGGGTGAACTTCCCCGATGGCCTGATGGTGCAGGGCAAATACCAGACCAAGCCGCCGGTGCCGTTCGTGCCGGGCAGCGAACTGGGCGGAACGGTGCGTGCCGTGGGCGAAGGCGTGACCGGCTTGGCCGTGGGCGATCGGGTCGTGGCATTCAGCGGGACGGGTGGCTTCGCGCAGCAGGCGCTGGTTCCCGCGCCGCAGGTCTTCCCCTTGCCCGATGCGGCGGATGCGGTGGTCGCATCCGGGATGCTGATTACCTATGGCACCTCGTACCACGCGCTGAAGGATCGCGCGCAGCTCAAACCCGGCGAAACGCTGCTGGTGCTGGGCGCGGCGGGCGGCGTCGGGCTGGCCGCGGTGGAACTGGGCGCACTGATGGGTGCGCGAGTGATCGCGGCGGCATCGACGGAGGAAAAGCTGGCGCTGGCCCGCACGTATGGCGCGGCCGAAACGATCAATTATGCCACCGAGGATTTCCGCGAGCGGATCAAGGAACTGACCGGCGGCAAGGGCGTGGACGTGGTTTACGATCCGGTCGGCGGCGATCTGACAGTGCCCGCGATCAAGTCGCTGGCCTGGTATGGTCGCCTGCTGGTGGTAGGGTTTGCCGCTGGGCAGATTCCGCAAATCCCCGCCAACTTGCTGCTGCTGAAAAGCGCGTCGGCCGTGGGCGTGCTGTGGGGCAATTCCCTGCGTGCCGATCCGGTGCATCACGCGGGCAATATCGCCCAGCTGCTGGAATGGCTGGCAGCGGGCAGGATCAAGCCTGAAGTCGATACGGTTTTCCCGCTGGATCAGGCGGTCAAAGCAATCAATCACGTTATGGAACGGCGCGCGCAGGGCAAAGTGATCCTGACCATGGCCGCCGAAGGAGAAAGCAAATGAACGCGATGGTGACTTTCACCAAGCAGGGCCCGATTGCCGAGGCTCTGGTCGACAACCCACCCGTCAACGCGACCTCCGCCGGTGTGCGGCAAGGGCTGGTCGATGCGGTGCGCCAGTTCGAAGCCGATCCGGAACTCAAGGTTCTGATCCTGCGCTGCGCCGGTCGCACGTTCATCGCCGGGGCGGATATCAAGGAATTCGGCAAGCCGATGGTTGGCCCGAACCTGACCGAAGCGATCGCCATGTTGGACGGGGCGTCCAAGCCTGTGATCGCGGCCGTCCACGGCACGGTGCTGGGCGGCGGGTTTGAAGTGGCGCTGGCGTGCCATTACCGCATCGCCGATCCGGCCACGCGTTTCGGCTTCCCCGAAGTGAAGCTCGGCCTCTTGCCGGGTGCGGGCGGTACACAGCGTACGCCGCGTCTGGCGGGCCTTGCCACAACGATCGAACTGGTCACCACGGGCAAGCAGATCAACGCGAAAAAGGCGCTGGAATCCGGGCTGATCGACCGCATTGCCGAAGGCGATCTCGCCGCAGCGGCGCATGCCTATGCCACCGAACTCGCTGCCGCCGGCACCGGGCCGCGCAGCGCGGGTGACCTGCCGATGCCGGAAGATGACGCGGCGCTGTTCGCCGATGCGCGCAAGAGCCTGGCCCGGTCGATGCGCGGCCAGACCGCGCCGTTGCTGGCGCTCGAAGCGATCCGTTTGGGCTACGACTATCCCTTCGCCGAAGCGCTCGAACGGGAATATGCGATGTGCAAGGAAGCGATCGCCGGGCCGCAATCGAAGGCGCTGCGCCATGTCTTTGCCGCTGAACGCGAAGTGGCGCGCATTCCGGACTTGCCCGCCGATGTCACCGCGCGCGAGGTGAAGTCGGTTGGCGTCATCGGCCTTGGCGTCATGGGCCGGGGCATTGTCATGGCGATTGCCGCCGCAGGTATCCCGGTTGTGGCCGTTGGTCTGGATGACGAGCATGTCGCCAAGGCCATGGGTGCGATTGAAAAGATGTGGGGCTCCACGGTCAAGAAGGGCCGGATGAGCCAGGAACAGCTGGATCGCCAGCTCGCCCTGATCACGCGCAGCACCAACGTGGCAGACCTTGGCTCGGTCGATCTGGTGATCGAAGCGGTGACCGAAGACCTTGCCACCAAGGAAAAGGTCTTCGCCGAACTGGGCAAGGCAACACGCCCCGGCACGATCCTTGCCAGCAACACCTCGTTCCTCAATATCGAAAAGCTGGCTGATGCATCGGGCCGCGCGGAAGATGTCTGCGGGATGCACTTCTTCAACCCGGCCAATGTCATGCGCCTGCTCGAAAACGTGCGGGCGGAACGCACCGATCCGGCTGTGGTCGCCACGATCATGGATTTCGGCAAGCGTATCGGCAAGCTTTCGGTCCTTTCGGGTGTGTGCGACGGTTTCATCGTCAACCGCATGCTGTCCAAGCGTTCGCGCGAAGGCTTCTTCCTGGTCGAGGAAGGCGCTGCCCCTTCGGTGGTGGACAAGGCCGTATCGGGTTTCGGCTTCCCCATGGGGCCGTTCGCTCTGGGCGATCTGGCGGGCCTTGACGTGCAGGCCGCTGCGCGCAAATCGCGTGCTGCCAGCGCAAGCCCGCGTGAACTGCGTGCCGATTTCGTCGAACAGATGGTGGCGCAGGGTAACCTCGGCCAGAAGACCGGTTCCGGCTGGTACACTTATGACGAAAATCGCAAGGCCAGCCACAACCCGGCCACCGACGCAATGATCGCGGCCCATGCCGAAAAGCATGGTCTGAGCTTGCGCGAAATTGGCGAACAGGAAACGATCGAACGCCTCGTTTATGCCATGGTCAATGAAGGCGCGAAAATCCTGAGCGAAGGCGTTGCTGCCCGTCCGCAGGATATCGACGTGGCGATGATCAATGGCCTTGGCTTCCCGGCTTACACCGGCGGCCCGCTGTTCTGGGCCGACCAGATCGGTCTCGACAAGGTTCTCGCCCGGATCGAGGAATTCCGAGAGCAGCATGGCGATGCCTACTGGACGCCCGCACCGCTGCTGGTGGAACGCGCCAAGGCGGGACAGGGGTTCTACGCATGACCATCGGGTTCGAGCATAACGAAAAGACCGCTGACCTGCTGGCGCGCCTGCGCGCCTTCATGGCGGAACACATCTACCCCAACGAAAAGCTCTATTATCAGCAGAAAACCGAAGGCGATCGCTGGGCGCACATTCCGCTGGTTGACGAGCTGAAGGCCAAGGCCAAGGCTGCCGGACTGTGGAACCTGTTCCTGCCCGAAAGCCGCCATGGGGCAGGGCTGACCAATCTGGAATACGCGCCGCTGTGCGAGGAAATGGGCCGTGTCCATTTCTCGCCGCAAGTGTTCAACTGTCAGGCACCTGACACCGGCAACATGGAAACGCTGGAGCGTTTCGGCACCGAAGAGCACAAGGCGCGCTGGCTCGAGCCGATGCTCGACGGCAAAATGCGGTCGTCCTTCGTGATGACCGAACCGGCGGTGGCCTCGTCCGATGCGACGAACATCCAGAGTTCGATCGTGCGCGATGGCGATGAATACGTCATCAACGGGCGCAAGTGGTGGATTTCGGGGATTGGCGAGCGCGATTGCCAGATTCTGATCTTCATGGGCAAGACCGATCCGACCGCCGAAAAGCACAAGCAGCAGTCGATGATCCTGATCCCGCGCGATACGCCGGGGATCACCGTGGTCCGCCCGATGACGCTGTTTGGCTATGACGATGCGCCGCATGGCCATATGGAAATGATCTTCGAAAACGTCCGTGTCCCGGCATCGAACCTGCTGCTGGGCGAAGGGCGCGGGTTCGAAATCGCGCAGGCCCGCCTTGGGCCGGGCCGCATTCACCACTGCATGCGCCAGATTGGCATGGCCGAACGCGCGCTGGAGGCGATGTGCCGCCGGGTGAAAGAACGCGTCGCCTTTGGCAAGCCGCTGGCCGAACAGGGCGTGATTGTCGAACGCATCGCCAATTCGCGCATCATGATCGATCAGGCGCGCCTGCTGACGCTGCACGCCGCGCACAAGATGGACACGGTGGGCAACAAGGCGGCCAAGGCCGAAATCGGCATGATCAAGGTGGCAGCGCCGAATATGGCCTGTCAGGTGATCGACTGGGCCATCCAGGCGCATGGTGCGGCGGGCCTCAGCCAGGACTTCTTCCTTGCCGAATACTATGCCCATGCGCGCAAGATCCGCTTTGCGGACGGCCCTGACGAAGTGCACCGTCACCAGATCGGCCGCTCTGAACTCGCGAAGTATAGCTGAACGAACCGATGACGCAGGACATGGCAGATCGCTTCAAACTGGACCTCACGCGGCTGGACCCCTGGCTGCGTGAGCGTTTTCCCGATCTTACGGGCGCGATCACGGCGGAAAAGTTCGCAGGCGGGCAATCGAACCCGACCTATGCGATCCTTGTCGATGGCACGGCGCGCATGGTCCTGCGCAAGAAGCCGCCCGGTGTCCTGCTGCCCTCGGCCCATGCGGTAGAGCGCGAGTATAAAGTCACGGCGGCGCTGGCGGACACCGATGTGCCCGTCGCCCGTCCGCTGGCGCTGTGCGAAGACCCGGACATCGTTGGCACGTCGTTTTTCGTGATGGAACACGCCTCGGGCCGCAATTTCTGGGATGCGCGTTTGCCCGACATGCAACCTGCGCAGCGCGGTGCGATCTACGATGCGATGATCACGGTGCTCGCGCGCCTGCACGCGGTCGATCCGGTGGCGGTCGGCCTCGCTGATTTCGGCAAGCCCGGCAATTATTTCGCGCGGCAGGTGGGGCGCTGGACCAAGCAATACCGCGCCACCGAAACGCAGACGATCGAGGCGATGGACCAGTTGATCGCATGGCTGCCCGCCAACGATCCCGGGCTGGAGGAAAGCCGCGTCGTTCATGGCGATTATCGCAATGACAACCTGATCTTTCATCCCGATCGGCCCGAAGTCATCGCTGTGCTCGACTGGGAATTGTCGACACTGGGCCATCCCCTGGCCGACCTTGCCCAGCACGTCATGGCGTGGCGGATCGATGCCGCGAATTTCCGGGGCTTGTCGGATTCCGATCTGCCCGCGCTCGGCATTCCGACGGAGCAGGCCTACCTTGCCCGCTATCAGCAACAGGCGGGCAGTGGACCGATCGATCCGGCGCACTGGCGCTATGCGCTGGCCTTCGCGATGTTCCGCAATGCGGGCATCCGTCAGGGCGTTTACAAGCGTGCGCTGGAAGGCAATGCCTCAAGCGAGGCCGCGGCGCTGCATGGCGCAAAGGCTGCGCAGATTGCGGCGCTTGGCTGGCGCATCGCCCAAGGCGAAGATGACGCGCACATGTGATCCGATTACAGAGACTCTGCCTTGGCCCGGTCCGGTTCCTAGTGAACCAGACCGGGCCTTTTTTTGGCATGTTTTGCGCGGGGCGGGGTCTATCCCAGTTCGCTGTTACCGGCGCCGATAATCGCGGGGTCGCCGGTCTGGCTGGCCCAGCGGGCATCGCGGCGCACGATCCGCCAGCCTTCTGCCCGGCGTTCCCACTGGTCGATATATTCGCCGTTGGAATCGAACACCGGCCCGGCGTGATCGCCAGTCCGCTGATGGCGGGCCTGAACATAGGCGCGGCTGGTGGCACGATCGCCATCGACATCCACCAGAATGCTGCCGATCAGGTGCTGCGTGCCGCCGCATTTGTCGAGAAAGCGGGTCATATTGTCGCGCAGTTCGGCCATGCCGTGCTGTTCGACGCCCGTCCCGTAATCGAAACGCAGATCAGCGGCGAACACCTCGCCCAACTGGTCCCAGCTCTTGGTGTCGAGAACACGGGCAAAGCGTGACAGGCCACGGGTAATGTCCCGCTCGTCGAGCAGGGTTTGCAAAGAGATATCGGTCATTGGGAACGTCCTGCGGGCTTGGTCCACTGGCGTTCTTCGACCACCACCATGCGCGATGCCCCGCGTTCGAACAGATGTTCCTCGTCTTCCGCGATCTGGCGGGCGATATCGGGATCGGAGGATGCGGCGATAAACCGGTCATAGGCGGCGCGGTCTTCCAGCCAGATTTCGGTAATGACGTCGAAATCGATCGGGCTGGCGTCAGGGAACAGGAATGCCCCATCCATGTCGATGAAATTGCTGCGATAATCGATAATACCGGGCAGCAGCTTGCGGATCAGCACCGAATGGTTGTTCTCGTAATAGGCGATGAACTGCTCTTTCGAGATATCGGCGCGTTTGCGAAGCAGGGCCATGCATTTGAACATTGTCATTCTCCTGTGAAACTATGCGGCGTCGACGCGCAGCCGGCTCAGCCGGATTTCCGCGATGCGCCATTCCCCGCCGATGCGGATGTAGCGTTCGTGATAGTGGCCATAGCCGTGCAACATGCGAAACGGCAGTTGCGAGGTTTCCCTGGGCCACAACTTGTCTTCCATCGCCCATACGCCACGTGCCGAATCGGACGATTCGATTGTGATTTCAGGTGTGTGCCCATGGTGAACCGTCACCACGTCCTGTAAAATCGGGGCGAGTTTCGCGACATAGGGCGCCGCGCCATGAGTCAGCTGGCTCGGGTCATGGGTCTCGGTGGCATCGCGAAAATCAGCCACCAGATCGGGCGCGAACACCGCTTCCAGACCTGCCCAGTCCTTCGTGTCCATCGTGTGGAAGTAACGGGCCTTGAGCGCTGTGATCGCCGCGATCGCCTCAAGCCTTTCCAGGCTGTCCATCGTTTGTCTCTCCCTCGGTTCTGCGGCCGATGCCGCAGTTGGGCGGGTGATATGGGGCAATCTCGCCCATGTCTATCGCTCCGCCAGCCCATTCGACGGGAAAGGCGCACAAATGCGCCGATCTGGCCAAGGATCGCCTTGTCATTCGATCATGGCCTCCTACATTGGTGCGACGTCAACTGGGACTGCATGATGAGCGACAAGCAAGAGCCGAACGGTAATCCGAATCCTTGGGCGAAAAGCCTGATGGTCTGGGGCGGGATTTTCCTCGCCCTGTTGCTGGTGGTTTCGTTGTTCAGCGCAGGCAGCCAGCCGACGGGCACACAGATTCCCTATTCCGAATTCCGCACCAAGGTTGCCGAAGGCAGCGTGAGCAAGGTGGAAATCGGCCCCGAACTGATCGCCGGCACGCTCAAGAACGAGCAGCCGTTTACGACAGTGCCCGTTCCGGGCGATGATACCCTGCCGCAATTGCTGGAACAGAACAAAGTCCAGTTTGAAGGTATGGCGACAGAAAAGCCGAATCTTCTGGCGGTTATCCTGTTCCAGTCGTTGCCGTTCCTGCTGATTCTCGGCGTGGCGTTTTTCGCGCTGCGCCATGTGCAGAAAGGGGGCGGTTCCGGGGCAATGGGTTTTGGCAAGTCCAAGGCCAAGCTGCTGACCGAACGCCATGGGCGGGTCACGTTCGACGATGTCGCCGGGATTGACGAAGCGCGTGAGGAATTGCAGGAAATCGTCGAATTCCTGCGCGATCCGCACCGCTTTTCCAAACTGGGCGGGCAAATTCCCAAGGGTGCGCTGCTGGTCGGCAGTCCGGGGACCGGCAAGACCCTGCTGGCCCGCGCCATCGCGGGTGAGGCGGGCGTGCCGTTCTTCACCATTTCGGGTTCCGATTTCGTGGAAATGTTCGTGGGCGTGGGCGCCAGCCGCGTGCGCGACATGTTCGAACAGGCCAAGAAGAACGCGCCCTGCATCGTCTTTATCGATGAAATCGACGCGGTCGGCCGCCACCGTGGCCATGGCCTCGGCAATTCGAACGACGAGCGCGAACAGACGCTGAATCAGCTGCTGGTCGAGATGGACGGGTTCGAGGCAAACGAAGGTATCATTATCATCGCTGCGACCAACCGCCCCGACGTGCTGGACCCGGCGTTGCTGCGCCCGGGCCGGTTCGACCGTCAGGTCGTGGTGCCGATCCCCGATATCGAAGGGCGCGAACAGATCCTGTCGGTGCACATGAAGAAGGTGCCGCTGGCCCCGGACGTAAACCCGCGCACGATCGCGCGCGGCACACCCGGCTTTTCCGGTGCCGATCTCGCCAATCTCGTGAACGAGGCGGCCTTGCTGGCGGCGCGGCGCAACAAACGCCTGGTCGCCATGCAGGAATTCGAAGACGCCAAGGACAAGGTCATGATGGGGTCGGAACGCCGCTCCATGGTCATGACCGAGGACGAGAAGAAGATGACGGCCTATCACGAGGCGGGCCATGCGCTGGTCTCGATCAACGAGGCGGCATCCGATCCGATCCACAAGGCCACGATCATCCCGCGCGGCCGCGCGCTGGGCATGGTGATGCGCCTGCCCGAACGCGACAACTATTCCTATCATCGCGACAAGATGCACGCCAACTTGTCCGTGTCCATGGGTGGCCGCGTGGCGGAAGAAATCATCTTCGGCCATGACAAGGTTTCGTCGGGCGCATCGTCGGATATTCAGTACGCCACCAGCCTCGCCCGCAACATGGTCACCAAATGGGGCATGTCGGACAAGCTTGGCCCGCTGCAGTACGAAGATACGCAGGAAGGCTATCTCGGCATGGGCGGTACGCAGCGGTTGATGACCTCTGCCGATACCAACAAGCTGATCGATTCCGAGATTCGCGGGCTGGTTGATGGCGCCCATGCGCGGGCGACGGAGATTCTGAAGACGCAGGAAGACAAGTTGCACCTGCTGGCGCAGGCCTTGCTCGAATACGAAACCCTCAATGGCGAGGAAATCGACGAGCTGATGAAGACCGGCAAGATCGAACGGCCGGATGTGCCCAAGGGCCCGACGACGATCCGCCCGGTCCATGGTTCGGCCATTCCCAAGGCGGGCAAACGCCTTGGCGGCGGGACGTCTGGCGGGGCCAAGCCGCAAGGGGTCTGAAGACCTTGTGATCGATAGGGCAAGGGGGCTCTGGCTATGCCTGAGCCCCCTTTGCTGTTGCAGCGGGTACCGTCAGCCTGCGCTGCGCGCGACGTCCGGGTTACCTGGCTGGCATCTTGCCCAGACGGGCGTCGATTGCGCGCCATAGCGCGGCAAAAGCCTGTGCAGCGGGGCTGGCCGGGGCGAAGGCACCGACGGGGCATTGCCGCACGGCACATTGTTCGACCGCGCTGGCATAAGGAATGGCGGGCCAGTCAGGATTCGCATCACGGGCGGCCTTGTGCAGGCTGCGCCGCAGATCCAGCATCGAATGGACCGGCAGGATCGGGGCGTGGCGCGCGCCATCGTCGGCGACCTGTTGCACCACGAGATCCAGCGCGCGGGCGGAAAGCGGTGAAGGCGGCAAGGGCACGATAACCAGATCGGCCGCGCGCAGCACTTGTGCGCTGATTTCGTTGAGGACGGGCGGGCAATCGAGCAGGATGCGGTCATAATCCCTGGCCAGGCTTTCGGTGAGCTTGGCCAGACGACGGCGTTTGCCGATATGGAGAAACTGCGCGTCGAGCGCGCGCAGGCTTTCATCGGCAGGAAGAATATCGAGGCGGTCGTAAGCCGTGGGACGGATCAGCCTGGCGGGATCACGTTCTTTGGAAAAGACCTTCCCGGCTTCGTGATGTTTGTCAGGCGGCACGCCCAGCAGAAATCCGGCCCCGCTGGCCGCATCGAGATCCCACAAAAGAGTACGGCGGCCCGAACAGGCCGCCGCGTTCCATGCCAGATTGGCTGCCAGCGTCGTTTTTCCGACGCCGCCTTTCACGCTGTATATGGCGATAGTCGCCCCCCGCTGCCCATGTCCGCCGGTTTTGGGCGGTTTGGGTGCCCCGGCGATGCGGGGCAGAACGGAAGACGATTTGGCCACTGTTCAGCGTGATGCGTCAGCCTTCGTAATCACCGCCGATGGAGGTGTTACGGACCGGCGCCGATGCAGTAATCCGCAGCGCTTCTGCCGACTGGCTCAGCGAACCGATTTCATCCGCTTCGTCTTCATCGTCCGGAAGGACGCGCTGGAGCGACTGGGTCAGCGATTCCTGAAGAATCTTCGGGCGAACTGTCTGTTCGGCGATTTCGCGCAGGGCAACGACCGGATTCTTGTCGCGGTCGCGATCAACGGTGAGTTCTGCACCACCCGAAATCTCCCGTGCGCGCTGTGCGGACAGAAGTACGAGATCGAAACGGTTGGGAATCTTGTCTACGCAATCTTCGACAGTAACGCGCGCCATGGGCACTCCAAAAAAGTTGGACCTTGCGGGAAAGTCCGTTCAACTAGGGAACAGACGGCTCAAAGTCAAGGTTTTCAGCGAACCGTCGCATGATTGCCTGACGATTGGGGAGGGACGAGCGCACCGTATCATGGCCGATACTTACTGTGATCCGGCATGTTTTTCCGTCCCTGCGCATGGGCATGATCTGACCTTCTATCCCGGAGGGGAAGACAGGCTGAACGCATTGCTGGCGCTGATCGCGGGTGCCGCGCGCAGCCTGAAGCTGTGTTTCTATATCTTCTCCGAAGATCGCAGCGGCCGGCTGGTGCGCGATGCGCTGGTGCTGGCCGCGCGGCGCGGCGTGCAGGTGACATTGATTGTCGATCGTTTCGGTTCTGACGCGACCGAGACATTCTTCGCCCCGCTGTCTGTGGTTGGGGGAACGGTGCTGTTCTTCAGTTCGCGCTGGACCCGCCGCTATCTGATCCGCAACCATCAGAAAATGGTGATTGCCGACGATGACCGGGTGATGATCGGGGGCTTCAATGTGGCCGACGATTATTTCGCGCCGCCCGATGCCAATGGCTGGAGCGATCTGGGAATCACGGTGTCAGGCCCGATTGTGGCCGCGCTGGGGCGATGGTTCGAACAACTGGCGAACTGGACGGCCGATCCGGATGCGCAACTGTTGGCGATTCGCAAGTTGGTGCGCGAATGGGAACCTGGCGAAGGCCCGATGCGCTGGCTCATCGGCGGGCCGACGAAGTTTCTCAGCAATTGGGCCCGCAGCGTCAGCAACGATCTGTCACGCGGGCGCAGGCTCGATATGGTGATGGCCTATTTCGCCCCCGCACCCCTGATGCTGCGCAAGATCGGCTGGATCGGGCGCACGGGCAAGGCGCGCCTGGTATTGCCGGCGAAGTCCGACAACGGGGCAACGATCGGGGCGGCGCGTGCGCTGTACCGGATGCTGCTGAAACGGCGGGTGGATATCTGGGAATTCGTGCCGTGCAAGCTCCATACGAAGCTGATCGTGATCGACAGCACCGTCTATATCGGCAGCGGCAATTTCGACATGCGCAGCCTCTACATCAATCTGGAGCTGATGCTCCGGATCGAGGATGCTGCGCTGGCGAATCGCATGCGCGATTATATCAGCCAGCAGGTGGATGCCTCCGATCGGATCACCCTTGCCCTCGATCGCGCGCGGCGGACATGGTTCAACCGGCTGCGCTGGGGCCTGAGCTGGTTTCTGGTCACCGTGGTCGACTATTCGATCACCCGCCGCCTCAATCTTGGGCTGGGTTCGGTGATCGTGCCCGAGAACGATCCTCCGTCATAGGCCTCCGTCATAGGCCTCAGTCGTAGGAATGCCCGCCCAGTGCATCTTCGGCCAGATCGCTGAAGCGCGTGATCTTGGCTTCGAACCGCATGCGCACCTTGCCGGTGGAACCATGGCGCTGCTTGGCCACGATCAGTTCCGCCAGCCCGTGCACCCGTTCCATTTCGGCGGCCCAGGCGGCATGCGCCTCGTGCGCGCGGGCATCGTCATCGCCCTGTGGCACCTTGGGTTCTTTCGCCGCGACGTAATAGTCTTCGCGGAACACGAACCACACCATGTCGGCGTCCTGTTCGATCGAGCCCGATTCGCGCAAGTCGGACAGTTGCGGACGCTTGTCATCGCGCTGTTCCACCGCACGCGAAAGCTGCGACAGGGCGATCACCGGCACGTCGAGTTCCTTGGCCAGAGTCTTCAGACCACGGCTGATTTCCGAAATTTCGTTCACGCGGTTGTCGTTGGCGCGGCCACTGCCTTGCAGGAGCTGGAGATAGTCGATGATGATCAACCCGATATCGTGGCGCCGTTTCAGCCGCCGCGCGCGGGCGCGCAGGGCGGAAATCGTCAGCGCCGGGGTATCGTCGATATAGAGCGGCAGTTCGGCAAGGCGCTGGCTGGCATAGGATAGCTGCTGAAAATCGTCGCGGCTGATCTTGCCCATACGCAAGGCTTCGCCGCTGATCCCCGCCTGTTCGGCCAGAATACGCGTGGCGAGCTGGTCGGCGCTCATTTCGAGGCTGAAAAAGGCCGTGGGTGCCCCGATCGATTCCTTGTCGGGGATACCGTCGCGCCGGTCGCGCAGCAGGCGATCGGCGGCGTTGAACGCGATATTGGTGGCGAGCGAGGTCTTGCCCATGCCGGGACGCCCGGCGAGAATCACGAGGTCGGAATTGTGCAGGCCCCCGATTTTCTCGTTCACGCTGGTCAGGCCGGTAGTGATGCCCGAGACATGCCCGCCGGAATTGATCGCGATTTCGATCATGCCGAGCGCCTTGTACGTCGCAGTACCGAAGCTTTGCGCTTCGTTCCCGGACGATGCCCCTTCGGCAACGGAATAGAGCGCCGCTTCAGCCCGTTCGATCTGTTGCAGCGGGGCGACGTCCTGCGAGGTGTCGAGCGCGCCGTCCACCAGATCGCGACCGACCGTGACGAGTTCGCGCAGCAGCGCCAGATCATAGATCTGTTCGGCCAGTTCGCGCGCGGCCAGCAGGCCTTGCCCATCGGCCGTCAGCCGGGCGAGATAGTTGATTCCGCCCAGTTCCTTCAGCGCTTCGTCGGTTTCGAAATAGGGCTTGAGCGTAACCGGGGTGACCACGGCCTGTCGGTCGACCAGGGTTACGATGCGTTCATAGATCCGCCGGTGCAGCGGTTCGAAGAAATGATCGGCCCGTAACGGGGTTTGCAGATCCTCGATCACCCGGTTGTCGATCAGCACCGCGCCAAGAAAGGCGGCTTCCGCTTCGATATTGGCGGGCAGTGCGCGCACCGCGGGCATTTCGTCGGGACGGATCAGGAGGTCTTCTTCGGGCATCGGCGCCACATGCGCCCGATGGTGGGTGAAACGCAAGGTGTGCCACCCCGCATCTGCTTGTGGATATCGGGGATGGACGATCTTCTCTTGCCCCGGGTACCCCGCATCTGCGAAAGCATGCGCCGCGCCATGGCTGACCACCGAATCTCCCACATCGATCTCGACGATGCGACCATTATCTGGCGCAATGCCGATATTGAGCAGGAGCGACGCATCGCGATCTTCGATCTGATCGAGGAGAATCGCTTCCGCCCGGTGCGCGCGTCGGAAGCCGGAGGGGAAGGGCCGTGGCGGTTGCGCCTGTCCGTTTCCGATGGCCGGTTGATCATGGATATTCGTGATGCGGCGGATGTCCCGGTGGAAACGCTGGGGCTGGGGCTGGCGCGTTTTCGCCGCCCGGTGCGCGAATATTTCGCCATTTGCGACAGCTATTACCAGGCGATCCGCAAGGCGACGGCGCAGGAAATCGAAACGATCGACATGGCGCGGCGCGCCATTCACGACGATGCGGCGCGGCTTTTGCTGGAACGGCTCGATGGCAAGGCCGAAACCGATTTCGCCACGGCGCGACGGCTCTTTACCCTGATCTGTGTGCTGCATATCAAGGGCTGAGGCAGGGGAAAGAGATTCATGGGCAGGAAACGCGGCCTTGCCGCACGTTTGCGGTGGCCAGCCATCGGCTTGCTGGTGCTGCTGATCGCGGGGCTGATCGGCTGGTGGCAGATGATTCACTGGACGCCATCGCGCGATGCCTATCCGGTGCAGGGTGTGCTGGTGGAAGCGGGCGACGCCAATGTCGATTTTCGGGCCTTGCGCGCCATCGGTGCCGACTTTGCCTATATCGAGGCCAGCGATGGCGGCGAAGACCGTGATCCCCAGTTCGATCGGTTGTTCGCGGCGGCTCGTGCCGCCGGGTTGCAGGTGGGCGCGGTGCACAATTACGATCCCTGCATCACGGCGGATCGGCAATCGGGCAATTTCGTGACCGTGGTGGCGCGTGATCCGGACCTGCTGCCGCCCGCGATCGCACTGGAACGCACCGCGGAAAAGTGCCCCAAACGCGTCAGCGAAGCCGCGGTGGAGAGCGAGTTGATGACTTTCCTCAACCAGGTTGAAGGTCATGTCGGCAAGCCAGCTCTGCTCAAGGTTTCCCCTGCGTTCGAGAAGACCTATCGCCTTGCCGCCCGGCTCGAACGCAACCTGTGGCTCACCCGGACCTATTTCAGACCTGATTATGGCGGGCGCCCGTGGACATTGTGGACCGCAACGACAATGCTGCACACCGAAGCGGGCAAGGATGCCGTGCGCTGGGTCGTTGTCCAGCAATAGACGAGGATGGCTGATGAGTGACAATTCGGATCGTGATGCGCTGGTCGTGGCGGCGCGCCGTGCGCTCGAATTCGCCTATGCGCCCTATTCCGGCCTCAAGGTGGGCGCGGCCCTGTCGTTCGCCGATGGCACGGTGGTGACGGGCACCAATATCGAGAATGCCAGTTATGGTCTGACACTCTGCGCCGAAACGGTGGCCATCGCCAAGGCGATGGGCATGGGGCATCGTGGCGGGCTGGAAGCGGTTGCGGTGTTTTCCGCGACGCAGGACCCGATCACGCCATGCGGGCATTGCCGACAGGTGCTCAACGAACTGGCCGGGCTGGGGCGCACCGATCCGCTGGTGTGGTGCGCCAATGAAAGCGACGTGTTCTCCGCGCGGCTTTCCGAACTGCTGCCCCGGGCGTTCGGGCCGGGCAGTCTCGAACGCTAGGTCAGCTTTCTTCCAGCCATTCCGCCAGAGCGGCGAGGCATTCGCGGCCCAACAGCTTGCTGCGTTCCGCGCTCCACCCCTGTGCGGGATCGGGCAGGTCGCGATTGTCCTTGAACGGCATTTCCAGCGTCATCGCGCAGGCGCCGAAACGTTCGGCCAGCTGGTTGGTGGACATGGTGAGATTGGCCTTGCCCGCCGGGGCTTTGGGATAACCCAGCGTGGTCTGGAAATCGGGCGTGCGTCGCGCCAGAATCGTCTCGTACCGGTAATAACGTTCGCCCTGTTCCGCCGACCATGACGGGATGCCTTCGAAGCCGGCCAGGAACACTGCGGGAATCGCTTCATCGCCGTGCACGTCCATGGCGAAATCGACGCCGGTGGCATCCATCGCATTGCGGATGGCGAGCACTTCGGGCGACAGGTCCGCGCTGGGTTCGTGCCATTCGCGGTTGAGATTCACGCCTTTGGCATTGGTGCGCAAATGGCCGCGGAAAGATCCATCGGGATTGCAGTTGGGGACGATATGCAGGCGGCATTTGCGGCGCAGGGTCCGGCCAATCGGATCGGCGGGATCGGTCAGACATTCCAGCGCGCCTTCCATCCACCATTCGGCCATGCTTTCGCCGGGGTGCTGCCGGGCATAGAGCCAAACCTGCACCGGGCCTTCCCCCATTTCGAGGCAGTCGATCGGCTGGCCATCGAGGCTGGTGCCGAGATCGCGATGCGAAACCCCTTCACAGGCCGCGCTTTGCGCCACCAGATCGTGATGCCGCTCCATCGAATAGGGGGCGAAGTAGGCAAACCACGCGACATCGCCCTGTGGGCGGTAACGGATCGTGAGCGTGCCATCCTTCTCGGACTTGTCCCACGTCGTGTCGGCGCGCCCCCAATAGTCGCGGTCTTCCGACACGGCAGCACGATAATCGGGCCAGCCCGCAGGATAGGCGGTTGCATTCAGGCCGGTCAGTTTCAGCACCAGTTCCCGGCCTGCCGCGCCCGAAACCCGAAAATGAAACCACTGGAAAAAATCGGAATCCTTGTCCTTGCGAATAGTCAGTTCCGCCGTCGGCCCGGCGATGGCGCGCACTTCGATATTCCCGCTGTCAAAGGCGGCATTGATGCCAATATCGCTCATTTCACATCCACCGTTTCACCGGAATTGCCCGGGAACCCGGCAAACAGCGCCTCCGCCATTTTTGCGGCGCCAAGCTGGGTGTCGGCCAGCGGCGACGATGCCTTCACCGTGAAATGGGCCCTGCCTTCCCATGCGGTCTTGCCGCTGGCGCGATCGCGAATCTGGACGGCGAGTTCCGTCGTCACCTGTTCGGCTGGCGGGCCCGACAGATCGATGCCGATACCCATCCCAACACCCGAACCGTAACTGCCGGTGCCGCCGCCCACACCCACGCTGACCGGGCTGCCATCGCGGCCCGGACGGAAAGCCTTGCGTTCGACCCGGACCAGCGCGACCTGCGCGCTGTTTGCGGAACCGGTTTCGCGATAGCCGAGCGTGGTCAACTGGCGCGCAACGGCGGCCTGATAGCTGCGCAGTTCCAGCGCATTGGCATCCATGCCCGGTGCGGCTTCGACTGCGATGGTGCCCCGCCCCGCCCGATCGAGCAGCGCCGCATCATGGAACCGCGTCACTTCGACAGGGCCAACGGGGGCGACGCAGCCGCCCAGCGTGGCAGTAGCCAGCACGATCGCGATGGCCTTCGACGCAATGCTCATGACAGGTCCCTTTTATCTCTGCGCGGTGCAGCGGAACCTGAAGCCCTCGCCTGCTTTAATCAAGCCCGGTCATGCTCCATCGTTGCGGTTGGGGAAGCCATCGAACAGCGCCTGCGCAAGCTTTTGCGCAATAGCGGCCTGATCCCAGCGCGAATCCCCCTGTCGGCTGAACATTTCCGCGCGCCCTTCCCACAGCACGGTATTGTTGGCGCGGTCGCGGATGCGGGCTTCCAGCCGGGTGGAGAGGAGTGCCCCCTTCGGTTTGCGGAGATCGACATTCACCGCCATCGCCGTCGACGTGCCATGATTGCTAACACCGACGGCCATGGCACCGCTCACCGGTTTGCGCGGCGGGTCCTTGGCGCGCGCTTCCTGGCGGATCAGGCGCAGTTCCACCACCTGCCCGCCCTGATCGCCCGGAACAGCCGTTTCATATCCGGCATGGACAAGCTGGTCGACGATCGCGGCTTCGTAGGGTGCGCTGGCCAATGGATCGTCCAGCGCGCCCTGGATCGTGGTCACGGTTACCGGGCCATGGCCCAGCGTGCCGGGCGGGAGATCAGGCGCGACAAAATGGGCCGCCTCGACCTTGCCGGTATCGTCATTCTTGTCTGCGCGGTTGACCGGCAGGTCGCGCGCCGGGACGCGGCCACCGTGCCAGACGGGGCCGATCGTACCGAACGTGCCGGGGCCATATTGTGCCAGTGCCGGACCGGCGAGAGCCACGAACATGACGGGGGCAAGGAGATAGGCCCGCGCGCGCAAAAGAACGCGGCGGGTACGTGGCCGGTGGTGTGGCATGGCGTGGCTATCCTGCAGGAATGGAACCGCTGCCTGCCGGGCTAGGCGCGATCGGTTTGCGGTGCGATGAACGGCGCTATCCGGCTTTTAATCATTTGGTTTATCTATGCCGATAGAGCCGATATGGCCCCATTCACATTCTATCAGGCGCATTGATGTCCCAGAAAATCCCCGTTCTTGTTACCGGCGGTGCCGGTTATATCGGCAGTCACGCGGTGCTGGCCCTGATCGATGCGGGCTGGCCGGTCGCGGTGATTGACAATCTCACCACCGGTTTCCGTTTCGCCATTCCGGATGGCGTGCCGCTCTACGAAGGGGATGTCGAGGATCAGGCGCTTCTGGCACGCATCTTCGCCGAACAGCGGATCGGTGCGATCATGCATTTCGCCGGGTCGATAATCGTGCCGGAATCGGTGGAGAACCCGCTCAAATACTATCACAACAACACCGCCAAGAGCCGTTCGCTGATCGAGGCGGCGGTAAGGGCCGGGGTGCCGCATTTTATCTTCAGCTCCACCGCCGCGACTTATGGCATCCCCGAGGTGTCACCGGTTCGCGAAGACAGCCCGAAGCAGCCGATCAACCCTTATGGGATGTCCAAGCTGATGACGGAAATCATGCTGGCGGATACGGCCAGCGCGCATCCGATAAACTATTGCGCCTTGCGCTACTTCAACGTGGCCGGGGCCGATCCGCAGGCGCGCAGCGGCCAATCGACCGCGGGTGCCACGCATCTGATCAAGGTCGCGGTCGAGGCGGCATTGGGCAAGCGCAGCCATGTTTCCGTTTTCGGTACGGACTATGCAACGGCCGATGGCACCGGGGTGCGCGATTATATTCATGTATCGGATCTTGCCGCGGCGCATGTGCTGGCGCTGGAGGCGCTGATTGCCGACCCCGTACGTTGCCTGACGATGAACTGCGGCTATGGCCGCGGCTTTTCCGTGCTCGACGTGCTGGATGCGGTGGACCGGGTGACGAACCGGAAAGTCGAACGAATCATGGAACCGCGCCGTGCGGGCGATCCGGATTCGCTGATTTCCGATAATCGGCTGATCAAGGCCACTTTGCCGTGGCAACCCCGCCATGCCGATCTCGATACGATCGTCACGCATGCGATCGCCTGGGAAAGAAAGCTTACTGAAATCCGCCCGCAAGGTTGACTTCCACGCGTGTGCCCCTTAACGGCGCGGCTTCAATTTTCGCGGTCTGAGAATCATTCGAGGCCCGCCAGACGAGATAAGCCATGAAGATTCGTAACAGCCTCAAGTCGCTCAAGGGCCGCCACCGGGACAATCGCGTGATCCGTCGCCGTGGCCGCACTTATGTGATCAACAAGACCAACCGCCGTTTCAAGGCGCGTCAGGGCTAATCAGCCCTTTTTGACTTCGGTCGAATAGACGGCCAGTGGGTGCCACTGGCCGTTTTTCGTGCGTCCGGCATCCGCAGATTGTGCGCTATTGCGATGCGGGCTGGTTTTCTCCGATCCGCGTTCGCTCGTCGGGAACCAAATTTGTGCCTTCCGATTGTATTTGCTTATCTATTTTCCCTGTTGGGGCATTGAGGGAGTAATTCATGGGCACTTCGAAGATGTCGCCGCTCAAAATCGGGCTGTTGGTCATTGTCACCGGTATTGCCGCCATTATCGGCTTCAATATCGGCAAGAATGCCTCTGGCCCGATGATCTTGCTGCTGCTGGTCGGCTTTGTTGCCATGATCGCGTTTTTCCTCTCGGGAAACCGGAAAGAAGTGGCGCTGGACAGCACGACTGTGGCCGATGCCCTGCGCCTGCAGGCCCCCACGGGGAAGGCGCGGCTCTATGTGGTGCGGCGCGGTTTCGTGGGTGGGATGCAGGGCATGGAAATCACCATCGATTCCAGCCATTCGGGGCAGATCAAATCGGGTCGCGCGCTTTTCGCCGATCTCGCGCCCGGGCATCATCTGGTCGGCGCGAAAATGGCCAAGGGCGGGAAAAGCTCGGCCACCTCGCTGGAACTCGATCTTGCGGCCGATACGGTGACCGTGCTCAAGGCCGGGACCGAAATGGGCGCGCTGACCACAAAATGCGTGCTGGAGGTTTTGCCTAGCCTGCCGGTCGCGCAGCAGGAATTGAAGAAAGCGCGGTTTCTGGCATGGTATCAGGCCTGATTATTCTGGAAATCGTGTGACCGGACAGGGGCAAATCCAGGCTGTCGTTTTCGATGTGGGGCGGGTGCTGATCGAATGGGATCTGCGCCTGCTGCTCCGCAAACTCTATGACGAGCCGGGCGAGGCCGAGTGGGTCTTTGCCCATGTCGTCAGCGAAGCCTGGCATGCGCAGCATGATGCCGGTTGCGATCTGGCGGACATGGTGGATCGGCGCATGCGGGAATTCCCCGAACATGCCGCCGCGATCCATGCCTATGCCACCCGTTTCGGGGAATCGATACCCGGCCCCGTGCCCGGCACACCGGCACTGGTGGAACGGCTGGCGGCGGCCGATGTCCCCCTGTTCGCAATCACCAATTTTGCAGAATCGTTCTGGGCGGAATTTCGCGCGCGCGAACCGTTGTTCGATCACTTTCGCGATATCGTGGTGTCCGGGGTGGAAAAACTGGCGAAGCCCGATCCGGCGATTTACCGCTTGGCGGAGCGGCGCTTTGGTCTGCCAGCAAGTGCGATGCTGTTTGTCGATGACAGTCGGCCAAATATCGAGGCTGCCCGTGCGCTGGGATGGCATGTCCACCATTTCCAGGGGGCGGAGGCCTTGGAACAGGACCTTCGCGCGCGGGGCCTGCTGGCCTGACATGCCCCGGGGCGCTGCCTCCTGCGTTCAGGCGCGTGGGGGCTGACGGCGATAACTCAACGCTTCTGCCACATGGATGCGCCCGATCTGTCCGGCCCCGGCGAGATCGGCGATCGTGCGCGCCACGCGCAACATGCGGGTATAACCGCGCGCGGACAGGTGCATCGTTTCCGCCGCCTGCATCAGCAGCTTTTGCCCAGCCTCATCCGGGGTGGCGTAGGCATCCAGCGCAGGCCCATCGAGTTCGGCATTCGTGCGCAGAGATGTGTCGACGAGCCGTGCGGTCTGGATTGCGCGGGCGGCTGCCACGCGTTCCGCCACTTCGGCAGATCCTTCGGCGGGCGGGGGCAGGGCAAGATCCACCGCACGCACCGGATCGACATCGACATGCAGGTCGATCCGGTCGAGCAGCGGCCCGGATACCCGCGATTGGTAATCCGCCGCGCAACGGGGCGCGCGGCTACAGGCCAGTGCCGGGTCGCCCAGATGGCCGCAGCGGCAGGGATTCATGGCTGCGATCAGCTGAACTCGCGCGGGATAGGTGACATGGGCATTGGCCCGGGCCACATCGATCTTGCCCGATTCGAGCGGTTGCCGCAGCGAATCGAGCACCGCGCGCTGGAATTCAGGCAGTTCATCGAGGAACAGCACCCCGAGATGCGCCATCGACACCTCACCCGGGCGGACGCGTAACCCGCCTCCGGTCAGTGCGGCCATCGATGCCGAATGGTGCGGGGCGCGAAACGGGCGCGTACGGTTGATCCGTCCCTCTTCCAGCGTGCCAGCGACCGAGGCGACCATCGAAACTTCCAGCGCTTCGGCAGGGGTCAGTGCCGGAAGGATGCCGGGCAGGCAGGCTGCCATCAGGCTCTTTCCTGCACCGGGCGGGCCGACCAGCAGAACCTACGGAGCCTGTGGACCCGATTTGTCCCTCACCATTGATTTGGGAAACATCGCAACACAGGAGAACTTGATGGCAACCGCACCGATCTGCGCGCTCGAAGAGGCACCGCGCGTATACAGCTACACCCGCTTTTCGACGCCCGAACAGGCGGAAGGCGACAGCCAAAGGCGGCAGGCGGACGGCGCGCGCCGCTGGATGGAGCGGAAGAACGCTGAGCGGGCGGCTCAAGGCCTTTCCCTGCTCGCGTTGGATGAAAGGCTGAGCCTGTCGGACCTTGGCGTCTCGGCATATCGGGGGACGAATATCGGAGAGGATAAAGGGCTCGGGGGCTTCCTACGCGCTTGCCGGGACGGACTGATCGCGCCGGGTTCTTACCTGCTCGTCGAAAGCCTTGATCGCATCAGCCGCATGACGCCCCGGCGGGTTTCAAGGTTGCTTGACGACATCGTTGACGCTGGCGTGGTCATTGCAACGCTAAGCGACGGACAGGAGTATGACGCCGATAGGCTGGACGGTGACCCGACAGCGCTCCTGATCGCACTTATGGTCTCATGGCGTGCCCATGAGGAAAGCAAGATGAAGGGGCAGAGGATCGGTGAAGTGTGGAAGGAGAAGCGGCGTCGGGTTCGCGCTGGCCTTGATGCCAAGTTAACCGGTAGGTGCCCCGGATGGCTCCATTGGACGACCGAAGGCTGGCAGGAACGGCTTTCGCACGGTGAAGCGGTCCGCCGCATCTATCGCATGACCATCGACGGCATGGGGGAACACAAGATAGCGCGGTGCTTTAACGCCGAAGGCGTGCCGGTAATGGGGCGGGGCAAGATGTGGCACAGGTCTACCGTGTCGAAGATTTTGCGCAATCCTGCCGTGATTGGCACGTTAGTGCCGGGGCAAATGCATCACACGGACGGGAAGGCAGAGCGCGTTCTTGAACCGCCTATCCCTAATGTGTTCCCTGCGGTCATCTCGCAGGCTGATTGGACGACTGTTCGGGCCTTGAAGGATGGCATTGCGCGTGCGGTCCGGGGGCGGGGGGCAAATGCCCCACTGTCAAATATCTTTGCAGGGCTGGCACGGTGTCCCGAGTGCGGCGCTGCAATGACCCGTGTTTACAAGGGGAGCGGGCCGAAGTGCGGGAAGCCGAAGCTGGTTTGCACTAAGGCAAAGGCAGGGGCGGCGTCTCATTCGTATCGTTCGATAACGCTGCCCGATTTGCACGATGCCTTTGAGCGGGGATGGCAGCGGCTGGTCGCTGAGGTTCCAGCAGGTAATGCCGGTACCGAACTGGACCGCGATCATGCGGACTTGTGTGGCACTATCGATGCGGCGGAGCGGGAGTTGGCTGATCTGACTGCCAGATTCGAACGGTCACCTTCTAGTGCCCTGTCAGTTCGCCTGCGCGCGCTGAATGCGACGTTGGCTTCCTATCGTGCGGACATGGATGCGTTAGAGCATCGGCAGGCGCTAGCGGATCATGGCCTTGTAGCGTCTCGCGTAGGGGCACTTGCTGATCTGCTCGAACCTGAAGAGGGGGAGCCCGGTAATGTTGCAAAGGTGAACGCCTGCCTCCGTACGCTCTTCTCGGGCGTGACCATCGATTACCTAACCGGACAGCTCCGCTTCCAATGGCGGCAAGGAGGCGAGACCCCAATAACCTACGCTTGGGTGGAATAGTGGCGAGGTGGGCAGTGATAGTCGTCAAACTGGTCGTTGCCACGCAGTCTCTAGCGCCAAAGCCTCGGGCGTCTGTGAAGGCGTCCGGGGCCTCCCTTTTATCAGGGCGGCAATGCGATCCGCCACCGCTCTGGCCCCTGTGGACCACGAAGGGGCACCGATGATTGACGCGCGGGGCCTGCATGGCTGGCTGCGTGTTGGCGCAGCTTTCAATGTATGGATCAATCGCCGCATCGTGGAATATGGTTTTGAAAGCGGCGTCGATTTTCAATCAAAACTGATCGAAAAAGAAGGACGCGGTCGGCGGCAGCGGGCCTACCACCTCACAATCGACATGGCCAAGGAACTGGCGATGGTCGAGCGCACCGACATTGGCCGCATGACCCGCCGGTACTTCATCAAGATGGAGCAAGCGGCTGTCCAGATGGCTGCGGATCACGTGGTCAACGGCACGCCTGAAGCAATCCCTCGGAATAGTTCGATAAGTTGAACAATCGCGAGAGGGCGCATTCAGGGTCGTTTGAGGGCGATTATTCGAAATGCAGTGCCTTCCGGCGTTCGCTTGCGATCACTGCTGTGCGGCCTTGTGGGCGGCGTTTAGGGGCGGGCGATTGCCCCTCACCATTGGTTTATAGAAACATTTTTCTGCCAGCCATTTTGCCAACTCAATTTAATCGAATGGAATGACCGCATGATCACGAACCACAACGCCCGCCGTGCTGCCCGCATTGATAACGGATTTACGGCTCCGCGTGCGCCGACCGCCGCAGAACCGACGCTGACTGTGCGCATTCAGGATATGACGCCTGAACAGGTCGGTTTTGTCATTGAACTCCTTTCACGGATGTCGGTTGCCGATGAAGATGTGTTGCTCAATGGTGCGGGCTGCCGGTTTCTCGCTGAGGCAACCGCGAGCGGGCGGGCATAAGGGAGGCCGAAACGGCGGTTGCAATGTGTGACCGCCGGGAGGAAATCGAGTAACAGCCCCGCCCAAACTTCCAGTATCGATTACCCCTCACCCTTGGAGGAAGAGAACCCCGCCCCCCGGTCAGATATTGTAGGTTTACCTTAAGGATAACCTAAGGATTCCTTCAGTGCACCAAGGGGGCTGAAGGCTCGTTCGTTGGTGTGCATTGGGATGGGTGAGGATGTCTCCTCTTACCAGTCCCTACAGCCTGCCTTTCTGGCTCTCTCCTTCCACCCGCTTCGGGCCTGTCATGAACGTGCCCCTGAAGAGGGAGCATGGAAGACCGGCCACCATCTCCAACCGAATGCGCACGCTTGAACCCTGTCGGTCTCCGATGGGGCCTTTCGCGTGCCAGTAGGAAACCCCAATCATGTCTACTTCTCAGCGCACATCGCTGCGCGCCGCCATCAACGAACGCTGCCGCGAATGCATTGTCGATCCTCTGAGCCGTGGCAGCTGGCGCGAGCAGGTCGCCGCCTGCGTCAGCAGCAACTGCGCATTGCATGCCGTCCGGCCTGTGCCGCGATCCTGTATCGTGGATGGTCTGATCTGCCGCGCTGCGGTTGCCACAGTGAGGGAGCGTATCGATGTCTGATAGAGGCAGCGTCTCGCCCGCTTATCCAGCCGTACAGGGCCTTCGGGGCTGTCTGGGGTGTCTTGCCCTAGGCGCGGTGGTCATCGCGTTCTCCGGTCTGAAAATGGCCCTTCTCGTTGCAGGCGCGCCCGCCGTGCTGTGGCCTGCGGCATACCAATGACGGGAAGCGCTATGAACGATGAACAGTGGCGGGCAGGGCCGACCGTGGCAGACCTCCCGCCCGATATGCGCCCAGCGATCCTGCAGCGCCTTGAAGGCATACCCCAGGTATCCCGCAGGGCCATGGAGGCGGCGCTAGTGCGTGATGTGGCGCAGGAGCGTAGCAGGCTTATCAAACGAGGCGGTGCGCCTGACGTGGGGCCGCTTGCCATCCTTGATCCCAATGCGCCGGGGTCTGCCTCCTATGCGGAACGGCACCGCAAGACCTGCACGGAAGTGATGCCGGGAGTGATGCGGGAGGATAACGGGGGATAGCAGGCAGCCTAGAGGGCTGACAGCGAGAAGCGAGCCTCAGTCTGCTTTTGTTCGCGCGTGGATAGTCCGTCCCTTGCGCTTGGTTATGCGTAATGTGCCGTCCGCTCTTCGTATTGCAACTTCGACATTTAGCATGCGCTGCCCAAGTCGCTGGGCGATCTCATCAGGAGACCTGCGGGGAGGCTTAATCTTGCGAAGCGCGGCTTGCTTGGCCATTTTCTTTGCCCGTTGTTCGGCTAGTTCGGCTTTTCGCATGCGTTTCGCTGACGGTTTCGGCGGTTCAGTCGGGCCTTTACGTGATGCGGTTTTCTTTTTGGGGTTGCTATGCGGTTGGCGTGTGGACATCCAGCCTGACCAAGGGCCGATTATCGTTGAGCCACCTAAATATGAACCACGGCCCACTGCGATCATCTCCCTTAGCCACTCATAAAAACGGTGGGCAAGCGTGTAGCTGGCACGCCTTGATAGGGCTTGCAACGATGATGTATGTGGCTGGCATCGAAACTGCGAAAAAATCCGAAGGGGCATAGCGTATCCGACAGATGCGCGGTTCCCCCCTCGGGGCGGGGGCGTCTCTGACCTATCCCAAGGCCACCGGGGCACTGCCAGCCATGTTCCGGCGGGTACCCTCAGTGGCCTTGGGGTGCCCGTTTTACAGGGCGGGGGCTGCGAGGCGTTTGCGGAACGCTGCGCTTTCGACTCTCATCTGAGCAAGTAGCTCGTCGGCTGGCATGGCGCTGAGGCGTTCTCGCTTAGCTGCACTACCATCGGCCTCGTCTACGAGTGCCGCTGCATAGTCCCCAAGATCGTCAGCCAGCATAACAACGCGATGATAGTGCAGCGCGGTGCGTCTGGCCTCGTCGTCGAGATCGTCGAATAGGCCGGTGCCTTCTATGATCTCAGCGAGCAGGGCGTCCGTCTCGGGGTCCGGCAGGCCCTGAAGGAGCGCCGAGAGGCGCGCGGGGATTGCTGCAAGGTCTGCGGGTACGTCTATGTGCATATGTCCTCCTGTTGGTGAGGTGCGCAGATGGCACAGGAATGGCCCGTTGAGAATCCTGTTTATGGAATAAAAGTGAATATATTCATATAGTTCTGTTTGGTAGATTGTCTGCCAAAGGGAGCTGGTCTGCGCGGCGTGGCCGTAACGTGAGGCCGGTTATAGCTCAAAAGGTGTAAGTTACAGGCTGGGCTCATAACATATGTTGACGAAGGTTAAGAGCTATGGATATGAGCTAGGCAAACAGCACCCCTAACTTGTGAGCCGTAACATGACGCACCGTATCGCCTATTTCCGCGTATCCACCGCAGACCAATCTATCGAAGCCCAGCGCGCCGCGATGGGAGGCTCTTTCGATCAGGAGTTTACAGACGAGGGTGTGAGCGGCGGCGTTATGGCTGCTGAGCGTCCCGGCTTTGCTGCCATGGAAAAGGCAGTCCGCAGCGGCGATACCGTTCACGTCTACGCTGTAGACCGCCTCGGGCGCGATGCGCTGGATGTGCAGGCAACCGTCCGTCGTTTGATCGATGCGGGGGTGACGGTCCACGTCCATGGCCTCGGGCCTATGGCGCGTGGAGTGGGGGAACTGATCCTAGCCGTGCTGGCACAGGTGGCCGAGATGGAGCGCCGCAGGATCGCTGAGCGCACCGAAGCAGGGCGTCAGGCCGCGCGGGCGTCCCTGAAGACCACCGGCAAGACCCATAAGGGCAAGGAAAGCCTAGGCAGGCCGTTTGCGGCTGACGCGGTTGCCGTGAGGGACTGGAGGAAGGTCAATGGGGCCAGCATTACTCAGACGGCCAAACAGTTTGGCCTCTCGCTTGCGACCGTTAAGCGGTACTGCGCTGCGGCGTAGGTTCTCTTTGGGGGCCAGCTGCCCAGCTTTTTTCGTCAGAGCTACTCAAGCTCTCTCGACGCTCTGCTGATCATTGTTCTGGTGGGGTCGTCTGGCCAGAGGATGCCACGACGTAGATCACCAGTCCCGGCAAGGCGCACACGAAGGCGGTTAGCACGCTGGTGAAGTTTCCGAGGATGTGTAGCAGCCGGTCCGCCGCTGATTCACAGGATAGGATATAGGCACTTTCAACACATCCCGCAGCAGGTAGTAGAAGCCAGCTGACCAGATACCCGGCAACTGCGCCGATGCCTGCCATCCATGCCCCAACATGTGCTATCTTGCTGCGAATGCTCATTACTTACTTCCCCTGATCGCTCGAACTCTGCATGCCTTCCATCGGTAAGGGATGCAATCCTCCCATGCACAGGGGCGTTAAGGTGGCTGCGGTTGCGCGCGACCACCTTTTGTCCCGCTTTCCTCTGCCCTCTAGACAGCGCGAGGTATCCTCTCCTACGCATGGCGATTAAGGGGGAAAGAATGGCCGAGATAACCGATCCAGCACTTGAACTTGCTGAACTATGCGACCGTTTAAACGTTGAGGTTAGGATGCAGGGTGATGCCTTCCTTGCTGAAGCCTTCGAGGTTGATCCTTGGTCTTCTGAGTTCTTTCAGATCGTAAGCAGCATCGGGCAGCGTATCGTCGCGCTTAGTTCCATTCTGGACAACCTAAACGGTAACCCGGTTGTCATCAGGGGTGCGCAAGATCACCTCTTCCAAATCAATCAGGCATTTCACCTGAACAGTTTCACGCGTCCATGGATCGGTACTGGGCAAAAGTTCGTCGGTCCGGAACACAGTAGTCCCATACGAATGCTTTCGATGGCGATGCCTGCCGAGTATAGGTACCCGAAACTTACGGGCGAAGAGGCGTTGGAACTAATTCAGCTGGTCGACCAGTTACTCGAGTGGTTGAAAGAACATCAGCTCAATGAGCGAGATTTCATTCGGGAGAGCTTAATTGAGGGACTGGAAAACTTCCTCTTTCGCTTGAACAAACTGCACTGGTTTGGTTGGGGCTATTCGATTGAAAGCCTTCGCGATGTCATTTTAGCATACGTAACACTTGAGCGAGGTCTTGATGAGGCCGCAAATCCAGATGCGTCAGCGCTTCTCAGGAAAACCGCATCTACACTGCAGAAGATATTCGCCTACGCCGGGGTGGTGAAGGAGGCATTCGAGACAAGTGATTGGCTGATCGGTGCTGCGCGTATAGTGTTGAAAACAGGAACTGGGCCTGCGGTTGGCTATGTCGCAGGCTTCTTAACGTCGATTGATTAGCCCTTCGGCCATTGATCTCCGTAGACAAGCTCACCATGGGGGTTCTCGCAGCTGTGGCAGAGTTCGTGGCTAACATCAGGGCAGAGCGGCTGCGCGACGGGATAGAGGCGGCGGAGGCCTAGGGCGTTTACAGAGGCCGTCCTGCCACAATCGATCCTGAGACCATAAGGCTGCAATGGCGGCTGGCGAGGCTCCAACGGCGCTCGCTAAGCGGCTGGCGGTGGCCCGCTCGACGGTCTGACGTTTGAAGAAGGAGGCGTAGGGCTTCCGGCGAGGGCAATGGAGTCCTGCATTTTTGATCGTCGCGCCTGTTCACTGAGAGGTCGCGGAAGGTTTATTGGAGTGTGATCGGTTTCCCAGTCATCAATCAATGGCTGGAGCCATTCGCGCGCAAAGCTACAATGTTCTTTTAAGCCCGGATACCTCGGATGGGGGCGGGTAGCGAGTAAACCAATTAGATTCAGGGCGAAGGTCGCGGATTTTGTGGCGTTTTCCGAACGAAAAATGACGTGTTTCCTCGACATACCCGCAAGTAGCCTTGGGTGTAAAACAGGTTCTTCCGGCCTACCGTGGGCATGGAGCGCTGTATGTCGAAACCTAAAGATGTCTTTTATCGGCTGTCTGATACTCGCGACAGTTTCATTTTTCAGCGCAAATCGTTGCTGAAAGGTGGCGGTTATGATCCTCTCACGCCCACGTTTTCGTTTTGTAGATGTCGATGAAGGGGGCGCTACAACCTTGCATCTATCTCGAACGGAACCGTAAAAGGCGTCTATTGCTGCTGCGGATGCTACAATCCCATTCATGGCGGCAATCATTTCAAGTTCCAGTAAGTCTCCCTCGCGCTCGTTGCCATCGCCGGTCCAGTGCTGTCCTAGATCAGCCGCCGCCTGCTCTGCGGCTCGCGCTTGCGTTATCGCGGTACGCAACCAGAGTGGGTAAACGTCGAAGCCAACGTTCAACGTCACATCGCTGGAATCACCGGTCGTTAAGTCGATGGTGAATGAGGGGATGTGTATTGAGCACCCTCGCGTCAAATATATACCGTTCATTGGCCTTGTATACGGTTCTGCGATCACCGATTCTAGGGGCGCAGCAGTGGATAAGTGGCATCACATGTGTGCACCCTACGGGAACAGCTTATCGAGTTTTAATCGCATGAGGTATAACGGAAATATTCACATGGATGGGGCGGCAGGAGTTTGAGGCGGGCTGTTCTGGACCGCGCCTCTCAGGACAGGTTTAGTCACTCCTGAGCGTTCAAGGGTCTTGCGGTCCCGGAAGTTAGCAGATTATGCCCGCCCGCTGCCGCGATTTCCAGCGCGCGTTTGGCGCTTTCCTGCCCTTTGACCTGTCGGAGATCGGGGCCACTGGCCGTGGGCGTGATTTCGCCCGGTTGCGGTTCGGGCAGGCGCTGTGTCCCTTTCAGGTGGTTGAGCAGGCTCACCAGATCCGGCGCGGCGCAGATGGGTATGCCACTGGCCCAGCGCGCTTCAGCCCCTTGCGTTGCGGGGCAGATCAGCCCCTGTTGCCGTTCACTGGCATGCAGCGCGGCCAACAGTACCCCTGGACTGGCGACGATTCGCCCATCCAGCGCCAGTTCGCCCACGGCGATCCAGTCCACCAGTTGTTCGGCATCGGTCACGCCCATGGCCGCCAGCAGCGCCAGCGCGATCGGCAGATCGTAATGCGAACCTTCCTTGGGCAGGTCGGCCGGGGAAAGGTTGATCGTGATGCGTTTGGGCGGGAGCGACAGCCCCATGGCGGCCAGGGCGGCCTGCACGCGTTCGCGGCTCTCGCCCACGGCTTTGTCAGGCAGGCCGACAATCGCGAATCGCGGCATGCCCGGTGCAATCTGGCACTGCACTTCGATCGCGCGCGCTTCGAGGCCGAGATAGGCCACACTCGATACAAGAGCCACCACTGCGAACTGTCCCCCAAGTCCCCTTGCGGCGCCACGATAACGCGCCATTGCGGCCTGTCGAGAGGGTTGCGGGAAGCCCCGGAAAAGGCCGCGAAACATGGTGAATCTGCGGGCAACCAAGATCGTTTGCAAAGATGCAGGGGCAATGGGCGCAGGCAGCAGGCATGCGTCGTATTGCAACGTGCCTTGCCTTCCTCTGCGCTCTGCTGGCGGTGCCGTTTGCGGTGCAGGCCCGGGTGGGCGATTCTCAGGCCTATGGCGGAAGTGCCGAGCGTTTCGTTCACGCGCCGCCTGCGCCGGTTCCTGCAGGGCTCGCGCGTTTCGGCCCTTTCCGGGTGGTGGACGCGAAGACGGCGGCCCTGGTGGATGTGACGGACGAACATTCGCCCGCGCACTTTGCCGCCATGCTGCGGGCCTATCCTGAACTTGCCATGCTCGAACTCGTCGACTGCCCCGGCACGTATGACGATATGGCGAATCTCCGTCTCGGCCGGATGATTCGCGCGGCCGGGCTTTCCACCCATGTGCCGCGGGGCGGGTCCGCACGGTCGGGCGGGGTCGAACTGTTTCTTGCCGGGGTGGACCGGCAGGTGGACGAAGGCGGCGAATTTGCCGTCCATGCCTGGGCCGATGAGGACGGGCTGGAGGCAAGCGACTATTCCGCCAATGCGCCAGAGAATCGTAAGTATCTGAATTATTATCAGGAAATGGGTATGGATGCGGATACTGCCCGTGCGTTCTATGCCATGACCAATTCCGTGCCCTTTGGCGGCGCACGCTGGTTGGGTGCTGCGGAAATGCGCCGCTGGCTGGGGCAGAACGACCAGCCTGCCGCACCGCCTGCCGGGCCGGTACAGGCTGTTCCGGTGCTGGCCTATCTTGACTTGAACGCCGGGCTCAACTAACCGCCCGATCCGTAATCAAGGTCGCCTCTTTGCGGGCGGCCCTTTTGTTCGTACCGCTTGCGGTGCCATTTTGAATTATCGAGGGTTTCACAATGAAGCGCACTTTCCAGCCCAGCAATCTCGTGCGCGCGCGCCGTCACGGTTTCCGCGCACGCAAGGCGACCGTTGGTGGCCGCAAGGTTCTGCGCGCACGTCGTGCTCGCGGCCGCAGCAAGCTGAGCGCCTGATTCGGTTCTGACCGGATCGGGGTGTTACCCGATCCGCGCAGGTTCCAGCCCGTTTCTCCGTCCGGTATCCTCAGGCATGCCCTGGGGCCGGACGGAGAAACGGGCTGGTGGCGTTTGGGGCACAGACCCACGAATCGCGCGCGGATTTCGCTCTTAACCCGGTTTCCGCTATGGATATCCGCATGCAGCGGCCTCTGACCATTCTCACGCGCCGGGCGGATTTTCTTGCAGCCAATAAAGGCTTGCGGATCGCGCGGGCGGGTTTCGTGCTGCTGGCGCTGCCCAATGGCGGGCAGGGCAAACGCTTCGGCATCACTGTGACCAAGCGGATCGGCAATGCGGTGGTGCGCAACCGCATGAAACGCCGGTTCCGTGCGCTGCTGCGCGAAAAATTGCCGACGGAAGGGCTTCCCGATCACGATCATGTGATGATTGGCCGCGAGGGCGGGATCGAGCGCGATTTCAGCCTTTTGCGCGAAGAACTGACCGTGGCCCTGGCGCGCGCGACCGCAGGGAAAGGCGATCCTCCGCGCCGCCCCAGAGGGGCAGGACGCGGTACGGGGCGCGGTGCGGGCGGGAAGGTTTCGCGCAGGCCATGAAGTACCTCCTCATCCTGATCGCGCGCGCATGGCAATTGGGTCCATCGCGCATTTTGCCGCCCACTTGCCGCTATGCCCCATCGTGCAGCGAATACGCGATACAGGCGCTTGGAAAGTATGGTGCAATCAAGGGTGGATGGCTTGCACTTAAGCGTCTATTGCGCTGCCACCCTTGGGGTGGGCACGGATACGATCCGGTGCCCTGAGCCAGGGAAAACGGGCCCGTCGGGCGTTCTGAATTCGGAAACAGGGATAATACGTGAGCAACCAGCGTAACATCGTACTGGCCGTGGTGCTGTCCATGGCGCTGCTGCTGGGGTGGGAATATGCGATGGGCTGGTTCTATCCCCAGCCTGACAAGCCTGTTGCCGCCAAGACCGCCGCCGCACCGGCTGCCGGCGAACCTGCGCCGGGCAAACGCACGCGCGAAGGTGGCCTGCAAAATCCCGATGATATCGCGGCCGAACAGCGCGAACTGGCGGCCGATCTCAAATCGCCTGCCCGTGTGCCGATCGAGGCGCCGAGCCTGACGGGGTCGATCAACCTCTATGGCGCGCTGATCGACGATCTTACGCTTAACGATTTCCGCCAGTCGGTGGAAAAGGATAGCGGTCCGGTCCGCCTGTTTTCGCCGCTTCGCACCCCGGCACAGCATTTCGCGCAATTCGGCTGGGTCAAGGGTGACGTGGCCGGGCAGATGCCTGACGCCAATACCCTGTGGCAGGCCGATGGTGCAAAGTTGACCCCGAAAACGCCGGTCACACTGCGCTGGGTCAATGGGCAGGGCCAGGCTTTCTCGATCCGCTTCGAAATCGATAACGATTACCTCATCACCGCGACGCAGACCGTGGCGAACACCGGGACCGGTTCGATCGTGGCGAAACCTTTCGCACTGATCAACCGCACCGATCGCACCGCCAGCACGGATACCTGGAACGTGCATTCCGGCCCGATTGGCGCTTTTGACGGTAATGTGAATTTCGGAAACAATTACAAGGACGTTCGCGAAGCAGGAACGGTTTCGCCCGGCGGCCGTGCCGACTGGATCGGCTTCACCGATATCTATTGGCTGTCCGCACTTGTGCCCGATGCGAAGGCCAAGCCCGGCAGCGATTTCCGGTCACTGGGCAACGGCCTCTACCGTGCGGACCTGATCTATCAGCCCGACACGGTGCCCGCCGGCAAGCAGATCACGCGCACCACGCGCCTGTTCGCCGGGGCCAAGGAGAGTGCGGTTCTCGATACCTATGAAGCGCAGGGGATCACCAATTTCGGCCTGGCGATCGACTGGGGCTGGTTCCGCTGGTTCGAACGACCGATCTTCCTGCTGCTCGACAAGCTGTTCGGGCTGGTTGGCAACTTCGGCGTGGCGATCATCCTGCTCACTGTGATCATTCGCGGGATCATGTTCCCGATTGCCCAGAAGCAGTTTGCCAGCATGGCGGCGATGCGGGCGATCCAGCCCAAGCTCAAGGCGCTGCAGGAACGCTACAAGGACGACAAGCCCAAGCAGCAGCAGGAAATCATGGCGCTGTACAAGCAGGAAGGCGTCAATCCGCTTGCCGGTTGTTTGCCGATCCTGATCCAGATTCCGATCTTCTTCGCACTGTACAAGGTGCTGATCCTGACGATCGAAATGCGCCATCAGCCATTTGCATTGTGGATCAAGGATTTGTCGGCACCCGATCCGCTGCACATCCTCAATCTGTTTGGCGCCCTGCCGTTTGATGTGCCGAGCTTCCTGGCGATTGGTCCGCTGGCTTTGCTGCTGGGTGTCACCATGTGGCTGCAGTTCCGTCTGAACCCGGCCGCGCTGGACCCGATTCAGCAGCAGATGTTTGCGATCATGCCATGGGTGCTGATGTTCGTCATGGCGCCGTTTGCAGCCGGTTTGCTGATTTACTGGATCACGTCCAACCTGCTGACGATCGCGCAGCAAACCTATCTCTACAGCCGCCACCCCCAGTTGAAGGAGCAGGCGGCCAAGGACAGGGCTGACATGGCGCGCAAGGCTGCGGAAAAGAAGAAGGAGGCGGGCCGCTAGGGCGCGATGCCCCGGTCCGCACAGGCGATGGACGAAGAACAACAGGAATTGGCGGAACGGGCAGGGCGCCTGTTTTCAGGGCGGGTCGAGTTTTTGAAATCGGCCCCCGCGCTGAAATTCCTGCCCGATCCGGATTGTCCGGAGATCGCATTTTGCGGGCGATCCAACGTCGGCAAGAGTTCGCTGCTCAATGCGCTGACCGGGCGCAAGGCGATTGCCCGGACCTCGGTCACGCCGGGGCGGACGCAAGAACTCAACTTCTTCGAAGTGGGCGAGCCAACGGCTTTCCGGCTGGTTGACATGCCGGGTTACGGCTTTGCCAAGGCGCCGCCGAAGGTGGTCGAAAACTGGCGCAAGCTGGTGCGCGATTTCCTGCGCGGGCGGGTGCCGCTGAAGCGCACGCTGTTGCTGGTCGATTCTCGTCATGGGGTGAAAGAGGTCGATCGCGAAATGATGCGCATGCTGGACGAGGCGGCCGTCGGGTATCGCATTGTCCTGACCAAAGCGGACAAGATCAAGGCCAGCGAACTGGATGCCGTGATCGCTGCGACGGGGGTAGAGGCGAAGAAACATCCCGCAGCCTTCCCGGTTATCCACGTCACCTCTTCCGAAAAGAAAATGGGGATCGAGGAACTGCGTGCGGCCGTTCTGGCCGACGCGGAAATCTGAACGGTTCCCGCGCGCCCGTGATGAGGCGGCCGGCAGGTACGGTGAATTTTGCATCGATTGCGGATCGATAGCATGCGCTGTGCGTTAACCCTTCTGGACGGCCCGGTTATTGAAAACCAAAGGATATTCAAATGGGTAAGCTCACCGATACGGTTAAGGGCGGCGTCAACGAAGCGATTGGCAAGGCCAAGCAGCACAGTTCCGATCCGGAAACCCGGGCATCGGGCATGAAGCAGGAACTGAAAGGCAAGGCGCAACAAGTGAAGGGCAAGATCGAGGGCAAGCTGGGCGACAATATCTGACAGCCCCTCTTACCACCCATCAACGAAGGGCTCTGCCGCAGGCAGGGCCCTTCTTCGCAGGAGGAGGGGAGGCAGATCGTGCGCATCGGGCTTCCTTTCTCGACAGGGTGCCTGCCAGCCGTTAGGTCTTGATCCGGCATGAAACTGATCATCGGCAACAAGAACTATTCCAGCTGGAGCCTGCGGGGCTGGCTGGCGTGCAAGCAGTCCGGACTCGCCTTCGAGGAAATCAAGGTGAATGTCCTTGGTGAAGACTGGGAACAGACCAAGCGCGAGCTTGGCGATGTGCAGCCGTCTTCGGGCAAGGTGCCGATCCTGTGGGATGGCGACGTGGTCATCTGGGACAGTCTCGCCATTCTCGAACATCTGGCCGATCGCGTGGGACGTGAACGGTTCTGGCCGAAAGATGATGCCGCGCGCGGCATGGCGCGCTCCATGGTTGCGGAAATGCACAGTTCCTATCTGGCGCTGCGTCGGGGCTTGCCGATGAACGTGCGCAAACAGTTCCATGGGGTGCAACTCAATGAGGAGGTGCAGGGCGATATCGTGCGTATCCTCGGTCTCTGGGCAGAGGCGCGGGCCCGCTATGGGCAGGGTGGCCCGTTCCTGTTCGGAACCTTTGGTGCCGCCGATATCTTCTATGCGCCGCTGGTAAGCCGGTTTCTTACCTATCAGGTGCCCGTGCCCGGGTTCGCGCAGGCCTATATGCAGGCGATGTGGGAACATGACTGGATGCAGCAATGGATCGCCGCCTCGGAAGAGGAGGAATGGGTGATCGCCCAGTATGAGGATCCGCAGACGCTCGCCTGATGGCGCGGTGAAGGCCCCGCTTGTGCCCGCCCGGCTTAGCCCATATGCGGGGAACCTGATATGAGCGACAAGACCCCCGCAGAACTCGCCGAGGCGCTGATTGCCTGCCCCAGCGTGACACCCGCCACAGGCGCCGTGTTCGCTTGTCTGGAAGACATGCTGGCGCCGCTGGGCTTCGATGTGGATCGGCGCATTTCGGGGGGCGCCCCCGATGGCCCGGTGGAAAACCTGTTTGCGATCCGCCGGGGGCCGGAAGGCAGCCGTCATTTCGCCTTTGCCGGGCATGTGGATGTGGTTCCGCCGGGTGAAGGCTGGTCCAGCGCACCCTTTGTGCCGGAGCGCCGGGGTGAGCTGCTTTACGGGCGCGGGGCGGTGGATATGAAAGGCGCGATCGCGGCGATGGTCGCCGCTGTGCGGGATATCCCGCGCGAGGCCGGCACGATCAGCTTCGTGATCACGGGGGACGAGGAAGGCCCGGCGCGTTTCGGCACGCTCGCGCTGATGGATCGCATGCGCGCACTCGATGCTATTCCCGATCTGTGCCTCGTGGGGGAACCCACCAGCGTTAACCGGCTGGGCGATATGATGAAGATCGGGCGGCGCGGGTCGGTCAATGCCTGGCTGGAAGTGGCAGGCGTGCAGGGGCATGTCGCCTATCCGCATCTGGCCGATAATCCGGTGCCCCGGCTGGTTGCCATGCTGGCCGAACTCGATGCGTGGCAACTGGATGCGGGAACCGACTGGTTCCAGCCTTCCAATCTGGAAATCACCGATCTGGACGTGGGCAATCCCACCACCAACCTGATCCCGGCGCTGGCCAAGGCGCGCATTTCGATCCGCTTCAACAACCTGCACAGCGGGGCAAGTCTGTCTGCCCGTATCGCGGAAACCGCAGCGCGGCATGGGGGAGCTGCCCGCTGCGTGATTTCGGGCGAATCCTTCATCACCGAACCGGGTGCTTTTTCCGCCATCGTCAGCGATGCGGTGAAGGCGGAAACCGGGCTGGAACCCGAAGCGTCGACCACCGGAGGCACCTCCGATGCGCGGTTCCTCAAGGATTTTTGCCCGGTTATCGAATTCGGGCTGAACAACGCCACCATGCACAAGCGTGACGAGGCGGTGGTTCTTGCCGATCTCGACACTTTGGCGCGGATATACCGGCGCGTGGCGGAAGCAGGCCTCAGCAGATGACCGTTCGGCCCGCTTTGCTGCTGAAAAGACGATAAGGGTCCGGGAGGGGACAACGATGACAGACACTGTCGATGCAGTCGCCACGGATGCCCCGACCAACCATGGCGCTCTGCAATGGCGCCTGCTGATCGGCTTTCTGGCCGGGCTGATACTGGGGCTGGGTGTCTATAGCCTGATGCCCGGTGCACCGTGGGTCGATACGGTGGTTACCTATGTCACCGGCCCCATTGGGCAGATTTTCCTGCGCCTGCTGTTTATGCTGGTGCTGCCACTGTTGTTTTCGGCTTTGGTGATCGGCATTGCCGAAATGGGTGAGATCCGGGCTTTGAAGAAAGTCGGGATCATCACGCTGGTCTATACCGTGATCGTATCCGGGATCGCGGTGCTGCTCAGCCTCGTGCTGGTGAACCTGATCCAGCCCGGAAAGGGTGTCGATCCCGCAGCCGCGCGTGAATTGCTGGCACAGGGGCAGCAGAGCGCTTCGGGGATCATCGAAAGTTCCGCAGGCAAGGCGCCGATGGGCATGGATGCCCTGGTCAGTCTGGTGCCGTCGAATGTCATTTCAGCGATGTCGAACAACGATATTCTCGCCGTGATGTTCTTTGCCCTGTTTTTCGGCATTGGCCTGCTGCTGGTGCAGACCCGGCGCACACAGACTCTGAAAGACGCGATTGAAGGCGTGTTCGAAGTATCGATGCGCCTTATTGCGATTGTCATCCAACTCGCACCGATTGCGATCTTCTGTTTCATGTTCAACCTGGCGGCGCAGTTCGGCTGGGATCTGCTGTTCAAACTGGCGGCCTATGTCGGTGTCGTGTTGCTGGCGCTGGCGCTGCAGATGTTCGGCGTGTTTTCACTGCTGTTGCAGTTTCTGGCGAAGAAAAGCCCGATCCGCTTCTTTCGCGAAATCCGCTCCGCCATGCTGATGGCGTTCTCCACCGCCAGTTCCAATGCGACATTGCCCACCGCCCTGCGGGTGGCTGACAGCGAACTGAAGCTCCCGCCCAAGATCGCGCGCTTTGTGCTGACGATCGGGGCAACGGCGAACCAGAATGGCTCGGCCATGTTCGAAGGGGTGACCGTGCTGTTTCTCGCCCAGTTTTTTGGTGCGGATCTCAGCCTGTCAGACCAGTTCTTCGTCATGCTGGTCTGCATTCTGGCAGGCGTCGGCACGGCGGGTGTTCCGGCCGGAACGCTGCCGGTGATTGCATTGATCCTGGCCAGTCTCGATGTTCCGCCAGAAGGGATCGGGCTGATTCTCGGGGTCGACCGGTTCCTCGACATGTGCCGCACCACAGTGAACGTGGTGGGCGATCTGGTGGCCGCCACGGTGATCACCCGGATCAGTGGAGAGGAGGCGGAGGGCGATCAGCCAGCCAGCCCGGAGGCGACCTGACCTGCCCCGACCGGTCCGGTCATACCGCGCGGGCTATCGGGTCTTTTCCAGTTCGACCGGAATGAACATGCCCAGCCCGCACCCGGCGCCGCGTTCCAGCGATCCGGCGGTGTTGCGCAGGACGAAAATCACGTCGGTGTTGCACAGCTGCGAAAGCGACGTTTTGTAAGTGAACGACTTCTCGAAGCCGAGGCTGGGGCAGCTTAGCGGCAGGGTGTTGCGATAGGTCTGGCCGCCGACGCGGAAATCGATCGTCTGGTTATCGTGGACCGTGCTTTCGTTGATCTGGTTGATCGGGATACAGGCGCGGGGATCGCCCACCACACGGGCAGCAGGCGCTTTCGATGTCGCGCTTTCGCTTTCCATGTTGGTGGAGCAGGCCGTCAACGCCGTCAAACCGGCCACGGCAGATGCAAGGATCAAGGCTTTCATCGCTATCCTCCTGTTTGCGCGGTTGATACCACAATCAGGAAATGACCGCGCCAGCCTTTCTGGAAACCCCCGCTTTGGCCTTGGGTTCCGGAGTCTTTGCCCGATATTCGCACTGTTCGACCACCAGACAGCGCCAGCATTCGGGCGTGCGGGCCTTGCAGGTATAGCGCCCCAGCAGGATCAGCCAGTGATGGGCATCGCGGCGGAAGGGCTGGGGCACACGCCTGTCCAGCAGGGTCTCGACCTTGTCGACCGTCTTCCCCTTGGCCAGCCCGGTGCGGTTGCTCACCCGGAACACATGGGTGTCGACCGCGAAAGTTTCCGCCCCGAAGGCGCAGTTCATCACCACGTTCGCTGTCTTGCGCCCGACCCCGGGCAGCGTGGTCAGCGTATCGCGATCTTCGGGAACCGCTCCGCCGAAATCGCGGACAAGGATTTCGGACAGCGCGATCACGTTCTTCGCCTTGCCATTGAACAGACCAATGGTCTTGATATGCTCTTTCAACCCTTCTTCACCCAATGCGACCATCTGGGCAGGGGTTGTGACCTGTTCGAACAGCCGCCGGGTGGCCTTGTTGACCCCGACATCGGTGGCTTGCGCCGAAAGGACGACGGCCACCAGCAGTTGATAGGTGTTCGAAAATTCGAGTTCGGTTTCCGGTGCGGGATTATGCTCCGCGAGAATGCGGAAGAACTCGAAAATCGTGTCCTTCTTCAAAGGCCAAGCACCTCGGGCATGGTATAGCGGCCAACCGGCTTGCCCAGCAGCCATGTTGCGGCCCTGACCGCGCCGCGCGCAAAGATCGTGCGATTTTCGGCATGATGCGACAGCGTGATCCGCTCTTCCTCGCCCGCCAGAATAACCGAATGGTCACCCGCCACCGTGCCGCCGCGCAAGGCGGCGAACCCGATAGAGCCTATCGCCCGCGCGCCCGTTATCCCGTCGCGGCCGCTCTCCTTGTTGTCGGCCAGCACGATACCGCGCCCCTGCGCCGCCGCTTCACCCAGCAAGAGCGCCGTGCCCGAGGGGGCATCCACTTTCATGCGGTGATGCATTTCCACGATTTCGATGTCCCAATCGTCCCCCAGCCGCGCCGCCGCCTCGCGCACAAGATGGGCCAGCAGGGTGACGCCGAGCGAGGTATTGCCCGTCTGGAGCACGGGGATCGCTTTGGCGGCATCATCGATCGCGGCATGGTGTTCTGCCTCCAGCCCGGTGGTGCCGATCACGATGGGAATGCCGGCCCTGCGCGCCGCCGCCAGATTGGCGTCAAGCGCGCGCGGGGAGGAGAAATCGATCAGCACATCGCATTGCGCGGCGAGTGCTGCCGGATCGTCCCCCTGGTCGATGCCGCCGGCCAGCACATGATCCGATGCTTCGAGCACCCGTGCGATCGCCTGGCCCATACGCCCCGCGCTGCCGATAATTCCGATACGTGCCACGTGTTCTCCAATCCAGACGCGCCAAGCCGAACTTGTTTCGGCATGCATGGTGCCCCAATGATGGCGCTTCGCATGGCGTGAAATGAACCCTGAAACAAGTTCGGGGTGACGGCAAGGGACCTGCTGATGGCTGCAATCCGCAATATCGTGATTCTGACAGGGGCGGGGGTCAGCGCGGAAAGCGGGCTGGAGACGTTCCGCGCGGCCGATGGCCTGTGGGAGAATCACCGGGTGGAAGACGTGGCGACACCCGAAGCCTTCGCGCGCGATCCCGAACTGGTGCAGCGTTTTTACGACATGCGCCGTACTGCGATCATGCAGGCACAGCCCAACCCGGCGCATGCCGCGCTGGCCCGGCTCGACGCGGCATGGCCGGGCGCGCTGTTGCTGGTCACCCAGAATATTGACGATCTGCACGAACGGGCAGGGGCCACCCGCGTGCTGCATATGCATGGCGAGGGGCTGTCTGCCTGGTGCACCGCCTGCGATGCGCGGATCGGGTGGAGCCGGTCCTTGCTGGACGAGCCGCCGTGCCCGTCATGCGGGGCCACGGCTCTACGCCCCGATATCGTGTGGTTCGGAGAAATGCCGTACCGCATGGACGATATCTTCGATGCCTTGCGCGAAGCGGATCTGTTCGTATCGATCGGCACGTCGGGCGCTGTCTATCCGGCGGCGGGTTTTGTACGGCAGGCGCGCGAATGTGGCGCGCGGACGCTGGAACTCAATCTGGAAGCCAGCCAGGGATCGGCATGGTTCCATGAAACCCGCCTCGGCCCCGCCAGCGCGCTGGTGCCCCAATGGGTGGAGGAAATACTAGTGACCCGAAGCTGAAGTTCGCCGCATTGTAGGCAGGCGCTCACCGAACTTCGGATTCATAAACCACACTAGCGCCCTGAACAGGCGCGGCAGGCAGGGTCCTTGACGATGCGCATGCTGCGCATTTCGGGCTTGAGACCATCCATCAGATGCAGCGTGCCCCATTGCGGGTCGCCCAGTGTGCTGACCCCGTCGACGATCACGCGGATCGCATGCATGGCGGCGAAGGAGGCGGTCCATCCGGCCATGGCGCCCAGCATGCCGTCCGCCGCGCAGGTATCGCAGTCTTCCGCATCGAACGCGTCGCCCACGAAGCAGCGATAACAGCTCTGGTCGGGCAAGTGCCCGGCAAATGCCGCAACCTGTCCCTGAAAACGGCCCACAGCCGCGCTGACCAGCGGAATGTTCGCCGCGACACAGGCATCGGACACGGCGAGCCGGGTGGCGAAATTGTCGCAGCCGTCGAGAACCAGCCCGGCCCCTGCGATCAGCGCCCCGGCATTGTCTGCGGTGATCCGGGTGGCGTTGGTGCGGACATCCAGCGCCGGATCGAACCGTTCGAGCCAGGCCCGGGCGCGTTCCACCTTGAGCGCGCCGACATCGTCTGCGGCAAAAATCGTCTGGCGCTGGAGATTGCTGATATCCACCCGGTCGTCATCGATCAGCGTCAGCGTGCCGACCCCGGCTGCGGCGAGATACTGAAGCGCCGGCGATCCGATCCCGCCAACCCCGACCAGCACGACATGCGCGCGCGCCAGCGCGGCCTGCCCGGCTCCGCCGATTTCGGGCAGGACGATGTGGCGTGCGAAGCGTTCAAGGCGGTCAGGAGCTAGGGCCATGGGCAGGCTCTAGGCGAGCAGACGCAAGCCTGTCGACAACTCTGTTCAGAAGTGCGGGAAAAGCTGTGGCCCGGCGGTGGACAATCTCTCCACCGCCGGGCGCAATATCAGCTTTCGAGCTGGCGCAGCAGGCTGCGCACGTCGCCGTCCATATCGGCATCGCGCTGACGCAGGTCTTCGATCAGGCGCACGGCATGAATTACCGTCGAATGATCGCGTCCGCCGAATTTGCGACCGATTTCCGGATAGGAACGCGGTGTCAGAACCTTGGCCAGATACATCGCCACCTGCCGTGGGCGCACCACCGCGCGGGCGCGGCGCTTGCTCGACATTTCGGCGCGGTCGACGCGGTAAAACTGGCACACCGTGCGCTGGATTTCATCAATCGTGATGCGCTTGCGGTTGGCCGACAGGATGTCAGTAAGCTGTTCTTCGGCGAGCTGTAGCGAGACTTCCTGCCCCGTAAGCTGTGCATAGGCGATCAGCTTGTTAAGGCCGCCGACCAGTTCCCGGACATTGCGATTGATCGTCCGGGCAAGGAATTCGATCACATCCGATGGCACTTCCAGCGGCGCGAACTTGCTCAGCTTGCTGTCCAGAATCGAGCGGCGCAGTTCGATGTCGGCAGGCTGGATATCCGCCACCAGCCCCATCGACAGGCGCGAGAGCAGGCGTTGCTCCACCCCGTCCAGCGCCTGCGGCGCACGGTCGGCGGCGAAAACCAGCCGCTTGCCTTCGGCCAGCAGGGCATCGATCGTGTACAGCAGTTCTTCCTGTGCAGCAGCCTTGCCGATGATGAACTGGATATCGTCGACCAGCAGCAGATCGAACGCGCGCAGGCGCGCCTTGAATTCGAGCATTTCGTTCTGGCGCAGCGCCTGAACGAATTCGACCATGAAGCGTTCGGCCGAACAGTAGAAAATGCGGGCGCGGGGATGCGCGGCCAGATAGGAATGGCCGATCGCGTGGAGCAGATGCGTTTTGCCCTGGCCCGTCGCAGCCTTGAGATAGAGCGGCGAGAATTGCGGGGTTTCCACTTTCGCCATCCGTTCCGCCGCGTTGAAGGCGAGAATATTGGATTTGCCGGTCACGAAAGCCGTGAACGTCAGCGACGGGTCGAGGCCCACCGACGAGGTGAAACCCTGCGTGCCGATAGTATCGGCGGAAAGAGCCATTCCGCCCATTTCCACCCCGTCATTCGCGGGCATGACACCAAACGACTGGCCGGCGCTTTCGCCGACGCGCAGTTCCGGCAGCTGGCGGCGGCCGGGATGGACCGCGATGCGAACGTGCCGCACTTCGGTCCGCGCAATCTTCCACGCAAGTGAAAGGCGATCGGCAAACCGGTCCGAAACCCAGTTCGCAGAAAATTCGGTCGGCAGGAAAAGATCGAGCGTTCCCGTTTCTGCGCAGAAACTGCCGACCTGAATCGGCTTGATCCATTGGCTGTGGAGCTGATGGCCGAGATCCTTGCGCAGGCCCTGGCTGATATCCGCCCAATCCGCAGCAAGATTCACCGCTTCGAGATCATCTGCCACATTGTCATCCATCCGACGCCGGGTATTCGATGTTTGATCACCTTGGGCTTTTCCTCGCACCATTCCTGATCCCAATCCCCCTATGGATGGTTGTAACTCGGCTTTGCTCTCCCGGACATGGCAAAAGCCTACCGTTTGCCTGAACCCCCGTTCAGACATCGAGAATTACAACCGTCATGTGAACACCGGATTCGTCACCGCTCCGGTGAGGGTTTTATTGAAGAGGCGAGGCCTTCGAGCAAGGGCTGCGGTGAAAAAAATCTGAAATAAATCGTTTGACTCACGGCAACCCTAGGGACTGCAATTAAATGGCTGTTTTCTCCCGTTTTTCGGGTGCAGCATGCGCGAATCGCGGAATTGCCTCAGCTTTGTGACAGGCTGTCATGATGGCTTCGCGTGCGCACAACGGATCGTGCAAATGCACAAAGGGCCGGCGCAGTCTGCGCCAGCCCCTGATGTGTTCCCGAGAGGGCGAATCGCCCCCGCAAGCGAGTCGGCTCAGAGAGCGGCGACCGCTTTCGTCAGGCGGGAGAATTTCCGCGATGCGGTGTTCTTGTGCAGCACGCCACGGGCCACGCCACGAGCCAGTTCCGGCTGCGCGGCTTTAAGCGCATCGGCAGCGGCAGCCTTGTCGCCACCAGCGATGGCCGATTCGACCTTCTTCACGAACGTACGGATGCGGGTGATACGCGCACCGTTAACTTCGGCGCGGCGTTCGTTGCGGCGGATGCGCTTGCGGGCTTGCGGCGTATTGGCCATATCAGTCCTTCATTTGCGCCGCCTGCATGCGGCGCTGTCTGTCCAAAAGAATCTCGTAAAAATGCGGGGTCCGGCTTTGCCGCCCCGCACTTGAAGCGCGGCCCTTAGCGGTAGGGAGCCGAATCGTCAACCGTTCCGCTACTTCTGGCAAGCCGGGCAATACCAGCTACTGCGCCCGCCCTGGGTGATCCTGCGGATCGTGCCGCCGCAAGAGCACGCTTCGCCTTCGCGATCATAGACCTGAAACCGCGTGGCGAAATAGCCAAGTTCGCCGTCGGGCCGGGCGTAATCGCGCAGGGTGGAGCCGCCATCGGCAATCGATTCTTCCAGAACCTGCCGAATAGCTGGCACCAGCCGTTTCAAGGCCGGGAGCGAAACCTGACCACCTGCCTTGGTCGGGGCGATCCCCGAACGAAAGAGCGCCTCGCAGACATAGATATTGCCAAGGCCGGCGACGATTCGCTGATCGAGCAGGAGAAGCTTGATCGCCTGCTGGCGCCCGGCGAAAGCCTCGCGAAGGTGGCGGGGGGAAAGGTCGTCACCCAGTGGTTCGGGCCCCATGACGGCGAATTGCGGCCATGCATCGAGAGATTCGGTGGCGACCAGATCCAGCGAACCGAACCGGCGGGCGTCGTTAAGCGCCAGAACATGGCCCGATTCGGTTTCGAGAACGAAGTGATCGTGTTTGTCCTGCGTGGCCGGATCGATCCGCCAACGCCCGCTCATCCCCAGATGGAAGACCAGCGTTTGCCCGCGATCGGTGTGGATCAGGCCGTATTTCGCCCGACGCGAAAGGCCGGAAACCCGGGCCCCGGTCAGCGTCTGTACGAGATCTGGCGGGAACGGACGGCGCAGATCGGGGCGGTTGGTCTGCACGCGGGTGAGCCGTTGCCCATCCAGCACCGTCGCAAGGCCGCGTACTGTGGTTTCGACTTCGGGAAGTTCGGGCATAGGCGCGTCGTGTTCCGTAACGGTGTGGCTGGCTGTGGCGGGCCAGATCGTGCGATGCTCCTAACACCCTTTGCCCCGGCGGCAATTCCCCCTAAAGCGCCAAGCCATGAGTGAGAGCGTTTCCTTCGGCTACGAAGAAGTGAGCCCCGAAGAAAAGACCGCGCGCGTGGGCGAGGTCTTTTCCAATGTCGCGAAGAAATACGACGTGATGAACGATGCCATGTCCGTCGGCATGCACCGTTTGTGGAAGGACAAGTTCGTGCGCCGGGTCAAACCCCAGCCGGGGGAGGAAATCCTCGATATGGCGGGCGGTACCGGCGATATCGCGTTCCGAATGGAAGCCTGCGGCGCGAAGGTCACGGTGTCGGATATCAATCAGGATATGCTGGATGTCGGGATCGAACGGGCGATGGAGCGCGGCATCGATACACTGGTCTGGTCGCGCCAGAATGCCGAGGAACTGGCTTTCCCCAGCCGCACCTACGATGCCTATACGATTGCCTTTGGCATCCGCAACGTGACCCGGATCGACAAGGCGCTGGCCGAGGCGCATCGCGTGCTCAAGTTTGGCGGGCGCTTCTTCTGCCTCGAATTCTCCACCACGGAATGGCCGGGCTTCAAGGAAGTCTACGATCTCTATTCGCACAAGCTGGTGCCGCAGATCGGCAAGGCTATCGCGCATGATGCGGACAGTTACCGCTATCTGATCGAATCCATCCGGCGGTTTCCGCCTATGCCCGAATTTGAACAGATGATTCGCGACGCCGGTTTTGTGCGTACGCGGGTGGAGCCGATTCTGGGCGGCCTTGTTGCGATCCATTCGGGCTGGAAGATCTGACGACGTGACCAGTCCGATCAAGCATACGTGGCGACTGCTGGGATGGGGCCGCACATTGGCGCGGCACGGTGCCTTGCGCGGCATCGAACGGGATGAACATACCCCGCCGCAAGTCCGGCGCCTGTGCCGCCTTGCGCGGCTGGGCACATTCCAGCCGCGTACGCCGGATTACGCCGGGGCTTTTCAGGAAATAGGCCCCGCCGCGATCAAGCTGGGCCAGACGCTGGCAACCCGACCCGATCTGGTCGGGGAAGACGCGGTGGTCAATCTGCTGAGCCTGCAGGACAGCCTTGCCCCGGTGCCGTTCGATACGATCCGCCGTGCGGTCGAGGCGAGCTTTGGGCAGCCGCTGGAAAACCTGTTCGCCGAGTTCGAGCCGGAACCGGTCGGCTCCGCATCGATTGCGCAAGTGCATCGCGCGGTGACCACCGAAGGACGCACGGTCGCGGTAAAAGTTCTGCGTCCGGGTATTCGGGAACGGTTCGAACGCGATATTGATACCTACGAATGGGCGGCCGCCCATCTCGAGGCGCTGAGCGCGGAAGCCGCCCGTCTTCGCCCGCGCATGGTGATCGCCAATTTCAAACGCTGGACCAATCGGGAACTGGACCTGCGGCGCGAAGCGGCGTCGGCCAGCGAACTGACCGACGCGATGAAAGGCTTCGCCGGGTACAGCGTGCCCGGGATCGACTGGGACCGCACCAATGGCCGGGTCATGACCATCGAATGGATCGACGGGATCAAGATCAGCGATGTCGATGCCCTGCGCGCGGCGGGCCACGATCTGCCGGATCTGGCGGAACGGCTGGTTCTCGCCTTTCTGACGCAGGCGATCAGTGCCGGTTTCTTCCATGCCGACATGCATCAGGGCAACCTGTTCGTGCGCCCCGATGGCACGATCGGCGCGATCGATTTCGGAATCATGGGCCGGATCGACCGGCGTGCACGGCAGTGGCTGGCGGAAATCCTCTATGGTCTGACCACCGGCAACTATCGCCGCGTCGCTGAAATCCATTTCGAGGCGCAATATGTGCCGAGTTATCATTCGGTCGATGAATTCGCCACCGCGCTGCGGGCCGTGGGCGAACCGATGCGTGGCAAGCCGGTCAGCGAACTGAGCGTGGGCCAGATGCTTGACGGGCTGTTTGCGATCACCCGGGATTTCGACATGCAAACCCAGCCGCATCTCCTGTTGTTGCAGAAGACCATGGTCATGGTGGAAGGCATCGCCACGCAACTGAATCCCCGGATCAACATGTGGGATGTCGCGGCCCCCTATGTCAGCAACTGGATACGCGACGAATTGGGGCCTGAATCGCTGGTGGCTGACAGGCTGCGTGAAGATACCGCAACATTGCTGCGTATTCCCGAACTGGTCCGCCGCATCGAGGAACGGTTTCCAGCCAAGGGCGGGGCGCCCGAACAACCGCCTTTGCCCGAAGTGGAACTGATGTGGGAACGCCGCCGCGGCGCGGGCTTGCGTATCTGGGGCTATGCGCTCGCTGCACTGGTGGGGGCCGGGGCTGTATGGGCGGCCGATCTGGCCGGATGGCTGGGCTGACCGGCGCTCCACCATGCCATTGCAACGCCCGAAATTACAGGCCTGGTTTGAACGGCCGCTTGCCTGCTTGCCGCGGCCAGCGGCGCTGCTGCTCATCGCGGTCCTGATCGGCGCCTGTCTGTGGAGCATTCCGACAACCGTCGCGCTCGTCGATGCGGGCAATCGGCAAATGATGGCGGGAGAGCAGGAGCGCAAGGCAGGCACCAAAGGGGATTTGAACCTTTACCGGGCGATCAATGCACGGATGGCGCAGGGCGAGGGTTATTATACTGCGGCAGTTTCGTTGCAGCAGATCAGGAATTATCCCACCAAACCGTTCTTCTGTGTCCGGTCCCCGGTGCTGGCGGAAGGCGTGCGGCTGTTCGGTGAATCTGGCTGGCGGGTTCTCACCATTACGATGCTTGCGCTTTCCCTGATCGGCCTGTTCGGGGCTTTGGCCCGGCGCACGACCTGGCCGGAAAGACTTCTCGCCGGGCTTATGCTGTGCCTTTGCGGGGCCAGTGCATTCCTGCCCACAGTGGGCCTGATACATGAACTGGTTGCCGGGCTGTTTCTGAGTGCGGCCTTGCTGCTCTATCGGCCGAATCGCTGGTGGCCCAGTTTGCTGCTGGCGACAGTGGCGCTGGCGGTGCGTGAACTGGCCTTGCCGTTTTTCCTGCTGTGGCTGGTTTTCGCGGCGCTAGAGCGGCGGCGTAACGAATGTCTGGCGGTGGCCGGTGTGCTCGTGCTGTTTGCGATAGGGGTGGCGTTACACGCGCAGGCGGTGATGGCCTTGCGCCTGCCCGATGCGCTGGTGTCACAGGGCTGGTCTGGCCTTGTCGGGCCACAGGCTTTTCTGGGGGCAATCACGCGACTGACGCCTCTATCGACGATCCCCCTGGGCTTGGCCCCTCCGCTTGCGCTGTTGCCATTGCTGGGCTGGTTTGCCCTTGGCGGGCGGCTGGGCTGGTTCGCGACTTTGTGGTTTGGCGGATTTGCGCTGGCCATGGCACTGTTTGCGCGGCCCGAGAATTACTATTGGGCCATGATGGTGCTGCCTGCCTATATGATCGGGCTGGCGTTCATACCGCGCGCCTGTGTCACGCTTGCCAATACCGTGCGCGGCCGAGGCCACACCAATGCATTGGCAAGCGCGGCATAACGGCGCGTTCTATTCGCCCACATCTTCCACACGGTGATGGGGCAGAACGGCGCGGGCGACCAGCAGAATGCCAGCCAGCACCGCTTCTACCGCCACCGAGCCGACAAATGTCGGACTGGGGCCATCAAGTGCCGCGCTGAGCAGGCGGGCGGCAACGGCCATAAGCAGCGCCAGCGCCGGAAGCAAAAGCAGATCGCCCCGCCGCTTCCATGCACCCCAGATCATGCAAATGCCGAGGATTCCGAAAAACGCGAAAAAGTCGGCGCGCAATGTGGCCACCCCGGTTACGCCACTGGCCGCAAGGCCAATACCCGATGCAGCCACTTGCGGCTGGAACAGAAATGACAGGCCGAACAGGATGAAAAACAGGCCACCCAGAAAGACCAGTGCCGTGATTGCAAGACGCATAAAGACCCCCTCCGTCGTTTGAAAAACTTCTCGCCCGTTCGCGGCGCGAAGTAAAGCGGTTGCGCACAATGGCGTTGCGCTGCACAAGCCCGCCTATGACAGTGCGAAGTATCCTTTTGATCGTCGGCGGGGGCATTGCGGCCTACAAGGCCTGCGAACTGATCCGCCTGATCCGCAAGGCCGGGGACTCGGTCACCTGCGTGCTTACCGATGGCGGTGCCCAGTTCATCACCCCCATGACGCTCGCCGCGCTCAGCGAAAATCCCGTGTACACAACGCTGTGGGATCTCAAGAACGAATCCGAAATGGGGCATATCCAGCTCAGTCGGCAGGCCGACCTTGTCGTGGTTTGCCCGGCGACGGCGGATCTTCTGGCGAAGATGACTGCAGGGATCGCGGATGATCTCGCCACAACACTGTTGCTGGCGACAGACAAACGCGTGCTGGCGGTGCCGGCGATGAATGTCCGGATGTGGCAGCACCAGGCGACCCGGCGCAATGTCAGCTGGTTGCGCCAGTCGGGTGTGACTGTGATGGAACCGGATGACGGGGCGATGGCCTGTGGCGAATTTGGCCCCGGCCGCTTGCCCGAACCGGAACGGATCTGGCAGGCGATCCAGACGATGCTCAACAATGATGGCGGCACCGCCATTGCGGGCAGTGCGGGCAGCGTGGCGGCGCCTGTTCTCGATCTCGACGATGTGCTGGCCAATCCACTGGAAGGGCAGCCGGATTTCGAGACCGCGCCTGCGCATCGCCCGCTTTACGGCAAACATATCCTGATTACCGCCGGCCCCACGCATGAGCCGATCGATCCGGTACGCTATATCGCCAATCGTTCGTCGGGGCGGCAGGGTTTTGCGATCGCGGGTTGGGCGGCGGCTTTGGGCGCGCGGGTGACGCTGGTTGCGGGCCCGGTGGCGTTGTCCACGCCAACCGGTGTGGAACGGATCGATGTCGAAACCGCGCGGGAAATGCAGCAGGCGGTGCGCGATGCGTTGCCCGCCGATGTGGCCGTGATGGTGGCGGCGGTGGCTGACTGGCGTGTTGACCATGCGGCGGACAGCAAGATGAAGAAGCAGAACGGGCAAGTGCCCGCGCTGCAATTGACGGAAAATCCCGATATTCTGGCGTCCCTGTCAGCCGACGATCGACGTCCGGGGCTGGTGATCGGTTTCGCTGCCGAAACGGACAATGTGATCGCCTATGCGCAGGACAAGCGCAAACGCAAGGGCGCCGACTGGATTGTCGCGAATGATGTGTCCGGCGATGTGATGGGGGGCGCGCGCAACAGCGTGCACATCATTACCGCCGGGGGCGTGGAAAGCTGGGAAGACTTGCCCAAAGGGGAAGTCGCCAAACGGCTGGTGGAACGGATTGCTGATGAACTTGTATGATAAAGTGCCCGTCAGGGTGAAACGCCTGCCGCACGGTGAAGGACTGGATCTCCCAGCCTACGCCACCGATGGGGCAGCCGGTATGGATGTGCTGGCGGCAGAAGATGTCTCGTTGGCGCCGGGGGCACGGTATGCCGTGGCGACCGGTCTCGCCGTGGCTATCCCCGAAGGCTATGAAATTCAGGTTCGCCCGCGTTCGGGGCTGGCGCTCAAACACGGCATCAGTGTGCCGAACACGCCGGGTACGATTGATTCCGATTATCGCGGTGAAGTGAAAGTGATCATGATCAATCACGGGGATGCGCCCTTCGCCATCGCCCGGGGCGATCGTATCGCGCAGCTTGTGCTGGCACCGGTGGTGCGTGCGGGATGGGAAGAGGTTGCCGATCTCGACGATACGCCCCGCGGGGCGGGCGGGTTCGGCTCCACCGGCGGGCACGCGAAGCTTTAGGTTATGCGCAGCGCCGCATAACCGGGCGTCTTGCGGAATAGCGCGGAAAATCCGTTCCGGCGTCAGCCGGGCAGGCGGATGTTCATCAGTTCGGCCAGTGTGGTCGTCGGCCGGGTGGCCGGTGCTTCGCTATCGGCATCGGCATAGATAAAGCCGAATGTGGGGTTGGTGCGAATACCCAGCCCGTTGGACGGGGCATGCCACACGCGCACTTCGCTCCAGTCACCGGCGGGCGATACGTCGATTGCCCGTGCCTCGCGTTCGATCATGCCGGGGCGCGACCAGTTGGCGTGGTTCAGCAGAACGGTGCGTTCGTCGATGACCTTGGCCACTGTGGCGACATGGCCATAGGGCATGGCCCGGGTGGCGCGAAATGCCAGAACAGCGCCGACTTCGGGGTGATGGCCGCGGCGATAGATGCCTTCAGCCTGACCCCACCATGTCCGGGCGTTGCCCTGGATATGGATGTCGGACACCTGACGGGCATAGGGAACGCACTGGAGAACGCCGGCGAGGGCGGGTGTCGCCATGCCGCCTGTCAGAACCGCTGCCAGAGTGGCGGCGGCAACAGCGCGTTTCACAGAAGCGGCTTTGAATGCGATGGCCTGCAGCAAACGCTGGGGCAAACCCCGCAAATTCTCAACTCGCACGCCGGACCCTCATTTCCATTCCCGTTGGGCAGGATGGGTATGCGATCGAACGAAAAAAGACACGGGGCCTGCAGGGCATGCGTCGTATCTGAATAACGGTTCATCGGAAATCGTCGCAAAACAGGCTGTGGGGGTCGCATATTCGCCGCTCGCATTCGGCAAAAAATGGGTGCCACTTGGCTGCGTGATGCTCTAGTTCGCCGGATATGAGCACCAAAGATTCGACTTCGCCCCTTCGCCCGCTTCCCATGCTGATCTTCAGTTCGCGTTGGCTCCAGCTACCGCTTTATCTGGGTCTGATCGTTGCGCAGATCGTCTACGTCTTTCTCTTCCTGAAAGAGCTCTATCACCTGGTGATGCATGCTGCGGAATTCGGTGAGCAGCAGATCATGCTTGTGGTTCTGGGCCTGATCGACGTGGTGATGATCTCCAACCTGCTCGTGATGGTGATCGTCGGGGGGTATGAAACCTTCGTCTCGCGCCTGGGATTACAGGACCATCCCGATCAGCCCGAATGGCTCAGCCACGTGAATGCCGGTGTTCTCAAAGTGAAGCTGGCTATGGCGATTATCGGCATTTCGTCGATTCACCTGCTGCGCACCTTTATTGAGGCCAGCCAGATCGGATCGCCGGGCGCCAATGTGACCAGCGAAGGCGTGATGTGGCAAACCATCATTCACAGTGTATTTATCCTGTCGGCGATCGGCATTGCCTACGTGGATCGCATGACCCAGCCGCGCCATCATGGCGGCAAGGATGGGCACGACTGACGCGGCGTTTTTGGGGCGAAACGGGGGTTAATCGTCGGTACGGCGCGCCCCACCCACGTTCGGCCCCAACAGTATTGTTCTCCTGCGGTTCTTTGCCCTTAACCATAATGGCGGGGCAGCAGACAGGTAGGAGAACCACTTTGAATGCAGTTCCATCGCCCGACCGATCCCATATCGTGGATCAGGGCCTGCCCCCGGAAGGTCCGCCCGTTTCGGCGAGCGAACTGTTCCTCGGACTGCAATTCTGCCGCGCCAATGTGATGTCGCTCACGCGGCTGCAACTCGCGCTGAAAAGCGGCGATCGCCAGTGCGCGCTCGAGGCGATGGATCGCCTGCACGCACTCGATACAGAAATGGAACGGCTGGCCATGAGCCTGCCCGTGCCCGAAAACGATGCACAGGACCGGATGGCGCTGGGCAAACATCTGGCCGATCAGAAGCTGGCGATCGCCTTCGAAAAGCTTGCGCTGGTCAGTGAAATCAGCGGGCCCGATCTCGTTTCCCCGCCAACGATGTTGCAGCACGAAGAAGCGGCAGAAGACGATGCCCCGCCAGAATCACTGGCGTGGAGCGCGGCCCCGGCAGAGGAATGGGACGCCGAACGGCGGGGGGCGATCCCGATGCAGACGATTATCGGGTTCCTCATGGCCTTGTTGACGATCGCTGCATTGGCCGCCGCGGCCATGTTCATGACCACGCTGTAGAACTGTCCCTGTCTTGCCGGGAACGGGGCGGCAGTAAGGCCGCCCTTTGCCTATTCAGGTTTTAGCGGAATACGGCCGCATAGACGCCGTATGCGCTGGTCGCGCTCAACACGATGCCCACCAGCACCAGCATCAGCTTGGCCGGGAAATGTTTCGCCGCGAAAGCGCCAAACGGTGCGGCCGCGACGCCGCCGATCAGAAAGCCGAGCGTGGCCCCCGCGAGATCGGCAATGCCCAGGTGCCAGATGAATGTGGCGGAGATCGTCACGGTCAGGAAAAATTCGACCGAGTTGACCGTGCCCACAACCTTGCGGGGTTCCGCGCCCTGGACCAGCAGGTTGGAACTGACCACCGGCCCCCAGCCACCGCCACCGGCGGCATCGAGAAAACCGCCCAGCAGGCCAAGCGGCGCCACGTATTTCGCTTCCCGCGCCTTGGGCGGATAGCGCAGGCCGCGCCACAGCAGATAAACGCCGATGCCGCAAAGATAGGCCAGTACGATGGGTTTGATCACCCCGGCATCGATGGAACTGAGCAGATAGGCCCCGCTTACACCGCCGATCAGGCCAGGAATCAGCAACCGGAAGAACAGCCGTTTGTCGATGTTCCCGTGAAGCAGATGGCTGATCCCCGATGTGGCGGTGGTGAAACATTCCACCACATGCACGCGCTGCGAGGCGAGTGCCGGAGGAACGCCGAGCACCCCCACCATCAGCGAATTCGAGATCACCCCGAAAGCCATGCCAAGGGCGCCGTCAATCAATTGCGCGGCAAAACCGACGGCAATGAAGGGCCAGAGCGAAGCGAGATCAATGGCGCTGAAATCCATGGTGTCCGGTTGCCTCGCAAGAAGATCGTGTGGAAGGGAGTTTTTAGTCTGGGACGAGAAGCGAAACTTTAGCGGCGACGATAGCGGAAATACCAGACTTCATGGCCCAGACGCCGCGCCTTCGCCTCATACCGGGTTTCCGGCCAGCCACCCGGGCGGTTCTGCCAGCTTTCCGGACCGTCGGTCAACCACGTGAACTGGTCGGTATGGCGGCGCATGATCATCAGGGCATGACGCAGATAGACGGGGTGATCGGTGCCGAATCGAAATTCGCCGCCCGGCTTGAGCTTGGCTGCGAACAGATCGACCGGGCCGTCGTTCATCATCCGCCGTTTCGCGTGGCGCGCCTTGGGCCAGGGATCGGGATGCAGCAGATAGAGGAAGGACAGGGCCCCATCGGGTATGCGCCGCAGCACTTCCAGGGCATCACCGTGATGGATGCGGACATTGCCGATAACCGGATGCGCGCCGTTATCGCCGCTGACGTGCGTCAGCGCCTGGGCCACGCCATTGATGAACGGTTCGCAGCCGATGAAACCATGATCGGGCAGCATATCGGCACGCCCGGCCATGTGTTCGCCCCCGCCGAAGCCGATTTCAAAGTGCAGCGGGCAATCGTGGCCGAACAGGCGCTCTGCCGTGACCGGGCCATCGTCAGGCACGGCAATCTGCGGCAGCAGCGTGTCGACGAGGGTTTGCTGCCCCGTGCGCAGGGCTTTGCCTTTGGCGCGGCCGTACAGGCGGTTGAGTGTGGTCGGATCGCCGGATTTGTGTGCGGTCATGCGCGGCCGTTTAGGTGGGTTGTCCGGCGCAGGCAATTGTTTGTGACACGGCAACGGATGGCGATGCGGCGATCCATCCGGATTTACAAAAAAGGCGGGCCGCGTGGGCCCGCCTTCCTATGCCGTTTTGGGCAGGAAAATCAGTTGCCGCCTTTGGCGCGCTGATCTTCGGGTTTGATCGTGATCCGCACGGTTTCGCCCGAATTGCCGGGGAAATCGGTGAACATCGCTTCCACCAGATTGGGCACGATGTACTGCAGGCGATTGGAAGACGATACGGCTTCGGCGCGGCCTTCGAACAGGCGGGCGCCATCGACCGCACGATCGATCTTCAGTTCAATATCGCTGCTGTAAACCGTGTAGCTTTCAACACTGTTGTCGAACCACGGATCGTACCAGCCGTAATTCCACGCGCCGTAAGGGCGATAGCCCCCCAGCCGCGATAGCCGTACCAGGGCGAAAAGAACGGATCGCGGCCAAAGCCGGTGGAACGAATGCGTTCACGGCCGTTGTCCACGCCATAATCGAAACGCACCAGCATGGTCGCATTCTGGGGCGAGGCCTGCTGATAGCCAAGCTTGGTCATCTGCGCTTCCACGAGACGCGCATATTGCGAAAACTCAAGCCCGCCGGACAGCGCGGGATCATCGGCAACAACGGCAAATGTCTGCCCTTGCGGGGCAGGCATTTGTGACTGGAAACGCGATACGTCCGCCTTGAAGGGTGTGGCGCAAGCCGCAACTGCCAGCAGGAGCAGGCCTGCAGCACCCATTTTGAACAAGCGGCCCGATCTGGACACAATGTTATTCATATTGGTCTCTCCATCGGCGCCGGACATTGCCGGCGCGCGGTTCGGCTTCATGTGCTGACGCACGGTCTGCCGATGCATAACACCACTTTGCCGCATTACGAGTGAATGTGTGTTGAATGACCCGTTTCCGGAAAAGTTCTCGCTTCCCGGTCCTTAGCCGCGCACAAGACCAAGCGCCTTGTAAGCCGCATCCAGTGTGGGGCGTGCGATTTCGCGGGCTTTCAGGGCCCCGCGCGCCAAAATCGCGTCCAGGCTTTCCCGGTCGGATTTCAGTTCCGAGAACCGCGCGCTGATCGGGCCGAGCTGTTCTGCCAGCAATTCCCCGAGAGCCGGCTTGAACTTGCCGAACCCTTCGCCGCCGAAATCGCGGAGCACCGATTCGACATCGGTGCCTGCCATCGTGGCATAGATGCCCACCAGATTGGCCGCTTCGGGGCGACCTTCGAGGCCGGCCTTTTCAGAAGGCAGCGGTTCCGCATCGGTCTTGGCCTTGCGCACTTTTTGCATGATCGTATCGGCATCATCGGTCAGGCTGATGCGGCTCATTTCCGAAGGGTCGGATTTGCTCATCTTCGCGGTGCCATCGCGCAGCGACATGATCCGCGCGGCTTCGGGCGGAATGATCGGATCGGGCAGCGTGAACACCGGTGCATCTTCCGTGCAGAAATCGTTGTTGAATTTCTGTGCGACATCGCGCGCCAGTTCGAGATGCTGCTTCTGGTCCTCGCCCACGGGAACGTGGCTCGCCTGATACAGCAGCACATCGGCGGCCTGCAGAACCGGATAGGTGAACAGCGCAACCGATGCGCCTTCGCGGTTCTTGCCCGACTTGTCCTTGAACTGGGTCATGCGGCTCAACCAGCCCATCCGGGCGGTGCCGTTCAACAGCCATTGCAGTTCGGCATGGGCAGGAACCTGCGCCTGATTGAACAGGATCGAGCGGTCCGGATCGATGCCGCAGGCGACAAGCGCGGCGGCCATTTCCAGCGTTGCCGCGTTCAGTTCCGCTGGCACGTGCGGCATCGAAATCGCGTGCAGATCGGCCAGGAAGAACAGGCACTGGCTGTCCGCATCCATCGCATCCTGCATGCGCACCCAGTTGCGGATCGCCCCAAGGTAATTGCCGAGGTGGAGATTGCCCGTGGGCTGGATACCGGAAACGATACGCATGGTTGGACCCTTCATGGTTTGGATGTCTGATCGGAATTCAGGAAGAAATGCCCCTTTTGCCCGGGGTGCGGGGCGCGGCTTTTCAGCGCGCGAGGTGCCACGCCGCACGCCATCGCCCGGGCAGTGCCGGTGTTGTCGCGGCGCAGGTGCGCTGACAGGGCGTGGGAAGGAAAAGGCGGGTCATGGCGGCGCGCATAACACAATTTGGCCGCTGTGAAAGCCTTACTCGCCCTCTGCCGCGCTTTCGGCGGCGGGTGTGCGGCGGCGGCGCAACTGCCCGACCAGATCCTTGTCGAGCGCGCCGGTGATCCACGCCGTGCCGAAGAAGGTGACCAGCCCGATCGTCACCAGCGCGGCGAGAGACCATGCCCGTTCCAGCACATTGCCGCCATAGTGATCGGCCAGTAGCGGCATGACCAGTGCCAGCGCACCGCCCATGAACGCGGTGGACACGATCTGGCGTATGACTGCACCGCCAAGGCGCGGGGTGACGTGATACCACCCGCGCGCATGCAGCATGGTGTAAAGCAGCAGCACGTTGAGCGTTGCGGTAAAGGCGGTCGCCGCGGCCAGGCCGACAATGCCATAACGCGGCACGACATAGAAATTGATCGCGATGTTCACCAGCAGGGCAAAGGCCGCGATCCACACCGGGGTGCGGGTATCCTCGCGGCTGAAGAATGCCGGTTGCAACACTTTGACCAGCACATAGGCGGGAAGGCCTGCCACCAGTGCGATCACGATGTTGGCCATGATCGCGCCATCGGCCAGCGTCATTTTGCCGCCTACGAAAAAGGCCGTGACAAATGCCGGTGCGCAGACCGCCAGCGCAGTTGCCGCAGGCAGGGTGAGGAACAGCGCCATCGACACGGCATTGGTCTGCAGGCGTTGCGCCTGCGCGGTGTCGTTGGTCTGGATATGGCGCGCCAGCATCGGCAGGATCGCGGTGCCCAGCGCAATGCCGACAATGCCCAGCGGCATCTGGTTCAGCCGGTCGGCATATTTCAGCAGCGTGAGCGAACCCTGTGGCAGGGACGTGGCGAAGAACGTGTCGACGAACTGGCTGATCTGGTAGATGCCTGCCCCGAATGTGGCGGGAAGGATCAGCATCCCCAGCCGTTTCACTTCGGGCGTCAGCCGGGGAATGTGAATATGCAGGCGCACGCCGGTGTGGCGCGCCGACCACCAGAGATAGAGCAACTGGGCAAAACCCGCCGCCGTGACCGATATCGCCAGCGCCATCGCGACAATGCGATCGTCCCCGCTGTCGCCGCGCAGGTACCAGCCGACGACGATGCCGGTAATCAGCACGATGTTCAGCAGCACAGGGGCAAAGGCTCCCGGCCCGAAATGCGACCGCGCATTGAGCAACCCGGATAGCATCGCAACGAGACTGATCAGCATGAGATAGGGGAACGTGATCCGGCTCAGCAGCACGGACAGTTCGAATTTTCCCGGAACGTCCTGAAATTCGCGGGCCAGCAGCCAGACAATGCCCGGCATCACGATCATCGCGATGGCGCTGAATGCCAGGAGCACCCAGACGAACACCGCCAGAACATCGTCTGCAAACTTGCGCGCGGCTTCTTCGCCGCCTTCGCTGTGGAGCGCGCGCGAATACATCGGCACGAACGCCACGGAAAACGCGCCTTCCGCGAACAGGCGCCGGAACGTATTGGGGAGGATGAAGGCGAGCTGGAACGCGTCTGCCGCAAGGCCCGCCCCCAGCACGCGCGCCATCAACATATCGCGCACGAAGCCGAAGACACGGCTGATGGCCGTCAGGCCACCAATCGTGCCAACATGTCTGACGAGGCTCATGCCGCGTCTGTACCGATCGCGCGCGTCATGCGCGGTAGGGCGGCTCTACGCCTCAGGCTTCGCCAGCCGGCGCTTCGTCAGCGGCCTGCTGTTCGGCAAAGCGCTGCTGCATCTGCTGGAGGTAGAGCGCATTGAAATCAATCGGTTCGAGCATCAGCGGGGGGAACCCGGCATCGCGCACGGCATCGGCGATCACGCGGCGCGCGAACGGGAACAGAATGCGCGGTGCTTCGGCGTAAAGGAACGCATGGGCCTGCTCGTCCGGCAGGTTGCGCATGCCGACCAGCCCGCAATAGGACAGTTCGACGAGGAAGGCCGTGCCTTCTTCGCCCTTGCTGGCGACGGCGATCTTCAGTTCGACTTCGTGAATTTCTTCGTTCACCTGCTCCGCGCCGATGTTGAACTGCACGTCGAGCTGCGGCTGGTCCTGCCACTGGAAGGATTGCGGTGCATTCGGGTTTTCGACCGAAAGATCCTTCACATATTGGGTGATCAGCCCGGCTGCGGGTTCGTTGTCCGCACCGTTGGGGAGCGAGTTGAGATCGGTGAGAACGTCGCCTTCTTCGGCCATGTATAGAACTTTCTTCCGGCTGGGAGACGGTACGGTCACCGTCATATGTTTCGGCTGGCGCGCCTAGCACCCCGTGCGCTGTGCTGCAACGCTGCGCAAACAGCATTCAACGGCGCAAAAGGCTGGGGGCTGTTGCGCCGAGGTGACGATTTCTGGCGTTTACCGCCGTCCATCGGTTGTTCATTTGAAATCCGTACCTATTTGAGGCACTCTAACTGAACTTGCGGGTCTCCGGGCCCAACAATGCGAACGGGACATCTCGTGGTTATAGAAATCGTCATCCTTGCCATGATCGCAGCCTTTCTGGGCTTGCGTCTCTATTCGGTGCTTGGCCGCCGTGCGGAGCATGAGGAAGAACCGATTCCGACGCGTTTTGAACAGCCTGACCGTCAACCCGGTGCACGGCCCGCGCCCTTGCAGCCCTCTGCGGGCGCGCAACGGCCTGTGGAGCTTCCGGGCCTCGGTGGCCTGGTGGAACAGGCGATTCGCCAGATTGCCGCGGCAGACCGTTATTTCGATGTTCAGGCCTTCCTGCAGGGTGCACGCGGTGCCTATCAGACCATTCTCGAGGCGTTCTGGCGGGGTGACCGGGAAGAGCTGCAAATGCTCTGCACGCCCGATGTCTACGCCAGCTTTGCTGCCGCGATCGCTGCACGCGAAGAAGCGGGCGAAGTGCTCGACAATCGCCTGGTGCGGGTTGAGGAAGTGATCGTCCAGTCGGCTGCGCTCGACGGGCGCATGGCCCGTATCGGCGTGCGTTTCACCGCCGATATCGCGGCGGTGACGCGTGATCGCGACGGCAATGTCGTGGCGGGGTCGCTCGACGATGCGATCGAAAGCCGCGATATCTGGACATTCGCCCGGTCGATCGACGCGACAGGGCCGGACTGGTTGCTCGAAGAAACCGACGAGGCCTGATTCCATGGCGGGAGGGCGTGCGCTGCGCGGGAGTACGGCGTTGCTGGCGCTGTCGCTGCTGGGCGCCTGCGTCCGCCTGATTCCCGAAGGTGGTACTGCGGGTGGCCCGCGCCCGACTCCACCGCCTGCGCCAACTCCCACACCCACCCAGCCCATCGGCACGACCGCGCTGCTGGCGGGCGTGAAACCGGGCCCCTCGATCGCCTCTTTGCGCCTGACCCCATCGGGAGCGGGCCCTGCGCTGACCTCGTTTGTCGAGAGTTGCCCCAAATTGCTCGCGCGCAACGATGCAAGCGGGCTGACCAGCAAGGAAGACTGGCGTTCGGCCTGCACCGCGGCCAACACTTGGAGCGCATCCAACGCACCGGCATTTTTCGAAACCTATTTCGAAACCGCGAAAGTGGCTGATGGTTCAGCTTATGCCACAGGCTATTACGAGCCGGAGATATCCGGCTCGCGGGACAAGGTCTCGGGGTTCGATGTGCCGGTCTACAAAATGCCGCCCGATCTCGTGCGTGGCTGGCACGATGACATTCCCGAAGCCGAACGCACGGGACGGCAGCCGCTTGGCCGCTATGAAACCAGTGGCAAATTCGTGCCATATTACGAACGTACCGAGATTGAGCAGGGCGCCCTTGCCGGCAAGGGTCTGGAAATTGCCTGGGCCCATGATCCGATCGAATTCTTCTTCCTCCAGATTCAGGGCTCGGGCCGCCTGATTGCACCGGACGGGCGGGTGATGCGCATCGGCTATGCCGGGCAGAATGGCCGTGAATATGCCGGGCTCGGGTCTTTGATGCGCGAACGCGGCCTGATCGGGAACGGCCCGGGGCAATATTCCGGTTCGATGCAGGGCATCATGGCCTATCTGCGCGAAAACCCTGAAGGCGGCCGTGCGATGATGCGGCAGAACAAGAGCTGGGTGTTCTTCCGCGAACTGACCGGCGATGGCCCGGTTGGTGCGCTGGGGGTGCCGGTACGGCGCAAGGCGTCGGTTGCGGCCGATCCCGCCTATGTGCCGCTGGGCGCGCCGATCTGGCTCGATCTCGATCGGCCACAGGCCAATGGCCTGTGGATCGCGCAGGACACGGGTGGCGCGATCAAGGGCGCCAATCGCTTCGATACTTTCTGGGGCGCGGGCGATGAGGCACGGCAGATTGCCGGGGGTATGAGCGGGCGCGGACAGGCGCTGATTTTCCTTCCGCGCGGAGTGCTCAAGCGCATCGGCGCAAAATGAGCGCGCCACGCGGGTTGTCCGCAGAGGAGGCCGCCCTGTGGGAACGGCTGGCGGCCACGGTGGAACCGCTCCACCCGAAACCTAAGCTCCCACTTGTCGCAGTTCCGCCGGTGGTTCCGGAAAAAGCCCTTCAGCCCAAACGGGTAAAGGCGCCAAAGCATGTACCGGTACCGCCGCGGCAGCCTCCCGTGCCTCCGGCACCGCCGTCGGTGCCGCTCGATCGGCAAGGGCTGGATTCCGGGTGGGAGCGCAAACTGTCGCGCGGGACAACGGCCCCCGATTTCACGCTGGACCTGCACGGCGCTTCGCTGGACGCAGCACACGCCCGCCTCGATCACGGCCTGATTCAGGCCAAGGCGATGGGTGCGCGGGTAGTCCTGTTGATCACTGGCAAGCCACGCGGCGCGGCAGCGGCCGATCGCGGGGAAAAGCGTGGGGCTATCCGGGCCAAGATACTCGACTGGCTGGCGGCAGGCGCACATGGGCCCGATATCGCCGCCATACGAACAGCGCACCGCCGCCACGGGGGCGACGGTGCGCTCTATCTTATCCTGCGGCGCAGGCGCTGAACGATCAGGCCGGTTCGGGGACCTTTTCCTCGGCAGGCTGCGTGCGGATCAGGTAATCGAAGGCGGACAGCGACGCCTTGGCCCCTTCGCCCATGGCGATGATGATCTGCTTGTAAGGCACTGTGGTCACATCGCCCGCAGCGAAGACGCCGGGGATGGAGGTGGCGGCGCGATCGTCGATCACGATTTCACCCCGTGTGGTCAGTTCGATGCCCGAATCCTGCAACCATTCGGTATTGGGTACGAGCCCGATCTGGACGAACACGCCCTGCAGATCGATCGTGTGTTCGGTGCCATCGCTCCGGTCCTTGTAGGCAAGGCCGGTGACCTGTTCGCCATCGCCCAGCACTTCGGTGGTTTGTGCCGAAACGATGATGTCGACATTGGCCATCGAACGCAGCTTGTCCTGCAGCACCTGATCGGCGCGCAACTGCGGATCGAATTCGACCAGAGTGACGTGACCGACGATGTTGGCAAGATCGATCGCCGCTTCCACGCCGGAGTTGCCGCCGCCGATCACCGCCACGCGCTTGCCCTTGAACAGGGGGCCATCGCAGTGCGGGCAATAGGCCACTCCGCGCGTCCGGTACTCGAATTCGCCGGGCACACCCAGATTGCGCCACCGGGCACCGGTGGTGAGAATGAGCGCGCGGGCCTTGAGCGAGGCGCCATTGGCCAGAACCACTTCATGCAACCCGCCGACCTGGCTCGCCGGGATGAGTTTTTCGGCAAGCTGCAGGTTCATCACGTCGATATCGTATTCCGCGACGTGCTGTTCCAACTGGGCAGCCAGCTTGGGCCCTTCGGTATAGGGAATCGAAATGAAGTTCTCGATACCCATGGTGTCGAGCACCTGCCCGCCAAAGCGTTCCGCCGCGATACCGGTGCGGAATCCCTTGCGGGCGGTGTAGATCGATGCCGCGGCGCCAGCCGGGCCACCGCCCACGATCAGCACTTCGAACGGTTCCTTGCCCGCAATCTTTTCCGCCGCTTTCGCGCCGGCATTGCTGTCGAGCTTGGCCAGAATCTCGCCGATTTCCATGCGCCCATTGGCGAAGGGTTCGCCGCCCAGGAACACGGCAGGGACCGCCATGACCTTGCGGTCTTCGACTTCGTCCTTGAAAGCGCCGCCTTCGATCAGCGTGGCCGAAATACGCGGGTTGTTGATCGCCATCAGCGCCAGCGCCTGCACCACATCGGGGCAGTTGTGGCACGACAGCGAGAAATACATTTCGAAATCGAAATCGCCGTCGAGCGCCTTGATCTGATCGATCACGTCCTGTTCGACTTTCGGCGGATGGCCGCCCGTCCACAGGAGCGCAAGCACCAGCGAGGTGAATTCGTGGCCCAGTGGCAGCCCGGCAAAGGTCACCCCGGCGGCATGGTCGCTCGCCCGGCGGATCTGGAAACTGGGTTTGCGCGCGTTGGCGCCGTCGAAGCTGGCGGTGACCTTGTCGGACAGGCCGGCGATTGTGGTCAGCAGCTCACGCGTTTCTTGCGATTTGACGTCGTCGCCGAGAGAGGCGACGAGCTCGATCGGCTCGCGCAGCATGCCGAGATATTGCTGGAGCTGTTGCTTCAGATTGGCATCGAGCATGATTAATTCCTTGTACGACAGACGCAAAAACGGCCCGGGGCTGAGGGAGGGGGGAAGCCCCGGGCCGCCTTTTCTACCCGCTTGCGCGGGTAGAGGGGCTGGAGATTCCGAAAATCAGATCTTGCCGACCAGATCCAGCGAGGGGGCAAGCGTTTCAGCGCCTTCTTCCCACTTCGCCGGGCAGACCTGGCCCGGGTGGGCGCGGACATACTGGGCAGCCTTGATCTTGCGAACCAGTTCGGTTGCATTACGGCCAACGCCTTCCGAGGTGATTTCCATGACCTGGATCACGCCATCGGGATCGACCACGAAGGTGGCACGATCGGAAAGGCCCATCGATTCACGCAGCACGCCGAAGTTGTTCGAGATCGTGTGGAGCTGGTCGCCAAGCATCGGGAACTTGATCTTGCTGATCGCCGGCGAGCTGTCGTGCCATGCCTTGTGGCTGAAGTGCGTGTCGGTCGACACCGAGTACACTTCGACGCCCAGCGTCTGCAGTTCGGCATACTGGTCGGCCATGTCTTCGAGCTCGGTCGGGCACACGAAGGTGAAGTCAGCCGGGTAGAAGAAGAAGACCGCCCACTTGCCCTTTACGTCGGCTTCGTTGACGTCAAAGAAGCCTTTGCCTTCCTGAAAAGCCGTTGCGTTGAATGGTTTGATCTCGCTACCGATAATACCCATGATCATCTCCGTTGGTTGGTTTGGAATTCGATGACCGCCAAATAGGCAATGCAGCGCCCAAACCCAAACGGTAAATGCCGATAAGTTTGATTGGATAAATCAATAAGTCGGAAATGATCGATTTTTGCGATGAATCAATGCGGCTTGCGAAAAACCGCTACACCGGGTTTTCTCGGAAGAGGCCCAGGGGGGCTCAGAAGCCCGTCAGCCGCACTGGGCGCGATGCAGCAGCTTGTGATCGGCCAGAACCAGCGCCATCATCGCTTCCACCACCGGCACCCCGCGAATGCCCACGCAGGGATCATGGCGGCCCTTGGTGAAGATTTCCGAGGCTTCGCCTTCGCGATTGATCGTTTCCACGGGCGTGAGGATCGAACTGGTCGGTTTGAAGGCCACGCGGACCACCACCGGCTGGCCGGTGGAAATGCCGCCAGCGATTCCGCCAGCATGATTGTCGAGAAACAGCGGGCGGCCGTCGTTGCCCGGGCGCATCCGGTCGGCGTTCTGTTCGCCGGTCAGTCGCGCGGCTTCGAAACCGTCCCCGATTTCGACGCCTTTCACGGCATTGATGCCCATCATCGCCGCCGCCAGATCGGCGTCGAGCTTGCCGTAAAGCGGCGCCCCCCAGCCTGCGGGCACGCCACTGGCGATGCATTCGACCACTGCGCCCAACGATGAACCCGCCTTGCGCGCGGCATCGACAAGACCTTCCCAGCGCGCGGCGGCAGCCGGGTCGGGGCAGAAGAAGGGGTTATTGCCGATTTCGGTCAGGTCCATGGCATCGCGATCGATGGCATCGCCGCCAATTTCCGAAACATAGGCCACGATCTGCACTTCCGGCACGATCAGGCGGGCTACGCCGCCTGCGGCAACGCGCGCTGCCGTTTCGCGTGCGCTGCTGCGCCCGCCGCCGCGATAATCGCGAAAGCCGTACTTGGCATCATAAGCGTAATCGGCATGGCCAGGGCGATAGGCCTTGGCGACATCGGAATAGTCTTTCGAACGCTGATCGACATTCTCGATCATCAGGCTGATCGGCGTGCCGGTCGTCCGCCCCTCGAACGTGCCGGACAGGATGCGGACCTGATCGGGTTCCTGCCGCTGTGTGGTGAAGCGCGACTGCCCCGGACGGCGTGCGTCGAGATAGGGCTGGATCACATCTTCATGGATCGCCAGCCCCGGCGGGCACCCGTCGACCACCGCGCCCAGCGCGGGGCCATGGCTTTCCCCCCATGTGGTGAAGCGAAGTACGCGGCCGAATGTGTTCACGCTCATGGCCGCGCTATTGTCGGAAAATGTGCGGTTGTCCACGCCCAACCGCTGTCTGGCGCACCACTTGGCAGGCATGGGCGGGGATTTCCGCCCTTTCCCTCTGGTAAAATGCCCCATGGTGAGGCAGGAACAGAACATGACCATAAGGTATGCCGCATGATTGCCAAGCTGAAGGGCCTGCTCGACGAAACCGGTACGGACTGGGCGATTATCGATGTGCAGGGGGTTGGTTACCTCGTGCAGTGTTCGGCCCGCACCCTTTCCGCACTGGGCGACGTCGGCGAAGGGGTGACAGTGTTCACCGATCTGCAGGTTTCGGAAAACGACATGCGCCTGCTCGGTTTCGCCACCAGCGCGGAACGGGACTGGTTCCGCCTTCTGACACTGGTGCAGGGCGTGGGCAGCAAGGTGGCGCTGGCCATTCTTTCCGCGCTGTCCGCGGATGAATTGCGCGCCGCCTGCGCGGCGGGCGATGCCGCGATGGTTTCGCGGGCCAACGGGGTCGGCCCGAAACTGGCGGGCCGTATCGTCAACGAATTGAAAGACAAGGCGGGCGGCATGCCCGGCGGGGGCGCGATCGGTGGCGGCGTTGCTGGTGGGGTGATCATCCATCAGGCCGGTTCGGCCAGCGCCGATGCCGTATCGGCACTGGAAAACCTCGGCTTCAAACCCGCCGTAGCGGCAGCGGCCGTGGCCCATGCGCAAGGCGAACTGGGTGAGGATGCGGAACTGAACGATCTTGTGCGCGTCGCGCTGAAGAAAGCGGCGGGGTGAACGTGATGCAGATCGCGGTGGCCCGGGCTATCAATGCCACCGGGCAAGTTTTGCTCGTACGCAAGAAGGGAACTGTCGCTTTCATGCAGCCTGGCGGGAAAATTGAACGCGGCGAAGAAGCAATGACTGCGCTGATCCGGGAGCTGGATGAGGAGCTTGGCCTGTGTGTGGCGGCAAGCGATCTCACCTTTCTCGGACAGGCTTCGGCAGCTGCGGCGAATGAACCGGGCGTTATTGTAGAAGCGGCAATTTATGGGTTGCTGGTGTCGACCCCTGTGATTGTAGGTGCCGAACTTGAGGAGGCGGTGTGGATCGATCCGGCTGATCCAGGAGCGCTTGTTCTGGCTCCCTTGACGCGTGATTGCGTTTTGCCACTGGCGGTGTCCGAGCAATGACCGATAACCCCATTCTTTCCGCGCATCGCCAGATCGAGGATCAGGACGCGGCACTGCGGCCCAAGTCGTTGACCGAATTTGTCGGTCAGGCAGCAGCGCGGGACAATCTGCGCGTGTTTATCGAATCCGCCCGTTCGCGCGGGGAAGCGATGGATCACGTGCTGTTTTTCGGCCCGCCGGGGCTGGGAAAGACCACGTTGGCGCAGATCGTGGCCAAGGAACTGGGGGTCGGTTTTCGGGCGACCAGCGGACCGGTGATTGCCAAGGCGGGCGATCTGGCCGCGCTGCTGACCAATCTGGAACCGCACGACGTGCTGTTTATTGACGAGATTCACCGGCTCAATCCGGTGGTGGAAGAAGTGCTCTATCCCGCAATGGAAGATCGCGCGCTCGATCTGATTATCGGGGAAGGGCCCTCCGCCCGTTCGGTGCGGATCGATCTGCCGCCGTTCACACTGGTGGGGGCGACCACGCGGCAGGGGCTTCTTACCACGCCTTTGCGCGATCGCTTCGGCATTCCGGTGCGGCTCAATTTCTATACCGTTCCCGAACTGGAAAGCGTGGTGACGCGCGGCGCCCGGCTGCTGGGCATGGGGATCGATTCGGGCGGGGCGCAGGAAATCGCCCGGCGTGCGCGGGGCACCCCGCGTGTGGCGGGGCGCCTGTTGCGCCGGGTGCGCGATTTCGCGCATGTCGGCGGCAGCGATCTGGTCACAGCCCGCATCGCGGATGAGGCGCTGACCCGGCTGGAAGTCGATTCGCTCGGCCTGGATGCGATGGACCGGCGCTATCTCATGATGATCGCCGATATCTATAAAGGGGGGCCGGTGGGTGTGGAAACGCTCGCCGCCGGGCTGGCGGAACCGCGTGACACGGTGGAAGAAGTGGTGGAACCCTATCTGATCCAGCTTGGCCTTGTCGCGCGCACGGCGCGGGGGCGGATGCTGAACGATCGAGGGTGGAAGCACCTTGGGCTGACGCCGCCGATGCCCGATCAGACCGGTCTGTTCGACTGAGCGGTGATTCTCACAGCGCGCCGGAGATCGACTTCCGCTGCCCCCAATCCGGCAAAATCGTTAACTTTCCTTGGGAAACTGCGGACGAATGGTTCCAATTCGGGACAGCTTGTTTTCCGGGGCACCTCTGGCTGCGAAAAAATGCCATTTGACCCCCGCATAAACGGTTAATGCGATTGCAGGACCGGGGGGCGTCTGCGCTCTTTGCACGACGAGGGGTTTGTCAGGGGCAAGATATCTTGTTTGCGGCAAATCGGCGAAAGAAGGTAATGAGCCCATGTCGGTACGGATGGCCCTAGCGAAATTGTCGGCAGCAGCAGCTGGGGGTACCTTGCTTGTTGGTGGCGCCGTGCATGTCGCCGAGCCGCAGGCTGCAACCACCAGCTACAAATCGATCAAGCAGGTCAAGAGCGTGAAGCAGCCGAAGCTGGTCAAGCAGCAACGCCGCGTCCCCAAGAAGGTCAAGCGCATCCGCCGCGTCATCGATCGTCCGCTGGAATGCGGGCCGGGCCAGCAAATGGGCCCTGATGGCAAGACATGTTACGCCATGGCGATGGCGCCTGTGCCGTATCTTCCGCCTTTGCCGTCTCCTCCGCCCGGGGGTGGCAGTTCTGGCGGCGTAACCGTGATTGGCGGTTCGGGTGGCTTTGGCGGCGGTTTCGGCGGCGGCTTTTTCGGGGGGTTTTTCGGCGGCAGCTCGGGTGGGGGTGATATCAATATCACCACGACGGGTTCCAGTTCGACCTCGGGCAGCAGTTCCACGTCAGGCAGCAGTTCCACGTCGAGCAGCAGTTCCAGCTCAAGCGGTGGAGACGGTGGCAGCACGACGACGACCACGACCACGTCCGGGAATGTCACCACCAGCACGACATCGGGCAACGTCACCACGAGCACATCGGGCAATATCACCACCAGCACGACGTCGGGTAACGTCACCACCAGCACCACCTCGGGCAATGTGACGACCAGCACGACCACGTCCGGGAATATCAGCACCAGCACGACGACATCGGGTAATGTCACGACCAGCACGACAACGACGTCGGGTAACGTGTCGACGACCAGCACGACCAGCTCGAACGGTGGAACGACGACCACCACCTCGACCAGTTCAGGCAATGAAGTGCCCGCGCCGCCGATGTTGCTGTTGTTTGGTGCGGCGGCTGCCGTGCTTGTCGGCCGTCAGGGTTTCCGCCGCCAACGGCCTGCCTGAGACGGGGCTATGGCCTGCCCAGCGCGGCAGGCTGGCAGCTATCCCTTTTGCGATCTAGCCGGTGCGCGCGTCAATCGCCTGCGCGCGGTCGTTTGCGACGCCGTAGCCATAGCGTGACACCGCCGACGCTAAGGGCGAGAAGCCCCGCGACGGATGCCGCAACCGTCATCATCGTCCACAACAGGCCACCGCCCAGCATCCAGATTATTTCCCAGAAAGCCCGCAGGGCCGCTCCTTTCGCAGATTGGTGATTGCTGCAGCGCACGATAGCGCAATGGGGCAGCGCATTTCCTGAACGAGGGGGAACTAGCCGCGATTATCGCCGGGCGCACCCCTTTTGCGTCCGGTCGCATGCACGGGGCGGCTGTCGGGCAACGATCCGGGCAAGCCGGAACCAATCACAGCGTGATGCGTGAAGACATTGTGTGATGTTACGAAGATGGCGTGCCCGCATCGTGGAGTGCATCAGGCCGGACGAACCGGCGCGCCATCGTTTCCCGAAAGGAGAAGATCATGGCACAGGCACACAGGCACTCGCATGGGGAAAACGACACGCATCTGGCGGTCCCGCGCGATGAAGCGCATAATCTTATCGCGTCCAGCCGGGTAGAAGGCACTGCGGTCTATCGTCCGGATGGGGAGAAAATCGGCCGCGTGGAATATGTCGTGATGAATTTCGGCGGATTCCTCGGAATGGGCAGCGAACATCGTCCGCTGCCATGGGATGCGCTGGAATATAGCACCGATCTGGGCGGCTATGTCGTGTCTGCGGAAGACGACAAATTGAAGAACAGCCCGAGTTACGGTGACGATGGGGAACCCGCGTGGGACGATGTCTATCGCACGCGCATCTATGGGTACTGGGGCATCCCCTATTAGGGGGTGCGTGCTGCCTTTATGGCGCTGACGTTTCCCAGACGACATCCGGTGCGGCGGAATCGATCACGTCGGCGAGTTCCCAGATGTTCCGATAGCCGTACCCGTGCAGGTTGATGAATGTGGGGATGTTGAGCGCAAGCGGTGCGCTTTTCAGCGGCACTGGCGGGCGATGATCGCTGAAGTTGTTGTTGCAGTAGATGTAAATCGGCCGGTCGGGGTCGTTGCCCAGCACGGCTTGCAGCGATTCAGCGGTAAAATCCGTGAAAGGCAGGTTGATCGCGCCTTTCAGATGGCCCTTGGCAAAGGCATCCGCCGATCGCGCATCCAGCAGGATCGCATTGTCGCGGGCTGCCGCTTTGGCAAACGCGGTCCAGCCCAGCCGCCGGGCTTCGCGTACGGGGCCGAGATCGCGGACAAGCGCGCTGAAGGTGGCATAATCGATCTGGGGGTTTTGCTGAAGCCGAACCGGGGCTTCAGTCTGGGCGAGCGCCGGGGTCGTGGCGATCAGCAGCGGAACCAGAAGAACAAGAGCCTTGCGCATGAACTGTCCCCATTGATTGACGGGGCACAGACTGCGGCGTGGGGCGTGAATTGTGCGTGAATGGCGCGCCCCCGCCGGGGCGCGCCATCACTGTCGCTTACGAAGCCAGCTTGCGCAGCACGTACTGCAGAATGCCGCCGTTCATGAAGTATTCGACTTCGTTGGCGGTATCGATGCGGCACAGGGCGGTGAAGGAGAAGGTAGAACCGTCCTTGCGGGTCACTTCCACTTCGACATCCTGACGCGGCTGAAGGTTGGCCACACCCTTGATGGTGAAGCTGTCATCGCCGGTCAGGCCCAGGGTCTGGCGGGTTTCGCCTTCCTTGAACTGGAGCGGCAGCACGCCCATGCCGACGAGGTTCGAGCGGTGGATACGTTCGAAGCTTTCGACGATCACGGCGCGCACGCCCAGCAGGTTGGTGCCCTTGGCCGCCCAGTCGCGGCTGGAACCGGTGCCGTATTCCTTGCCCGCGACGACAACCATCGGCGTGCCGTTGGCCTTGTGCTTCATGGCAACGTCATAGATCGCCGCCACTTCATCGCCATAGCGGCTCATGCCGCCTTCGATGCCGGGGACCATTTCGTTCTTGATGCGGATATTGGCGAAGGTGCCGCGCATCATCACTTCGTGGTGGCCACGGCGCGAACCGTAGGAGTTGAAGTCTTCCTTGGCGACCTGATGTTCCATCAGCCATTTGCCGGCCGGGCTGTCCGCCTTGATCGAACCCGCCGGGCTGATGTGGTCGGTGGTGATCGAATCGCCCAGGATTGCCAGCGGCTTGGCATCGATAATGTCGCCGACCGCAGCCGGTGTCATGCTCATGCCTTCGAAGTACGGCGGATTGGCGACATAGGTCGATCCGGCGCGCCACGAATAGGTTTCCGAACCGGTGACATTGATCGCCTGCCAGTGCTTGTCGCCCTTGTAGACGTCGGCATAGCGGGCCTGGAACATCTGGCGGTCAACCGCGCCCGACATCACCGTGGCGACTTCGAGATTGGTCGGCCAGATGTCCTTCAGATAGACGTCCTGACCATCCTTGCCCTGCCCGATCGGGGTGGTGGTGAAGTCTTCGGTGACAGTGCCCTTCAGCGCATAGGCGACGACCAGCGGCGGCGAAGCGAGGAAGTTCGCGCGCACATCCGGGCTGACACGGCCTTCGAAGTTGCGGTTGCCCGAAATGACCGAGGCGGCAACGATGTTGTTTTCGTTGATCGCCTTGCTGATCGGTTCGGCCAGCGGGCCGGAGTTGCCGATACAGGTGGTGCAGCCGTAACCGACGAGGTTGAAGCCAACGTTGTCGAGGTGCTTCTGCAGACCGGCCTTTTCGAGGTAGTCGGTGACAACCTGCGAACCGGGCGCGAGCGAGGTCTTGACCCAGGGCTTCGGCTTGAGGCCGAGTTCGTCGGCCTTCTTGGCCACCAGACCGGCGGCAACCAGCACACCCGGGTTCGAGGTGTTGGTGCAGCTGGTGATTGCGGCGATCACCACGTCGCCATCGCCGATGTCGTGATCCTTGCCGCCCACCGGTACGCGGGCATTGGTCTTCTTGTAGACTTCGCCGAGATCGGCATTGAACACGTCGTCCACTTCGGTGAGCACGACCTTGTCCTGCGGGCGCTTCGGCCCGGCGAGCGAGGGCACGACAGTGCCGAGATCGAGTTCCAGCGTGGAGCTGAAGACCGGTTCGACCGACGGATCGATCCAGAAACCCTGTTCGCGGGCATAGGCTTCAACCAGGGCGATCTGGTCTTCTTCACGGCCGGTGAGGCGCAGGTAATCCAGCGTCTTGCCGTCAATGCCGAAGAAACCGCAGGTTGCGCCGTATTCCGGCGCCATGTTGGCGAGCGTCGCACGGTCAGCCAGCGACAGCGAGGCAAGGCCCGGGCCGAAGTATTCGACGAAACGGCCCACCACGCCATGCGCGCGCAGCATCTGGGTGCAGGTCAGCACGAGATCGGTGGCGGTAACGCCTTCCTTCAGTTCGCCGGTCAGTTTGAAGCCGACAACTTCGGGGATGAGCATGGAAACCGGCTGGCCGAGCATAGCCGCTTCGGCTTCGATGCCGCCCACGCCCCAGCCCAGCACGCCGAGACCGTTGATCATGGTGGTGTGGCTGTCCGTGCCGACGCAAGTGTCGGGATAGGCCACGGTGGCGCCGTTCTGGTCGGTGCTGGTCCACACCGTCTGCGCGATGTTTTCAAGGTTCACCTGGTGGCAAATGCCGGTGCCCGGGGGAACGGCGTAGAAGTTCGCCAGCGACTTGGAACCCCACTTGAGGAAGTCGTAGCGTTCGAGATTGCGCTGATATTCGATTTCGACGTTCTGCTCGAACGCCTTGGGGTGGCCGAATTCGTCAACCATGACCGAGTGGTCGATCACGAGGTTCACCGGAACCAGCGGGTTGATCTTGCTGGTATCGCCGCCAAGCGTGGCAATGGCATCGCGCATGGCGGCAAGGTCGACCACGCAAGGAACGCCGGTGAAATCCTGCAACAGCACGCGGGCCGGGCGATACTGGATTTCGTCGCCGGTTACCGGGTTTTTCTGCCAGTCGGCAATGGCCTGGATGTCGTTGGTGGAAACCGTGAAGCCGCCGTCTTCAAAACGGAGCAGGTTTTCCAGCAGCACTTTCATGGAGAAGGGCAGACGGGAAATGTCGCCGATCTTCTCTGCAGCCTTGGCGAGAGAGTAATAGGCGAAGTCCTTGCCGCCTACATTCATGGTGCTGCGGGTGCCGAGAGTATCCTTGCCGACCTGAGTCATAAGTGTGGTAGCCTTCCTCGAGGATGTAGGGGGCCCGCCTTGCGCGTTGAAGGCACCGGGAGAGCCTTGAATGCCGAGGCGCTTGGGCGTTCTCTCCGAGAAAATCAAGGGTCCAGACAAGGAACCTTTGCGGAACGTCATGGTTAAGACTAAAGGGTCACGGCCTTTTTGGTGAAAGAGGGAAGGGGGGAACCCATGAAGACTGTCAAATCCGGCCACTCCGGTGGCTCACGTGGGCTTCGCGCGGGCGTCGGTGCCGCGATTCTCACTGTCGTTGCCTGTTTCGGTGCGGCCATCGCGCTGACGCACAGCGCGCACTGATCCGATCTGCCCCGGTCTGCCCGGTAAGGGGGCGGCCGATATAACGCGATGGCGGATCAGGCCGCCATCTGTTCGGGTTCGCGTCGGGGGGCAGCAACGAGGCAGCCCACGACGATCAGTAATCCGCCGAAAATAGTGGGAATCGCCACTGTTTCGGCAAAGAACAGCCAGCCAAACAGCACTGCCCACAGGAACCCCGTATATTCGACGGGCACAAGAACCTGTGCCTGTGCGCGGGCATAGGCCCAGGCCATCAACAGCAGCGATATCGTTGCCAGTATGGCCGCCAGGCCGAGTATGCCCAGTTCGCCCCAGCCCGGCATGCGGGCGAACCACGGGGCCGCCAGCAGCAGCAGGATGGCCGTTATCGCATGTTGCGACAGCGCGATTTCGGCGGGGTTGGCCATCTGCGCGATTCGTCGCTGCAGGATCAGATTCCACGCATAGAGACAGGCCGAAACCAGTACGGCCGCGATCCCTTCGATCGATTGCCTGTCGGGCATACCGTGTTCGAAGCGCCCGATTGTGATCAGAATGACGCCCACTACCCCCAGCAACGAAGCGATCACAGCCTTGGGGCCGATTCGTTCGCCCAGCACGGCGGCGGCGAGATAGAGTGCGATCAGCGGGGCAATGAAGGACAGGGCGATGGCTTCCGCCAGCGGCAGCAGCACCAGCGCATGAAAGAACAGCAGCGCCATGGCGCAACTGATGACAGCGCGCAGGACATGAATCCGCAAACGTTCCCCGTGCGGCCATGGGGCCTGGCCAAGGCGCCATACGGGCAGCATGACCAGCGTGCCGATCAGCGAACGGATCAGCAGCGCACTATAGGCCCCGATCGCGATGGAAGCGTGTTTCATCAGCGCATCCATCAAGGAAAACAGCGCAACCGCCAGTGCGGCCACAAGAAAGGGGGCAGGAACAGGGGCGGGGCGCATCGCCCTATGGGTAGGCGTGCAATGGCCCTGCGTCATCCCGCAATATGGGGTTCGCGCGATGTGTACAGGGCGCGCGCGGCGTTCATTCACTGTTGAGTCATGCACAACGCTTGATGATAGCGAGGAAACCGGCAATTATGCCGTTTGCGCGATGAACTCTTCGGGTTCCCAGGCTAACCATCGGAATTGGGGCTATTTAAGGATGACAATCACGACGCGGTTCAACCTGCTGGGCGGGATCGCCCTGCTGACGACGTCTCTTGCCGCTCAGGCACAGGGGCCGGCTGCGCCACAGGATATCCTGCCATCGACGGCTGCGCCAAAGTCCACCACGCCCGCCCCTGCCCCCGCAACCCCAGTTGCAGCGCCGGTTGCGATCCCCGCCGCACCGGCCCAGCCGCTCGTGCAGCAGTGGAACGTGGCCGATGCCAAAGTGTTGCTCGCCGCGATCGAAAAGATTGGCGACGATGGGCTGATCCCAGCCGATTATCAGCCGCAGGCGTTGCGCGATGCCATTGCCGCAGGCAAGGGCGATGCGCTCGACCGGGCGGCCAGCACGAGCTTTGCCTGGCTGGTGGAAGATTTGCGCGATGGCCGCGCACCGATGTCGGCCCGGAAGCAGTGGTTCGTGATCGATCCCGATGCCGATCGCATGCCGACCGCCGCCCTGATGACGCGGGCGCTCGACACGCATGACATTAACGGCGTGCTTGCGGATCTGGCCCCGACGCATCCGGACTATGCGCGCCTGAAGAAAGAACTGGCCGCCACACCCAAGGCGGAAACCAAAAAACGCGCGCTGATTCGCGCGAATATGGATCGCTGGCGCTGGCTGGCGCGCGATCTGGGCAAACAGTATCTCATCACCAACGTGCCGGAAATGCAGCTGCGGCTGACTGTCAACGACAAGATCATCCGCACCTATCGCACCATTGTGGGCAAACCGGGCAAGACCGCGACGCCGCAATTGGCCGAAATCGTCGAAGGCGTGATTTTCAACCCGACCTGGACCGTGCCGCAGAGCATTGTGAAAGGCGAAGGGCTCGGCGCGCGCCTGTTGGCCAATCCGGCCTCCGCCCGGGCGCAGGGCTACAAGGTTACCCGCGGGGCGAATGGCTTCGTCAGTGTGGTGCAGCAGCCCGGGGCGAACAATTCGCTGGGCCTGATCAAGCTGGACATGCCCAATCCGCACGCGATTTTCCTGCACGACACGCCGAACCGGAACTTGTTCAATCAGGATAGCCGCGCGCTCAGCCACGGGTGTATCCGCACGGAACGCGCGCTGGAAATGGCGATCACCATGGCGATTATCGGTGGCGGCGCCTCTGCTGAAGAAGCCGTCGCGATTTCCAAGTCCAAGGAATATACCCGCGTGCCCATGGTCAAGCAGGTGCCGGTGTACATTACCTATTTCACGATGGCGCAGGACATCAACGGCAAGCTGGCCACCTTTAATGATCTCTATGCCCGCGATGCCCCGGTGCTCGCGAGCTTTGAAAAACCGCGTCAGGCCAATCGCGCGCGGCGGACGGATGAGAAAGTGGTCGAGATCGTCGACGATCTGCAGACCTGATCTGCTGCAACGGGTGCCGGTGCGCTGAGGCGCGCTGGCATCCGGTTATCAGACTGTTGTCAGACCAGTCCCAATCTGTCGGCGTAGAGCAGACGCCCGCCTGACAGGTGCCACAAGGCTTCGTTGAAATCGGTCGGGCTCATCGCGAAACAGCCGTCAGAGCGGCCCAGCTTGCCCCATTTGGCCACATGTTCGGGACTGGCGTAGCCGGCCGAATGCATCACGATTGCGCGATTGAGTGCGTTGGAATTATCGGGTTCGAGGCCGCCAAGGCGGATCGAAGTGCCGTAACGGCCCACGTACCATTCCCAGGTTATATAGGCCCCGCGGCTGGTTGCCAGCGATCCCGGCACGTTGGAAAACGATTCGAGATAACCCGTATGCGCGGGGTCGGAGCCCTTGCCATGCGTGACGAGGAAGCTGCGGACCGTGCCGTTCTCGAGATTGGCGAAATGGAAGCGGGGTACGCTGGATGGCACGCCATAGTCGGCAATGCCGGCGATATCCTTGCGCCACAGGGCATTGCCCGCGCGATCGACCTCGCGCTTCGCCACGGTGAGGATCGCCCGGTCGCGCGTGCTGACAGGAGAAGCTTGCGCGAACACTTTCGCGGGCAGGGCGGTTCCGGCGGCGACCAGCGCTGCAGTCTTGAGGAACGTGCGCCTGCTGGCGGTGTCTTTGATCGTCTGCCTCATAGGTTAGTAATTTAACCCTTTAAACGCGCTTTTTAAAGTGCCTCTGTGGAATGCGCTTCACGCCGCGTTTTGCAACGTGGCGATCACCTTGCGGCTTTCGGTGGCATAGGCGTCGTTGTCGTAACGATGCGTGCCAACGAAATGCACGAAGCTGGCGTCGCTTTCCCAGGGTGTGCCCCAGTGGTTCAGATAACGGGCGGAAGGCAGCAGGATCGGCGACATCTCATTGGCGATGACGAAGCTCGAGGTGATCTGTTCGGTGCCCCAGATGCTGATATCCTCAGGGCCGACAAGCCGGGTCATTTCCGCAAGGAAGGCCCCGGCCAGAAGACGGCCCGCATTGCCTGCGGCGAATCCGGCGAACCCCGAGCACCCCCGGATATACCGCCAGCCGAGATCGGCACGCATGGTTGCCATGCCGGATTCGACGCGGGACTGGATATGGCCGTCCTGCAGACCATCGCGATAGAGGCGGTGCGTGAACTCGCTGAGCAGTAAGGCCCCCACTTCCGCGTCGGGGCCGCCCAGCAGGGTGTAACTGCGATTTGTCTGGATGGCCTGTTCGACTTCAGGCAGCGGCCCGACGGTGACTGTGTCACTGTCGAGCTGGATCCAGTATTCATCGGTTCTGCGATCGAGAATGGTCAGCAGGCGTTCCCATGTTCCGCCCCGGGGGAAGTTGCCGGTATCGACGCTGGCGATATTGATGATTTCGGGATCGCCACAATGCAGGGCGAGTGTGGCCTTGTCGCTGGCGGTCAGGGTGCCGTCATCGAGAAGAACGACGCGCCCGCGCTGCAACTGGTGCCACAGCGATTTGACCGCGACCAGATAGGGCAGGACGACAGCCGTACCGATCATCGAAAACAACACCAGCCCATCGTTTGCAGGCCGGATCGGCGGGGTGTTCAGAATCGCTCTGATAGCGCGGTCGTGGCGGCCGGTTTCGATCTTGCGGCGCCAGCGATAGGGCAGGTGACGTGTCAGCATGGCAGGCACCATAGGCGATTTTGCAGAAGGTCTCGGTTAAATCGCATGGTTAAGATGCGGTTACCGGGCGCCGCCGGTCTTTCCGGCAAGGCGTAACCATTGGCGCAGGTCGGGCCAGAGCATCCCCAGTGCCAGCCCGGCCATGACCATTGCGAAGGATGCGATCTTCCAGAATTGTAGCGGTTCATTCACAATCAGTGCGGCCGATCCCAGGCCGAAGATCGGCACGAGCAGTGCCAGCGGCGCCACCGTGGCCGCGGGATGGCGGTTGAGCAGCCAGCCCCAGGCCACATAGCCGAACATGGTGTTCCCCACCGCCTGCCAGGCAACCGCCGCCCAGGTCCAGCCATCGGCAGCGGCGATGCCGGTGGCCATGGCGCGCGGACCTTCCAGCACGAGCGCGAAAACCGCCAGCGGCGGGATCGCGAACAGCGCCGACCACACGACATAGGACAACATGTTGTCCGGCGCGCCGTGCCGTGCGGCGATATTGCCACCGGCCCAGCAGAGCGCCGCCAGCAGCACCATGGCGATCCCCAGCGGGGTAGCGCTGCCATCGGTGTGCATCAGGATATTGCCCACCCCCGCTGCCGCCAGCAACAGGGCAACGATCTGATAGCGGGAGACCCGTTCGCCGTTCAGCCATATGGCAAGGCCAATGGTGAAGAACACCTGCACCTGTACCACCAGCGAGGCCAGCCCCGGGGTGATATCATTGCGCATGGCGGTGAACAGGATGCCGAACTGCCCCGCACCGATCAGCAGGCCATAGGAGGCCAGATTGCCCCACGAAACATTGGGCTTGGGCAGGAAAAACGCCAGCGGGAAAAACACCAGCGTGAAGCGCAGCAGCGCAAAGGTCAGCGGTGGCAGATGGTTCAGGGCCAGCTTGATGACGACAAAATTGGTGCCCCATACCGCCATGACTGCGATCGCGATCAGCAGATGCAGCAGGGGCAGCCCGTGACGGGTGGACAAGGTATCAGGCCAGCCCGTTCGCGGGGCGGGCCTCCGTCACGTTTCCGGCATCGGTCATCTGCGCTTCGATTTCGGCGGCCTTCTGTTCCACCAGCGTGACGATGTGATCGAGCATTTCCGCGCTTTGCACATGATGGTCCGTCACCCCGGACAGATAGACCATGTGTTTGCCATTGCCGCCGCCGGTGACGCCGATATCCGTTTCGCGCGCTTCACCCGGACCATTGACGACGCAGCCCAGAACCGAGAGGGAAAGCGGCGTCTTGATGTGTTGCAGCCGTTCTTCCAGTGCGGATACGGTGCGGATCACGTCGAAACCCTGCCGTGCGCAGGAAGGGCACGAAACCACCCGCACGCCGCGCGTTCGCAGGCCCAGCCCCTTGAGGATTTCAAAGCCCACACGCACTTCTTCTTCGGGTTCCGCCGAAAGCGATACGCGGATGGTGTCGCCAATGCCTGCCCACAGCAGGTTGCCGATACCGATTGCGCTTTTCACCGTGCCGCCGATCAGGCCGCCAGCTTCGGTAATGCCCAGATGCAGCGGGCAGTCGACCGTATCGGCCAGCCCCTGATAGGCCGCCACGGCAAGGAACACGTCGCTCGCTTTCACCGCGACCTTGTATTCGTGAAAATCGTGGTCCTGCAGCAGCTTGATATGATCGAGCGCGCTTTCCACCAGTGCATCGGGGCAGGGTTCGCCGTACTTTTCCAGCAGGTGCTTTTCCAGACTGCCCGCATTCACGCCGATGCGGATGGCGCAGCCATTGGCCTTGGCCGCGCGCACGACTTCGGCCACGCGATCGCTGCTGCCGATGTTGCCGGGGTTGATGCGCAGACAGGCAGCCCCAGCATCCGCTGCTTCCAGCGCGCGTTTGTAATGGAAATGGATGTCGGCGATCAGCGGCACCTGCGCGGCGCGTGCGATTTCGCGAAACGCCGCCGTGCTGTCCTCATCCGGGCAGGACACGCGAATCAGGTCCGCCCCCGCTTCTTCGCAGCGGCGGATCTGGTCGATCGTGGCCGCCGCATCCGATGTGGGGGTGTTGGTCATGGTTTGCACCGTGATCGGCGCATCACCGCCGACAGGCACACTGCCCACCATGATCTGGCGGCATTCGCGGCGCATGATATCGCGCCAGGGGCGTACGGAAGACATGCGCGGCGATATAGGCTGTTAGGCCTCGCCGGACAATGATGGATGCGACAGGCACGCCGAAGCGTTGATGGGGTTACAGCATTCGCGCGTAAAGGAATTCGTGGTCGCGGTGCTTGCCGACCCAGAAATCGACATCGGCAAGCTTGGTAAAGCCATAACGTTCGTAAAAACGCTGCGCCCCGTCGTTTTCGCTCCACACCGAAATATGCACTTCATCTGCGCCACGGTCATGAAATTGCACCATGGCCCAATCCATCAACCGGGCGCCGATACCCTGCCCGGTGCGCGCCGGATCGGCGTAGAGCTGTTTCAGTTCCATCGCCTTGCTGCCGCGGGCATGTTCGGCAAAGCTGCTGGCCAGCGCGATCTTGCAATAGCCGGCCAGCGTGCCCGCTTCATCGGTCGCCAAATGAAAGCGCAATTTGGGATCGGCCAGTTCCCCGGCAATCGCGGCAGGGGAATAGACCCTGTCGAGGAAGCCGTTCAGATCATCGGGATGATAGATATGGCCGAACTTTTCGACAAAGCTGTGTCGCGCGAAACGGGCCATTTCGGGCACATCGTCTGCGTGCATGGCGCGTAGGATCATGAGCGTTGCTCCATTGCCCAGTCCGCAGCTACCCGGCCCACTTCGGCCAGGGCGAATTCGGCACCGGGATCGATCGTGCCGGTGATCTTGCCCGGACGAAAATAGCTCGTGACCACGACCATTTGGCCGGAAGGCAGCTCGAACCAGCCTATATCGACGTAGGTTGCATTGGTCTGACCGATGCCGGTGCCGGTCTTGTCCCCCGCGCGCCAGCCTGCGGGCAATCCGGCGCGCAGGCGCTTGCCACCGGTTTCCACCGCGATCATCCAGCGTATCAGCGTGTCGCGCGACGGTTCGCGCAGCGCGTTGTCGGTCAGCAGGCGGGCAAGGGTGTGGGCCGCAGCGACCGGGGTGGTGGTATCGCGGATTTCCCCCGGCGGCACATCGTTGAGTTCAGGTTCGTAGCGGTCTAGCCGGCTGGTGTCGTCACCCAGCGCGCGCCAGAATGCGGTAAGCCTTTCCGGGCCGCCAAAGCGGTGCAGCAGCAAGTTGGCTGCGGCATTATCGCTGGTCACCATCGTTGCCTGCGCCAGTTCACCGATGGTCATGCCCGTATCGAGATTCTGGCTGGTGACTGGTGAATGTTGCAGCAGATCGGCCTTCGTGAACGCGATACGTTCGTTGAGCGTTATCTCCCCGGCTTCTTGCAGATGCAGCGCTAGTGCTGCGAGCGACAGCTTGAAGGAGGAGCATTGGGCGAACCGTTCATCCTGCCGCCATCCCGTGCCTTCGCCACTGGCGGTATCGAGGACATAGGCGCCCAGAGTGCCCCCTGCCGCCCGCTCGATCGCGCCGAGCCGTTCATGCAGGTCGGCGGCATGCGCGGTTCTGCCGACACAACCGGACAGGACGAGCGCGGCTGTCCCCATCAAGGCGTTACGCCGGGTGATATCAATCATGTGAACCTCAGGAGTACTTGTCGGCCTTGCGTTTGCCGAAGCGCATGTCACGCTCCAGCCGTGCTCGCAACTGGGTATAGAACGCTTCGAGGAAAGCGCGTTCATCGCCGGTTCCCGCATTCCACCCGATTTTGCCGCAAATGGTTTCCGCCACGGTCACCATGGCTTCCTGCCGCCCTTCGCGCAGGACACGTTCCAGTGTCTGCAATTCGTATTCGCCGTAAACCGAAAGTTCCGCTTCACCGAAGTTGTAGACGGTGCCCGTGGCGCGTGAAGGCCCGCGCGCACCTTCCGCGGCGGACATCGTGGTGGCCAGCTTGTGCCGGGGGGCTTCCACCACCCAGGTGCCCGCGATGAGATCGCCCGCGCGCATGGCGTCCCTGTTGAAGAAGGGGAACAGCATGAACACAGCAAACCATGCCAATGCCGCGATGCCTGCCAGCCCGCCATCGCCTTCCTGCGCACCGGCAATCAGCAGGATGGGCAGGAACAGTTCGATGTCGCGCAGCAGATTGCGCGCGATCACGGCCTCTGCCGTCAGACGCCCTCCATCACGGGCGGCAATGCGGATGCCACAAAAACGCTTGCCCAGCGTGGCACCGCGCGGGCCCAGTTCGAAGTAGACGAAGTAGCCGTAGCGAAACAGGAACATCGAGACGAGCCACAGCACCGCAAGGAATTCCAGCGAACTGAACATCCCTTCCGCGTTGCCGCCTTCCGACAGGCCGAGAACGCCAAACGCCAGATAGAGCAGGAACAGGGTGAAGACGATCATCACCACGTTGATCAGGATGAAATCGATGATCAACGCGCCTACGCGTGCGCCGCGGCCGGCCACAGTCAGAGGCAGGCTGAGGCCTTCGGGCGTGATCAGTTCGCGGCGGCGCTTGCTGTCTGCGGCGTAATAGGGGGTGCTGGCCATGGTCAGTCACCCCCGGCGCGGCGTCGGCCCGCTGCCATGAAATAGGCCAGCCAGGCGACCAGCATGAATCCGCCAACGGTGAGCCTGCCCGGGGTGTCGTCGATCAACTGGCGCGCAAACCCTTCGAGGAAGGCGGCGATCACCAGCATCAGGACCACGCCGCTCATCACTTGCGCGGCGCGGCGCCCGCTTTCTGCGGCGGCGGACAGAACCGAACGATTGCCGGGGAAGGCCATCGTGCGTCCGATGTGTATCCCGGCGCCGCCAGCCAGCAGGATCGCAAACAATTCGGTTGTCCCGTGGACCGAAAGCCACGCCACGAAATCAAGCGTAAGCCCCGCATTGTGATAGAGCCACAGCATCGCCCCCAGCAGCGCCATGTTATGGATCAGCAGCAGGATCGAGGGAATGCCGAAAGCAAACCCCAGTGCGAAAGCCAGAATCGCTACCCGTGCGTTGTTGCTGAACAGATAGGCGGCAAAGGCCGACAGGCCGTTCGCCCCTGAATCATGGCCGAACAGGCTGGACCGCAAGATTTCTGCCGAAGCCCCCGGTCGGCGGGCATCGGCAAATTCCGGGGGAACCAGCGCGTGAAACCATTGCACGTCATTCGCGACCAGCAGCCAGCCGACGACAGTGCCAGCGATCATGACAGCCAGCGCGATCAGCAGGTCGGGCGCGATGGAACGGACGCTTTCGCTCCACCCGCCACCCAGAAAGCGGCGTAACCAGCCGGTGAAGGTGGTGCGTGGGCCATAGACCTGAAACCATGCGCGTTGCACGAGCGATTCCAGATAGGCCAGCGTTGCGGCATCGAGCGTGGTTTCGCGCGCCACTGCAAGGCTGGAGGCGGCCGTGCGATATAGCGCGGGGAGGGCGAGCACATCCTCGTCCGAAAGTTTGCGGATACGGCCCGATTCCATGCGCGAGACGATTTCGTCCAGCCGTTTCCATTCGCCTTCCCGTTCCAGGCGGAAGCGATCGGAACGCAGGGCCGCTGCTGCGATATCGGGCGGGGCCTCGATTTCGCGGCGGCCGAACAGAGATGACAGGATCGGCGGCTTCATCCGATGCTCCCCGCGCGCTTGATATCCAGATAGCGGTCGATCAGCCGGTAACCGATGCGATCCCACGGCGCCTCGATCACATCCACGCCCAATTGGCGCAGGCGCTGCAGCACGAGTGCCCGCTGGCGGGAAAGGGTGTCGGCGGTCACGGCAACGGCCAGCTTGCCCAGATCCTCGGGATCGGCTGCGGCCATGGCGTCCAGTTCCGAATCTTCCATGGTGACGAACAGCACGACGTGGCGCTGCACAAGGCGGCCTACGCTTTCGATCATCAGTTCCGCGCTGGTCGGATCGGAAAAGTCGGAAAACAGCACGATCATGGATCGCCGTTCCAGCCGCGCCGCCAGCGTTGCCAGTGCCAGTGTGAAATTGGGTTCCTGCGCGTGATAATCCAGCCCCGCCGCCGCGCTTTGCAGCCGGTGGAAGGCGCGCGCATCGGTAACGAACGGCGTCGACAGTTCCACTTTGCGGGCAAATCCGAACAGCGAAACCCGATCCCCGCCTTTCAGTGCGACATAGGCTGCGGTCAGCGCGGCGGAAACCGCGCGGTCGATGCGCGGCAAGCCATCGATGGGTTCGCACATCGCCTGCCCGCAATCGAAGGCGAAAATGATCGGGTTGTTGCGTTCGCTTTCGAATTCGCGGGCGAACAGGCGGGTCTGGCGGGCGCTGGTCTTCCAGTCGATCCGACGACGATCCATGCCCGGTTCGTATTCGGCGAGCGATTCGAACTGGCTACCTTCGCCGCGGATACGGCGTGCGATCAGCCCGAACTGCGCATCGCGCAGAAACACTTGCAAGGCCGGGGACCGGACGGGGGAAAGATCGGGCCAGATGCGCACATGCTGACTTAGCGAACGGGTGATCTGCCGACTGGCCAATCCCATCGGGCCAGGCCAGCGCAGCCAGAACTGTTCGATTGCGCCGGTTCCCCGGCGATTGGGCTGGAGCGTAGCCGTGCCGCGCCAGGTATCGGCTTGCCCATCGGGGGATAGGACGACATCCGCCCGCCCGCCTTCCGCCAGACGGGGATCGAATTGCAGGGCGGCTTGTGGTGCGCTGCCCCCGCGTCTGCCAGAAATGTCGGCCAGAAGCGTAACTTCGAGTGGTTCCCCGACTTCGGCATCGGCGGGCGCAATCAGCCGGACATCGTCCAACCGCCCGGCCGCCAACCCATCCAGCAGGACCAGAACCAGCAAAGCCACCCCTGCGGCGGGCACCAGTACCCACGCCCCCGGCGCAACGGCGGCCACGACCAGCGCCAGCGGCGCGGCAAGCGCGGCGAGCGTGGCGGTCCGGGCGGTCGGGACGATCATGGCGTTGTTCTCACCGGCGCGCGCCTAGCGCGGTGCCTCGGTCCGTTCGATCAGTTCGGCAACCAGCACCTCGATCTGGCGGCCTTCGATTTCCGCAGCGGGCGACAGCAGCAGGCGGTGGCGCAGGACGGCTGTGGCCAGCGCCTTCACATCGTCAGGCAGGACGTAATCGCGCCCTTGCAAGGCGGCGCGGCTGCGTGCGGCATTGGCCAGCATCACGGCAGCGCGCGGGCTGGCGCCCGTGGCAAGATCGGTGCTTTCGCGCGTGGCGCGGACCAGACGCACGACATAATCGATGATTTCCGGGGCGATCGTTACGGCTTTCACCGCCTGCACGGCCTGTGCGAGCGTGGCCGCATCGGTAACTGCGCCAATGCCGAAATCCTCCGGCTTCGCCGGGCCGCCATGTTCGCCGAAGCGGGTGACGATGGCCGCTTCTTCCTCGGCGCTGGGATAGGGCACCAGCAGCTTGAACAGGAAACGGTCGAGCTGCGCTTCGGGCAGGGGATAGACGCCCTGATTTTCAATGGGGTTTTCCGTTGCCACCACAAGGAAACGGTCAGGCAGGGCATGGCGTTCGCCGTCCAGCGTGACACTGCGTTCTTGCATCGCCTCAAGCAGCGCGGCCTGGGTCTTGGGCGGCGTGCGGTTGATTTCGTCGGCCAGCAACAGTTCGCAGAAAATCGGGCCGCGCGTCAGCGTGAACTGGCTGGTCTGAAAGTTGAACAGGTTGGACCCCAGAATATCGCCGGGCAGCAGATCGGGGGTGAACTGGATGCGGCCATAATCCAGCCCGAGCGACCGGGCAAAGCATTGCGCCATGAAGGTCTTGGCGACCCCGGGCGGGCCTTCGAGCAGGACGTGGCCGTGGCTCACCAGCGCAATCAGGAGGTGATCCAGCGTATCCCGCTGGCCAATCACGGCCTTGCCCACTTCCGCGCGGATGGCATCGGTGAGGCCGCGCAACTGGTCGAGGGTCATGGTCATCTGCCGAGCATCCTTTCAACGTTTTTAAGTGCTTCGGCCGCGCGCAGCAGTTCGTTCTGGCTGCGTGCATGGCCGAGCTTTTCGGTCAGGGCATGGAATGGGGTCTGGTGGACGCCGCGTGCCGAAAGGGCCGCGTCGATCCGGGTGTCCATTGCGGCGCTGTCTTCCTGCCATGGCAGGCCCAGTGTCCGGGCGATGCGCTTGCGCATCAGTGTGGCATAGGGCGGCCCGAGCAAATGCAGGCGTCGTGTGCGGCGAATGAACCCGGCGGAATTTTCAACCAGTTGCCGCTTGCCGAATGCGATCGCGCGGCCTTCCGCCAGCGTGGGGCCAAAGCGGCGCAATGCCCGCCAGCCGACCACGATCGCGGCGATGATCAGGCACAGGGTCGCCGCCAAAAACGGCGGTGTGAACGCCAGCGTCAGCAGGTTCATCGACCGGCCCATGCCGTTCTGCGTCAGATCGAAATAGATCGGCCCATCTTCGCCGTTGAGCGCGGCATCGACCAGTTCTTCCGCCAGCATGGCATTGCTGCGGTTTGCCATGCCGTAATTGTTCAGGAGGTCGGGTTCGAACACGAAGATCAGCGGGAATATCTCTTCGTTATCGCCGCCGCTGAACTGATCGACACCGGCGATCACGTTGAGCCCGGAGTAGTATCCGTCATCCTGCATGAACCCGGCCAGGACATGCTGGCCATCGCCATCGCGCACCAGCGGAACCAGCGCGGGGCTGCTGCCCGACAGGACATGATCGTGTGCCGGCAGTTTTCCGGAAAAATGGGCGCTGCGCCATGTGTTTGATTCGCCCAGCGCGACTGTCACGTCGTCGGCAAACCCTTCCCAATTGGGCAGTTGTGGCCCGTAGAGTTCGACCCAGCCCTGTTTCACGCCTTTCTGATCCTTCGGCAGCGCGCTGGCCATCCATTTGGGCAGGATCACGATAGTCGGCCCGGCGTAACGGCGGGCCTCGACAATACGGGCCAGATCTTCGCCTTTTGCGCCATGCGGCGGGGTGAGAATCAGGAGGCCGGTGTTGGCGAGATCGCCTTCGCTGCGGGACACGGTGACTGTGTGGCCACGGCGTTCCATCAGTTGCACCAGTGCAGCATAACCATTCAGGCCCTCGGCGCTGGCATGGCCGCCGCTATCGTTGGGGTTGTTCCCCATCTCGTCCATGCCGATGAAATAGAGCGTCAGCAGGAACGCAATCGCACCAAACAGCACCATGCCCAGCACGGCGCGTTGGCTGAAGGGGTTGCCTGCGCGGGTGCTCAACGCGCGGCCTCCCGGTCGAGTTGGGCGCCATCTATCCGGGCGAGGGCAAAGTCGGCATAGGCATCGCGGGCCACGCGCCAGTCTTCCGCATTGAGATTGCGCAGCGCGAACAGGCTGCGTTCCACCCGTTCGGCAATCGCGGCGAAAGCGCTGCGGGCCCGTTCGGGCAGGGCCGGTAGCGCGGCGATTTCGCGCGCGGTGCTGGAGGGTTCCAGCCATTCCGGGCGTGCGGCGTGAATCTGGCCGACACTGCGGATCAGCAAGAGGTGCGTCGCTTCATCGAATCGGCCCGCTGCTGCCAATGCATCCGCATCTTCCAGCAGGGCCAGCGCCTCTTCACGATCAGGGGACCACTCTGCCTCCTCCGGCCGGGTTTTGCGCCGCATCCCCAGGAGCGGGGCGATGAGCCGCCAGGCGATCACTGCAATGCACAGTACCGCAAGACCGATCAGCACCCATTTCAGCACAGGCCAGGAAACCCCCAACGCCTCGCCCAAGGGGCGCAGCAGATCGCCCAGCCATTTCTGGAGGTCCTGGAGCCATTGTGGCGGTGGTGGCACCTCGGCAGGTGTTACGGGGGAATATTGGATATCGGGATCGGCGCGTATCGCCTCCCAATCCTGCGCCGCGGCGTTTGCGATGGTTCCCCTTGTCACGGGTGCAGTGGTGGCATGGCTGGCTGGCCTGCGCAAGGCATCCCGATTTACCCGCGCTGGCGTGCCTGTGGGTAAGACCCGAGTATGCGCAACTCCTTGCAATGAAATGCAAGTTCTTCCAGCGCCCGATCCAGTGCGGGATCACCCGGTGCACCGATAATGTCGACATAGAACATCGTGGCGGCAAAGCTGGCACCCTTCTGGTAGCTCTCCAGCTTGGTCATGTTGACCCCATTGGTCGCAAAGCCGCCCAGTGCCTTGTACAGGGCCGCAGGGGTATTTTTCACTTCAAAGACAAAGGTTGTCATCGCCGGTATCCCGGCAAGGCTGGCCGGATCGAGCGGTTCGCGGGCAAGCACGACGAATCGCGTGGTGTTGTCCGCTGCATCGGCAACCTGTTCGTCCACGATCGTCAGGTCATAGAGTTCCGCCGCGATGCGGGGGGCAATCGCGCAGGCATGGGGATCGCCCATTTCCTTGATGTAGGCGGCGGCACCGGCCGTGTCGGCATAGGACATCGGCACGATGTTATGTTCGCGCAAATATCTGCGCGTCTGGCCCAGCGCTTGCGGATGGCTGTACGCGGCGGTGAAAGGCCCCGTGCCCAATCCCATGACCGCATAGGATATCGGCAAAAAATACTCGCCCACGATCGACAGCCCGCTTTCCGGAAGAAGAAAGTGGATATCCGCGACCCGGCCATGTTGCGAATTTTCGATCGGAATGATCGCGGAGCCCACTTGCCCGGATTTCACGGCATCGAGTGCATCTTCGAATGCAAAGCACGGCAAAGGCAGGCAATCGGGTGCAAAATCCAGTGCTGCCCGGTGCGAATTGGCGCCCGGCGCACCCTGAAAAGCGATGGCGCGCGCCGGATCGGCAGCCGCCGCGGCGGTCATTTTTTCAACGAGGGCAAGGGCGGGTTCGGGGAAGCTGTGCATGGGGTGAGCGCTAGGCGCTGCGTGGCAAATCTGCAATGGGCCTTGCGAATACTGCAAGTCGACACTAGAGCGACGCGCAGAAATCTATAACCGCAGGTTCTTTCGGATGGACGACCGTTTCAATACCATTGCAGGCTGGACGCTTTTCGCTGGCGTCGTCGCACTTGGTTTCTCCAGTGTCAGTGCGAAATACTTTGAAGCTGACAAGGTGCATCGCCCCCACGAAATGGGTTATGCAATCGAAGGTGTCGAAGCGGAAGGTGAAGGCGAAGCCGGACCTTCGCTCAACACGCTTCTCGCATCGGCTGATCCCGCGAAGGGTGAAAAGCTGTTCGGCAAGTGCGTATCGTGCCACACGATCGCGCCGGGTGGGCCGAACGGTATCGGGCCGAATCTTCAGGGTATGGTGGGTGCTCCGATCGGCCATGGGGCTGGCGGGTTCGCTTTCTCCAGCGCGCTTTCGGGCCACGGTGGTACCTGGACGTTTGAAAACATGGACGCCTGGCTGAAGAGCCCGAAGGCCTTCGCACCGGGCACCAAGATGAGCTTCGCCGGTCTGGGCAAGGCTGAAGATCGTGCCAATCTGATCGCCTATCTGAACACGCAGGGTTCCAACCTGCCGCTGCCCGCTGCTGATGCCGCGCCGGCCGCTGGCGCTGCTCCGGCAGCAGGCGCCGCACCCGCCGCGGGCGCTGCCCCGGCGGAAGGCGCTGCCGCCCCGGCAGAGGGCGCACCGGCTGCGGCCCCGGCCCCTGCAGCAGCACCGGCTGCACACTGATTCTTCGCGATGACCGCCTTTTCGGGGCGGTCGTCGCAGAACAGAAAAACCCCCGCTTCGAACGGATCGAAGCGGGGGTTTTCTTTTTTGTATCGCAATCCTGGTCGCAGATGCCGGTCAGGGGCGGCCCTTGAACCCCTGGGCAATCACATACCATTCTGACGAATCCTTGCGGCTTGCCGGGGGTTTGGCATGCTTGACTGTAGTGAAATGGCGTTTGAGCAGGGCCAGCAGATCGGTATCCGTTCCGCCTGCCAGAACTTTGGCCAGAAATGCGCCGCCGGGGGCGAGCGTTTGAATCGCAAAATCCGCAGCGGTTTCGACCAGGCCCATCGTGCGCAAGTGATCGGTCTGTTTGTGCCCGACGGTGTTCGCGGCCATGTCCGACATGACCAGATCCGGCGGACCATCCAGCGCGGATTCCAGCGCCGCGGGCGCTTCATCCGCCATAAAGTCCATCTCGAAGATGGTGACACCTTCGATCGGTTCGGTGGGGAGCAGGTCGATCCCGACCACTCCCGCCCGCGGGGCGCGTTTGCGCACCACCTGGCTCCAGCCCCCGGGGGCAATCCCCAGGTCGACCACGCGTTTCGCGGATTTCAACAGGGCGAAGCGATCATCCAGTTCCAGCAGCTTATAGGCCGCGCGGCTGCGATACCCGTCCGCCTTGGCTTGCCGTACATAGGGGTCGTTGAGTTGCCGCGTCAGCCAGCGTGCGGAAGACTGGGTCCGCTTCTTGGCTGTTTTCAGTTTCTTGTCCGGGTCTTTTCCGGCGCGGCTCATTTGCGATTCCCTTGACGTGATTTGCGCGCGGTCGTCCGGCTGCGTTCCATTCTTCGATCGGATGCGATCAGGCTGCGCAGAATGCCTTCCCGAATGCCCCGGTCCGCAACGCCCAAGCGTGATGCAGGCCAGATGTCCAGAATTGATTCGAGAATAGCGCAACCGGCAATGACGAGATCGGATCTCTCCCTGCCGATGCACGGCAGTTCGCGTCGTTCGCCCTGCGACATAAGTGCCAGACGCTGGCTGATAGCGCGCATGGAATCGGCAGGGACAATGAGCCCGTCCACCGCCCGGCGATCATACTGGGGCAGGTCGAGGTGCAGGCTGGCGAGCGTCGTCACCGTGCCGCTGGTGCCGAGCAGGCGCAGGTCGGGCGCATGTGCGCCGCGAACGCGCTGCGCGAATTCCGTGAAGCTTTCCGAAACAAGCCGCCGCATTTCCGCATAGCGGGCGATCCGGGCTTCGGCGGTCTCCCCTTCGACGCTGCAGGTTTCGGTAAGCGACACGACCCCCCAGGGCACGCTTTGCCAATCGAGGATACGCGGAATACCTTCGCCCGGCTCAATCATGACCAACTCGGTCGATCCGCCGCCGATGTCAAAGATCATGGCGGGGCCGGTGCCTTCCTCCAGCAGGATATGGCATCCCAGAACCGCCAGTCGGGCTTCATCCTGCGCGGAAATGATATCGAGCGCGATGCCGGTTTCCTGGCGGACGCGTTCGATGAAATCCACGCCGTTTTCCGCCCGACGGCATGCTTCCGTGGCGACAGACCAGGCCAGGCGCACGTTGCGGCGTTTGAGCTTTTCCGCGCAGATGCGCAGGGCATTTAGCGTACGATCCATGGCCGCATCGCTGAGGCGGCCAGTCTGGGCCAGACCTTCGCCCAGCCTGACGACCCGGCTAAATGCATCGATGACAGTGAAGTTCTGACCTGCGGCCCGGGCGATCAGCAGGCGGCAGTTGTTGGTTCCGAGGTCGAGGGCGGCATAGGCCTGACGTTGTGGTGAGCTGGCTACTGTGGCTGTTTCCCACCCTGTCGGTGGATGCCGTTGCGGCGCCGGGGCTTTGCCGGGCGGCCGGGATTCCGAACGGGCTTTGGCAGATTTTGGCGGTCGCTTTTTGCCTCGCGCGCCGCCGCTGCCCTTTTTTGCCGTCACCTCCCGGTGCTGCTCCGGCGGAGAATAATCCGCCATAACTGGTAAACTTTCTTATGCTTATGCCCGCAAAAACCGCAGGTACTTGCCCGTTATGCTACAGGTCGCGAGGGAATCCGGCAAGGGGGCGTTGCGGGTTGCGCCTGCCCGGCGAAACGGGTGCATGCAAAGAGGCTTCGGCACCCCTTGACCGCAGCCCTGACCCGGCCTAGAGGCGCCCCCGGAATTGCCCCGTCGTCTAAAGGTAAGACTACGGACTCTGACTCCGTCAATCGAGGTTCGAATCCTCGCGGGGCATCCATATTTCCCGATATTCTCTCGGCCGGTGCGCATGGTTTCCGGCGTGGCTTGCGGGCCGTTGTCGCAATATCAGGCGCTGATGCGGGTCCAGATCTGGGATCGGCATCCGATCCCGCCGAGCAGGCACCCTTTCCCTTCGAGGCGGTTTTCATCGAGAACGGTGATCGTTCCTGAAAAGGTCTTGCCGATGTCGGGGACGAAAACCCGCCCGCGCCAGACCCCGTCTTTCACGACTTTGAAATCGCGGAATAGCGATGACCCGACAAGCGGCTTGTTACTGCCTTTTTTTGCGTCGGCTATGGCCTTGTCATTGGCCCAAACGACCACGCCGCACATGAATTTGCCGCATGGCTCAGCCCGCACGTGAACGCTGCCGCTCGGATTTTTCCATACACCCTGGGATTTGTTTCCGGCTGCGGTGGCTGTGGATGTGGATGCTGTGAACAGCAGGGTCAGCGCGATCGTTATCCGGGCAAGTGTCATCGCGGTTCCTTGAGTGAAAGGCTGGTAGACATATAACCCTAAAACATTCCGTGGGATAGGCGAGGGCTATGACAGCCCCGGCAATTGTCGGGGCTGTTCCCGACAGGTGCAGGCGGGCGGTTGACACTATTCGCGCATAAATTTATGTATGCCATATGGAAAATGGTATCGCGAAGGTTCAGGACGGCAAGCCGGGGAAAGCCCGTGGCCGTCCTGCACGTATTTCGCGCGAGATGATTCTTGATGCCGCTGCGGAACTTTCCGGCAAATCGCCGGAAGAACTGCCCTCTCTGAACGGGATCGCCCGGGCGCTGAAGATTTCGCCCATGGCAATCTACACCTATTTCAGCAGCAAGGATGATCTCCTTCAGGCATTGAGTGATCGCCTGCTGGCCGAATTCACGCTGGACATTGCACCGGATGCCGATCCGTTCGATGTGATCGTGCAATGGGCCAATGCGATGCGGGCTTATGTCCTGCTCAACCCGCAATTGATCAACCTGCTGGTCTGGGAAGGGGGCCACACGTCCGTAGCCTGGCTGGAACGCGGTATGACCGTGTCGGGCGCGCTTGGCCGGATGGGGTTCACCGGGGCGGCGCGTGCGCGTGCCACGCTGTGGGTCTGGCATGTCGCCATGGGCGCTATCAATGTGGAACTGCGCAATCGTGTGATGCCGCAGGATCTCACCGCGCACGAGCTTTACAGTCTCGATACCTCGACCCGCGAACAGATTGCGGAAATGCTTTCTTTCACCGGATCGGCGGATCATGCGGACCGGTTTTTTACCTACCAGCTCGACAGGATGTGTGACGCCCTGCGGGTCATGCAGAAGAATTGAAGCAGATCGCATTGCGAAGCTGCCGTTTAGGGGATGATGATGGATCAGGCGTTCATTGATCAACTGACACGATGGATTGAGATTTACGGTTACGGCGGCGCTGTGATGCTGCTGTTTGTGCTCTGCGCGGAAATGCTGATGCGGCGGCAGGAAGGAAAGTCGCTGTGGAGCGCCGAAGGACTGAGCAGCATTCCGCTGTTCGCGCTGGGGCCGCTGCTTGAAGGCATTTTTATCAATGCCGCGCTGATTGCCGGGCTGACCTTCTTCTACAACCTGTCGCCGCTGCGCATCCCTGTGGATTGGTGGACGCTGCCAATCTATTTCCTCGTCGCGGAATTTGCCTATTACTGGTATCACCGCGTCGGTCATGAAGTGCGGCTGTTCTGGGCCGATCATTCCATTCATCATTCCGCGCAGACCTTCGATTTCACAGTCAATCTGCGTCACGTGCCGTTTCAGGCGATTTACCGCCTGATCATCTGGGCGCCGATTGTCATGCTGGGCTTCAACCCGCTCGTGCTTGTCCTGATGACGATCACGGCCCCCGCGTTTCAAACCTTCTGCCACACGACGCGTATTGGCCGTCTGGCGCCGTGGTTCGAATGGCTGTTTGTCACACCCAACAATCACGGTGTGCACCATGCGTCGAACCCGCTCTACATCGACAAGAATTATGGCGGGTTGACGATGATCTGGGACCATGTCTTCGGCACGTATCAGCGTATGGAAGACGATGTGCCCGCTGTGTTCGGGATTACCCATCCGCTCGAATCGAACAATCCGATCAAGGTCATGATGCACGAATTCGTGCCGCTGTTCCGCGATTTCCGCGCCGCGCCGACGATTGGTCAGAAATTCGGCGTGCTGTTTGGCCGTCCGGGCCAGACATTCGCCTTGCCGCGCCCGGTTGCGGCGGGGCATGAACTCGCGGTGGAGCCTGCCGAATGATGCCGCAGCCTGATATCTGGACGGTCGGTGCGGGTCTTGCCGCTCTCGCGCTGCTTGCGACCCTGCGTCTGTCGATTCCTGCCACAGTGGGGATGAAACCGGGTGGGCTGGCTGGTTTCCTGACCAGCCCGACCTGGCTGGTGCCGTTGATACTGGCGATGGCCGGGACGATCGGCCTGATGATGACGGGCGACATCTCGCCCTGGCCCCCGGCAACCCAGGCCGAATTCGCCGGGAAATGGGGCATGTGGGCCGGAGTGACCGGGTTCCTGCTGGTGCTGGTGGTTGATCTCTGGCTGTTGTGGACGCCCAGCATCGTTGCCCGCCGGTTTGCCGGCAAGGATGGTCCCAAACCCATCAAGGGGCTGACACTGTTCAATCTTTTGTTTGGTGCGGCATTTATCGCATTTTTGGTATTCGTCGTTCGTTGAGGGGCAGACCGGGCTTGCCGGTGCCTCGCAGGCTCCTTACGGCATGATTAAAGCAATCATGCCGTACAAGGGACAGAGATGACCGAGCGCAAAGACGACCGGGAACTGACGAACCGGAAGTTCTACAAGGCCAAGCAGGAAGCGGCGTTTTCGGAAGCCGCCTTACGGCAGACGCCCCAGAATCAGCATCCGGCCTATCGTCTGGCGTTTCAGGACACCGATTTCCTGCTGCGTGAGGAACTGCGACCGATCCGGTTTCAACTGGAACTGCTGAAACCGGAAATGCTGCTGGAAGAAGCGGGTGTCGGATCGACGCTGGTCTTCTACGGCTCTGCACGGATTCCGGCACCGGATCAGGCGGATGCGCTGGTGGCGGCTGCGGAAACCGATGAAGAGCGTGCGGTCGCCGAACGGTTGGCGGCCAAGTCACGCTATTACGAGGAAGCCCGCAAACTGGCCAAGATTGCCAGCGAATGTGCCCCGGTACAGCAGGGCAAACGGCAATTTGTGGTGTGTTCGGGCGGTGGCCCGTCGATCATGGAAGCCGCCAATCGCGGTGCGGCCGAAGCCGGTTCGGAATCGATCGGGTTGAACATCGTGTTGCCGCACGAACAGGCGCCCAACCGCTATATCTCGCCCTATCTGTCCTTCAATTTCCACTACTTCGCCCTGCGGAAAATGCACTTTCTCATCCGCGCGCGGGCGGTGGCTGTGTTCCCGGGCGGGTACGGCACGCTGGACGAGATGATGGAACTGCTGACGCTGATCCAGACCGGCAAGATGAAGCCGATCCCGATCCTGCTGTTCGGCAAGGAATATTGGGACCGGATTATCAATTTCGGCGCGCTGGCCGATGAAGGCGTGATCAATCGCGAAGACCTGAACCTGTTCCGCTGGTGTGAAACCGCCGAAGAGGCCTGGGGGCATATAACCGGGTTCTACGATCTGGAATGCAATCTGACGGATTGATGGCCCAATGGCCCATGCCCCTCGCCATAGCCGGGGGCATGGAGCAGGGCCTGGCGGACGAAATCCCGCGCTTCCGTAATGGCCGGGACCAGCGCAATACCACGACCCAGCAAAGTGGCGATGGCGCTGGCAAATGTGCAACCGGTGCCATGGGTATGGCGCGTGACGATGCGATCCGCATGCCACACCACATCGCTTTCTCCGGGTTGCACCAGCCGGTCTTCGACCATCGGGCCTTCGGCATCCCCCCCTTTGGCGATGTAGGTAATCGCCCGCGCGGCCATGGCCTCCGCGCCGCCCAGCGCGGCAAGTTCAGGAACGTTGGGTGTCGTCAGGGTGGCCAATGTCATCAGCCGTTCGAAGGCGGCAATTGTCGCCCGGTCTGCCAGCACCGATCCGCTGGTTGCCACCATGACCGGATCAAACACGATCGGCACGGTAAGCTGTGCAAGCCGATCCGCCACGATGGCGGCAATATCCGGCGATCCCAGCATCCCGATTTTCACGGCATCGACGCCGATGTCGTTGATACAGGTATCGATCTGTTGGGCCACGATGGTTGGGCTGAGTGCCTCGACCGCGTGGACGCCATTGGTGTTCTGCGCGGTAATGGCCGTGATCGCCGTCATGGCATAGCCGCCCAGCATGGTGATGGTCTTGATATCGGCCTGAATGCCGGCACCGCCGGAACTGTCCGATCCGGCGATAGTCAGGATGCGGGGGGGCAGCATCGACAGGGTCACGCCGCCTCTGCAACAGCCGTGCAAATATCGTTGACCACCTGTTCCACCTGCGCGGCATTGTCCCCTTCGGCCATGACGCGGATGACCGGTTCCGTGCCCGAGGGGCGGATGACAAGACGGCCCTTGCCCGACAGGGCGGCTTCGGCGTCGGCAATCGCCTGCTTCACCGCCAGATTTTCAAGCGGCGCGCCGCCCGCGTAGCGCACATTGCGCAGCAATTGCGGCACGGGGTCGAACAGGTGCAGCAGTTCGCTGGCCCTTTTGCCCGATTGCACCAGCGCGCCCAGCACGGTGAGCGCGGCAATCGAACCGTCCCCCGTTGTGGCGTGATCGAGCAGGATCATGTGGCCCGATTGTTCGCCACCGACATTGTAGCCCCCCGCGCGCATCGCTTCGAGGACGTAGCGGTCACCCACTTTGGTGCGGACAAGCGAGAGGCCTTCGCTGTCGAGAAACCGTTCCAGCCCGAGATTGGACATGACCGTGGCGACAACCCCGCCGCCTTTCAACATGCCCTTGGAGGCATAATTGCGCCCGATCAGCGCCATGATCTGGTCGCCGTCCACAGTCTGGCCTTTTTCATCGACCACGATCAGGCGATCGGCGTCCCCGTCCAGAGCGATGCCGATATCCGCGCCTTCCGCCACCACGCGGGCCTTGACCGCGTCGAGTGCGGTGGAGCCAACGCCTGCGTTGATATTGGTGCCATTCGGTTCGACGCCGATGGAAATCACATCTGCGCCCAGTTCCCAGATCGCTGCGGGCGCCACGGTGTAGGCAGCCCCATTGGCGCAATCGACCACGACTTTCAGCCCGTCGAGCCGGATATTGTCGGGGAGCGATTGCTTGATCGCGTGAATGTAGCGCCCCCGGGCATCCTCGATCCGGCGGGCACGGCCGATCGCTTCGGCCTGGGCCAGCGGTTGCACTTCCATAAGGGCCCGTTCGATCGCCAGTTCATCCGCGTCCGACAGCTTGAAACCGTCGGGCCCGAACAGCTTGATGCCGTTGTCTTCGAACGGATTGTGGCTGGCGGAGATCATCACGCCGATATCCGCGCGCATTTCCCGCGTGAGCAGGGCCACGGCGGGGGTCGGCAGGGGGCCAGTCATGATCACATCCATGCCGACGCTGGTGAACCCGGCGACCAAGGCGTTTTCCATCATATAGCCGGAAAGACGCGTGTCCTTGCCAATCACCACGCGATGGCGATGCGCCCCGCGCATGAAGTGGTGCCCCGCAGCCTGTCCCACTTTCAGGGCGATTTCAGCAGTCATCACGCCATCGTTGGCCCGGCCACGGATGCCGTCGGTACCAAAATATTTGCGAGCCATGCGTCGATCCGTCCTCTTGCAAGCGGGGGTGTATGCGCACATGGCGCGATTGGCAGGTAATGTCACGCCTGCCCGGTTACGTCGATAAACCGTAATCGAAAAAGATCATGTAACCTTAAACAGGACGGATCGTTGGGGAGAGGAGATCATTTGAACGAATGGAGAATTCATGTCCTTTGAACTGATAGCCCTCCCTTTTGACAGCGAGGCGCTGGCTCCCGCAATTTCGGCTGAAACGTTGTCGTTCCACCATGGCAAACATCACAAGGCCTATGTCGACAAGACCAATGCGGCGATCGAAGGGACCGATCTGGCCGATAAATCCCTGGAGGCCGTGATCGTGGCGGCACGGGGCGCCAATCAGGGCCTGTTCAACAATGCGGCGCAGACCTGGAACCATGGATTCTACTGGTATTCCCTGACTGGCGAAAAGACCGCGCCTTCAGGCGATCTGGCAGCGAAGATCGACGAAAGCTTCGGTTCGCTTGACGCATTCAAGGCGAAACTGGCCGATGCCGGTGCCGCACACTTCGCCAGCGGCTGGGTGTGGTTGGCGGAAAAGAACGGCAAGCTTTCGCTCGAGGAAACGCATGATGCCGATACGCTTGCCGATAGCGATGCCAATCCGCTGCTGGTGATCGACGTATGGGAACATGCCTATTATCTCGATCATCAGAACGCCCGCCCGAACTATCTCAAGGCGGTGATCGAAAAGCACCTCAACTGGGATTTCGCAGCCGAAAACCTGGCGCGCGGCGCGGCGTGGACCTATCCTGCCTGATGACAGACAAAGCGCCCCGCGGAGGGGCGCTTTGTTTCTGCGGATGGTGCGGCAACCGGTTCCGGCCGCCGCATCAGTCCGTGTGTTTGGCGATGCTTTCCAGTTCATCAAGGATCGCATCGTGGGCGATTTCATCGTCGCTCGACCGGCGGGGGACGGCGTCTTCCTCCAGCATGGCGGCCAATGCGGCACGGGCGCGCCCCACGCGGCTTTTGATCGTACCGACCGCGCAACCGCAGATTTCCGCAGCCTCTTCATAGCTGAAGCCGCCTGCACCAACCAGCAGCAGTGCTTCGCGCCGTTCCGGCGGCAGTTGGAGCAGTGCACGATGCATGTCGGCAAGATGCAGCGGCTGTTCTTGTCCGGCTGGAGCTGTCAACAGGCGTTCGGCGACCGTTTCATCATAATCCCCGCGAAACCGGTTGCGCCGCATTTCGGTCAGATAGGCATTGCGCAGGATCACAAACGTCCAGGCGCGCATGCTGGTGCCCGGCTGGAAACGCTCGCGTGCAGCCCATGCCTTCAGCATGGTTTCCTGCACCAGATCGTCGGCCATGTCGGGGCGACCGCAAAGGCCACGCGCAAACGCACGCAAGTGGGGAATGACGGCGGACAGTTCGCGCTTGAAATCGGTTTCGGCGGCTGGTGTTTCGCCCCGCATCAGTTGGCGTCATCCAGTTTTGAAAGAAGTTCCTTGAAACTGTCGGGCAGCGGTTCTTCCACGACGGAATCATAGAGCCGTTGCAGGCCCTTCGCCCAATCAGGTTTGACCGGTGGGTGGGGCTGACCAATTTTTCTGGATCGCCCGGCCGCAGTCTTTTTCTTGCTTTTCTCGGTCATGCGGTTGTGGTCGGATCCTGATATAATACCCCAATGGGCTGCACTGTATGCTGTCATGCCCAAGGAACGAAACCCAACCCTACTTGTTCCATTTGATAGATCAAGTGAGCGAAATATGATGACAAGCACCATTGATTGGCGCTGGATGTCAGAGGAGATCGCATCCGGCACGATGCGATGCGCTTGTTTTTGGATGAATTGTAAACACGAACGGGGCGATTGTTGGAAACCATGGTTCCGGCACAGAGGGGATTGAGGGCGTGGCTGGTGCGGTTTCCCCGTGCCATGCCGCTGCTCATTTTCCTGCTGGCCTCGCTTGTTCTTGCAATCAGCGTTTATGCGATCGAGCGTTCTCAGGAAGAGAGCCGACATGCGGAACTTGACCAGACCGCCATGGCGATCACGACGGCGCTTGAGCGGCGTGCAGATGCCAATGCCGCCTATCTGCGTGCCGATGCCGCACTGTTGACGACCCAGGCGGATATCACGGGAAGCAACTTTCGTCGGCTGGTGGCAGAACTGGGACTGGGTATCGATTTTCCGGGCGGCGACGGGATCGGATGGGCGCAACGCGTGCCCCGCGATGAGATCGCCGGTTTCGAGAAAACGATGGCGCATGAGTATCCGGGGGGTGTCCGGATTTATCCCACGCTTCCTCCGGATCGGCCCTATGCGATACCGGTGACTTTCCTGCATCCCGATTCATCGCGCAATCGGCGCGCGATCGGGTTCGACATGTTTTCCGAACCGGCGCGCCGCACGGCAATGATCGCTGCCGAGGAAAACGAACGCCCGTTCGCCAGCGGCAAGGTTATCCTGATGCAGGAAGGGGAGCGGGCAGCCCCCGGTTTCCTGATTTACATGCCGGTGTTCACGCGCGAGGCGCCGACGCGGCAACTGCGCGGATATATTTACGCGCCCTTTAATGCCCAGGATTTCCTTGATTCCGCGCTGCGCTTCGAATCATCGGGCGACTTTAATTTTCGGTTGTATGATCACGCGATTGCGCCGGAACGGCTGCTTGCCGAAATGCATGGAACGAACGCGGATGGCGCCATTGTGACGCGCGCGCTCTCGATCGTCGGGCGCCGGTGGATACTCGAAGTGCGTGCCGCCGATCGCCACGCGCTCTCCACGCAATCCCTGCTGACATTGCTTTCGGGGCTGCTGATCGTCTGTCTGTTGCTGGTGGTGGCACGGTTGCTGACACAACAGGCGGTGGAGGCGCGGCAGGCGGTGTCTTGGCTGGAACAGCAGAGTTCCATCCGTGCCTCGTTGACTCGCGAACTCAATCACCGGGTGAAGAACACGCTGGCCAATGTCCTGTCGATTGTCGCGCTGACCCGGCGCAGGGCGACGGATCTCGACAGCTTTGCCGAGGGGCTGGATGGCCGTATTCGCGCGCTATCGGCAACACACGATCTGCTGACCCAGTCCGAATGGGGGGCTACGCCGATCCGTGCGGTGATAGAGGTGGAGTTGGCCCCATATGCGAAGGCGGGCGAACATCATCTGAACCTGTCCGGTCCGGATGTCGAACTGGCCCCGAATGACGCGCTGTCGCTGGGGCTGGCCATTCATGAACTGGCCACCAATGCGGCGAAATATGGGGCGTTGAGCACTGCCGGTGGCAAGGTTGCGGTGTCGTGGTATCGCTTGTCCGATACATTGGCGCGCATCGAATGGGTTGAAGCCGGTGGGCCGCCGGTTATTCAGGCGGAAACCCCGCGCGGTTTCGGCACTGAACTGATTGAAAAGATCGTGGCGCATGAACTGGGCAACCCGGTCGATCTGCGTTTCGAGTTGCATGGTGTGGAATGTACGCTGACCGTACCGGTGCGGGCGCCCAGCGATTTCGAATTGCGCGCCCGTCGGGCCGCGCGCCCACTGGGAGAATAGGCGCGGGGCTGCGGCAGTGGGGCCGTATCAGGGTAGCGGTTCGCTCGATCCGAAAAACAGCGCCTGGCTGATCGCGGCGCGCACTGTCGCTTCCTGAAAAGGTTTGGTGACCAGATAGGTCGGTTCGGGGCGGTTGCCCGTCAGCAGCCGTTCGGGATAGGCCGTGATGAATATCACCGGCACGCTTCCGATGGCGAGAATGTCGTCAACCGCGTCCAGCCCCGAACTGCCGTCGGCAAGCTGGATATCGGCCAGAACCAGCCCCGGCATCTGATCGGTGATGGCTTGCCGCGCCTGCGTGCGGGTTGCGGCTGTGCCGCTGATCGTATGGCCAAGTGAAGACACGAGTTCTTCGAGCTGCATCGAGATCAGGGGTTCATCTTCAATGATAAGCACGCTGGTGGTCGATTCACGGTCGATTTCATCGATCGCGTCGCGTACCAGCTTGTCCACTTCATCTTGCGGCAAACCGAGAATTTCCGCCGCTTCGGCAACACTAAAATCTTCCAGCGTCGTCAGCAGCAAGGCCTGCCGATTGAGCGGTGTTATCGTGCGAAGGCGATCCTGCGCAGCGAGTTCATGATCGCTCGGTCCGCTCGTGACGAGGACTTCTTGCGGGATGTCGAGCTGAACGCTCGACCAGACGCGGTTGAATGCGTGGTACAGCGGCACGCGGCCGCCAGACAGGGATTGTTGGAGGGCCTTGTCTGCGAGGATGGCTTCCAGCGTGGCCCGGACCACCGCATCGCCCGTTGTTTGCGAGCCGCTCAATGCGCGGGCATAACGGCGGAGAAATGGTAAATCGTTTGCGACTTGATCGCTAAGAGACATAAATCCCCTTCCTGAACTGCTCAGGCGTTAAAAGCTTCGCGAGGATAACGTGAAACGGAACCGGGTGTTCCGAAAACTTCCAAGCGGCAGGGCCTCTGTTCAACAGGGGAATGCTAGGCGTGGTTTCAAACAGATGCGAGGATTTTCGCGCCCTTAAAAATAATCGTCCGGGTTGCGTAAAAAATTTCTCGGGTGTCGGAACCTTATTCTGATCCGCGCATTTCTCTAACATCACCGCCGAGACCCCCCTCCCGTCCAAATCGGTCGGTGATATGATCCCGAAAGACCTCCGCCCACCGGCGGAGGTCTTTTTATGTGCATCACGCCGGGTCGGTATTTCCCGGGATTACAGCGGTTTGCCGTATATCCGGTATTCGCGGTTCACCTTGCTCTGGATTGCGTCGGCGATGGCGACCATTCCCTGATTGTCTTCCAGAACCCAACCGATTTCGCCCCGTGTCGCGCCATAGTGGGCCACCGCCTGACGGCGAATGAATTCAATCATCATGAAAGCGAGCTGGCTGGCCATGCGCGAATTCTGGAGATCGCTGCGCACACCCATCAATGGGACGCGCATGGTGTCGGTGTGCGGATTGCGCAGCCATTTGAGAAGCTTGATCCATTTGAATGGCAGCAGCTTGCCCTCGAACCCGGCAATGACCTCGTTGATGTTCGACCAGGTCAGCATGAAAGCGACAGGTTCGCCATCCAGTTCCGCAATCATGTTCAGATCTTCGCGGATCAGGGGTTTCATTTTTTTGCCGGCGTATTTTGCCTCGCGCTCGGTGAAAGGCACGAAGCCCCAGTTCTTCGACCAGGCATCGTTGACCAGATTGATCACGATACCGGCTTCGCGCTTGAACTCTTTCAGTTCCACCTGCCGCACCCGAATGCGGCTGTTGCGTTCGCCAGAGGCGACAATGCGCTGGATCAGCGGCGGAAATTCCTTGGTGATGTCGAGTTCATAGGTCAGCAGGCTCTTGGCCTTGGTATAGCCTGCGGCTTCGATCCAGCCCTGGTAGAGCGGGGAATTGTGGCCCATCATCACCGTGGGCGGATGGTCGTGACCTTTCACCAGAAGGCCCGGTTCTTCCCACATCGAAAGGCTGATCGGGGCGCGGACCTGCGTCATTTTCATGCCGCGCAGCCAGTCTTCCGCCGTGGCGATCAATGCGCGTGCGACCGTTTCGTCGACGGCTTCGAACATGCCCCAGTAACCGGTGCCCGGCCCCATACCCTGTTCGACCGGCTGATCCAGTGCAAGATGATCGATATGCGCGGAAATGCGCCCGACGACCTCATCGCCGCGCCGCGCAAGGAACAGTTGCATGTCGGCATGATCATGGAAGGGGTTTTTACCCAGCGTGAGTATTTCTTTCACTTCCGCGCGCAAGGGGGGCACCCAGTTGGGATCATGCGCGTTCAGCCGATAGGCACAATCGATAAATGCCTTGAAATCGCGCTTGCTCTTTACCGGGGTAATGGTTGGCTCGGCTTGCGTCACAATAGCGCCCTTCTTGAGGAGGATGCCTGCACTGCGTATGCTCGCGGTGACTTGTCAAGCGGGGCGTCATCCCCATCTAGTCGCCCACGGACATGTTGATGCCACGATTGGCAGGCAAGAAGCGAGGAAAGCGGCCCGGATCGGGCCATTTCGGAACGACCATGACAGCCCATGAAACGATAGATGTTCCCGGTTCGCCGCATGCTGCCGCCCGTGGCTGGCATGCGGATATTCCTGATGACATGCCGATGCTGCGCTCCGCCGTGGATTTGACGCGGGATCTCGCCGAAGCCCGACCCGGCATCTATTGGCCCGACATGCTCGTTTCCGCGGCGATCGGTTACGGCAGTCTCGCGCTGGCGATCCTGACACAGCATATAGGGGTGGCGATCGCAGCCGGCGTGGTGGCGGCCATCGCGTTGTATCGCGCGCTGCTGTTCATCCATGAACTGACCCATATTCACAAGAATGCGCTGCCGGGGTTCCGTTTTGCATGGAACCTGCTGGTCGGCATTCCGATGCTGATCCCGTCACTGATGTATGAAGGGGTGCATACGCTGCACCATGCGCGAACCCGTTATGGCACGGCGGACGATCCGGAATACCTTTCGCTGGCACTGATGAAGCCGTGGTCCTTGCCGGTCTTTCTGTTGACCGCGGTGCTCCTGCCACCGGCCCTGCTGTTCCGTTTCGCGATCCTGACGCCGCTGGGTGTTCTGTTCCCACCCTTGCGCCGGTTTGTCTGGGAACGCTTCTCATCGCTGTCGATCAATCCCCAGTTCCGCCGCCGCCCGCCCGAAGGGGCCTTTCGCCGCATGGTGTTCTGGCAGGAATTGGGCGCCAGCGCCTGGGCGATCACCCTGCTTGGCAGTACCTATTTCCTGGGCTGGCGTCCCTTGCTGATCATCATGGCGGTGCAGGCGTTTGCCGCCGTGCTCAACCAGTTGCGGACGCTGGTGGCCCACCTATGGGAGAACGAGGGGGAGGCGATGACGGTGACCGCCCAGTATCTGGATTCGGTGAACGTACCGCCCCCGGCGTTTCTGGCACCGGTGTGGGCACCTGTTGGTCTGCGCTATCACGCCCTGCATCACCTGCTGCCGAGCATGCCGTACCATGCGCTGGGCGAGGCGCACCGTCGCCTGCATGCCCATCTCGGCGGGCAATCGACGTATGAACAGGCCAGTTATCCCGGCCTGTTCATGCTGCTGGGCCGCCTTGCACGTAACACCATGCGCAAGGACTGACGCGCCAAGCGCATCGCTGGAGCGGGTTTGCCTTTGACCTTTACGGGGTCGCGGCGGGCGCCTTGTCCGGCTGACCGGCGGTCGGTGCGCCAGTTGGCCCCGTTCCTGGCCCGGTTACCGGTGTTGCGGTTTCCGTGGTTGTGGGCGGCTGCGTGGTGACCGGTGTTTGCGGTAAAGTGACATCCACCCCGCCTTCCGGCTTTGCAGTCCACTCGTCGCTTTTCGGTACGGTCATGCCTTCCGATGTGCTGGCCGATGTACTGGCCTGTTCGCTGCTGCCGCAACTGGTCAGCATGCCAGCGCCAAGGATGATCAGCGCCATTCCGACAGATGTCTTCATTCACAATCTCCTCTGTGTAGAGCGAAGGTGATGAAGCATTCTATGCTCATGCAAAGAGGTTGAAAAGCTTACTCTTCGGTGCGGATAAGCACGGTCTCACCGACGAACAGGAACAGCAGGAACGGGGCCCATGCCGCCAGTAGTGGCGGGTAACCACCGAAATTGCCCATGGCGATGGCGGCGTTATCGACCACGAAATACGCGAAACCCAAGGCCATCCCGGTGACTGCGCGAAAGAACAATTGGCCGGAACGGGCAAGGCCAAATGCGGCCACCGCGCCCAGCAGCGGCATCAGCACTGCTGAAAGCGGACCGGAAAATTTGTGCCACCATGCGGCCTGCAATTCTCCGGTGTTCCGTCCCGACGCTTCGAGCCGGTCGATCGACTGGCGCAGTTGGACAACATTTTCGCCATCGGCATCGACCCCGGTCAACGCGACGCGTTGCGGGGTCAGTTGCGGGGCAACCACCAGCGGGGCAATGGGCTTTTCCGCTGCCGACTGGACATCGAATGACCGGGGGTTATCCAGCCGCCAGCCCGGCCCAACATATGTGGCGGACGGTGCGCGCACTTGCTGAAGAATGTTCCCATCCGCATTACGGCGATACCAGGTCACATCTTCCATGCGCATGGCCGCATCGCGCCCGGATAGCTGGACGGCCATGAGAATATTGTCGCCATCACGCAGATAGACGTTGGCCCGTACGTCCGATGTTTTGGGCATCGGCCCGTACTTCTGTTTTTCCCAGACGTTGAGCGTTGCCGTGGCACGGGTGACAACCCGTTCGTTGAAGGCAAAGCTGGCAATCGAGATAACCAGCGCGGTCAGCACCAGCGGCGCCAGAATCTGGTGGGCGGACATGCCCGCCGCCTTCATCGAAATCACTTCGCTGTTCTGGTTGAGCGTGGCGAGTGTAATGATGGTCGCCAGCAGGACGGAATAAGGCAGAAACCGCGCAATCAACTGCGGAATGCGCAGGCTGACATAAGTCCAGAGCTGCGCTTCGCCGTTTCCGGGATAGCCCAGAATATTGCCGCTTTCGCTGAGCAGATCGAGCATTTGCAGGATCAGAACCAGCATCACCAGAACCGCGAGAATGCGGGTGATGAACAGGCGCGCGAGATAAACCGTGAGGGATCGCGAGGGAAAGAAATCAAGCCGCATGCGCTGCCTTTCGGGCTGCCAGTGTTGCCCGATGCTGACGCGAGAAACGCTTCAGGTAGCTGGCGATCTTGGCATAGACTGCCTCCAGCGCCCCGATGGCCTGACCGCCCGGCACGAATGCGACGCGATAATACATCCACAGGATCAGGGCCGCGAACAGGAAGAACGGCCCCCACAGGGCAATGAACGGATGGATGAGCCCAAGCGCGGCCACATCGGCCCCGTACTGGTTCACCTTGTGGTAGGCGACCACCAGCACGATCGATACGAACACGCCCAACGCCGATGTCGATCGCTTGGGCGGTACGGCCAGCGCAACCGCCAGCAGGGGCAGCAGCAGCATCATCACCACTTCGACCAGCCGATAATTGAGGCTGGCGAGACTTTGTATGCGTTTGTCTTCGGGCAGTTGATCGTTCCAGCCGATGCGGAGCAGTTCGGGCAGGACATATTCCCGTTCTTTCTGCCCGCGTTCGCGGAACTGTTCGATCTTTGGCAGATCGATCGGCAGATCGTGCGTGCTGAAGCTGAGCACGCGCGGCGAGGATTTGCCGGTATCCTGTATCAGCGTGCCGTCGACGAGTTGCAGGATGATCGTGTCGCGGCTGTCGGCCGTGGCCAGAAACCGGCCTTCGCGGGCGGAAATCGAAAGCACCTGGCCCTTGTCGTCGGCAATCCGCGCAAAGACGCCGATCAGATGTGTGCCATTGTCTTCACTGCGTTCGATACGCAGCGCCATCCGATCCTTGAGTGTGGTGAATTCGCCCACCTTGATCGATGCGCCCAGTGCCCCTGAACGCAGCTGGAACTGCATCTGTTCATAGTAGTAGCGCGACAGCGGCTGGAGGTACCCGACAATCAGCAGGTTCACCACCGCCAGCACGAGCGTGAGAAGATAAGGCACCCTGAGCAGCCGGTTATAGCTCATGCCCACCGCGCGCAGCACATCGAGTTCGCTGCTGACCGCCAGTTTGCGGAACGCCAGCAGGATACCGAGCATCAGGCCTAGGGGAATGGCGAGACTGGCATATTCGGGCAGGAGATTCGCCAGCATCTTGAATACAACGCCGACGGGGCCGCCTTCCACGGCGACGAAATCAAACAGCCGGAGCATCTTGTCGAGCACCAGCAGCGATGCGGCGATCACAAATACCGAAATCATCGGCACCAGCGTTGCCTTGAAGATATAACGGTCGATGGCAGTAAAGAATTTCAAGCGATTGACCGTGATTGCCCGCGCGTATGGAAAGGGTTCCGGAGGGCTATAGCGCGCAATGCGATCAAGGTCATGCGCGTTTTGAAAGGGATGGTCGCGTGATCAGCCCATGCAGCCGCAATCGGCAGGCGCGATCAACCGGCACCGCGCTTCAGGCTTTTTCCAGCGTACATTGCAGGGGATGCTGATTCTGGCGCGCGAAATCCATCACCTGATTAACCTTGGTTTCCGCGATTTCGTACGGAAAGATGCCGCAAACGCCCACGCCCTTTTGGTGGACGTGGAGCATAACCCGGGTCGCCTGTTCCAGATCCATATGGAAGAAACGCTTCAACACCATCACGACGAATTCCATCGGCGTGTAATCGTCGTTGAGCATTAAAACTTTGAACTGGCTTGGTTTTTTTGGTTTGGCGCGGGTCTTGGTGGCAATACCGACCTGGCCTTCACCCTCATGCGACGTGTCCTTTTCGCCAGCGCGAATGCGCAGACCGGAAACAGCAGCGGGGAAGGCGTGAGATGTTGTCATTGTGGGAGAATATCGCATCGCAATGGCCGACCGCAAGGTCGATGCCGCAAAAAGCTTGCTTCGGGCATGATACGCGCGGGCTGCGCGGCAGGGAAACAGGCTGCACGGAGGGGGGAATCGGTGAACAGGACCTTGGCGGGGGCCCTGAACAGGAACGGGTCGGACAGTTGCACTGTCCGACCCGTCACTTGGCGCCGGTGAGGAGAGAGGAGAGGTCCCGGCGCTAAAAACTCAGGTTCAGGAAGCGGCCTTCGAAACCTTGTCAACGATCAGGCTGACGCGGTTCGAGATCGGCGCGAACGCGTCGTTGCTCAGCTTCACGAACTTTTCGGTTTCCTTCGAACCGAAAGCGACAGCGGCGTCGAAATTGCGGCGCAGCAGTTCGCCCTGAAGCTGGAACAGCTCGGTCGGGGACTTCACAGCGGCGAGCTTTTTGAAATCGCCCGTGGCGGTTTCATAGGCGCTCTTGGTTTCGGCGACATAGTCCTGGCCGATGCCCTTGAAGCCACTGGCGAGGATCTTGCCCGATTCGACAACGGCTTCGACATTGCCCTTCGACAGATCGCCCAGTTCACCGGCGACTGCGGCGCTCTTCACGTAAGCGTCCTTGGCTTTGGTCTTTGCGGTATTCACAGCGCCTTCGATCAGCTTCGACAGATCGGCTTTCTTGCTGGCGGTAGACATGATCTTTTCCTTGAGTTGGGGAATGGTGAGAACGGGTTCAGCAGTTTTTGCAGTCTGTTTGGCAGGCTTGGTCTTGCTTGCCGGGGTAGCCTTCGCTTTGGTCACGACCTTTTTGGCCGGTGCGACCTTCTTGGCCGGTGCGACCTTTTTGGCTTCCGGCTTGGCGGTAACTGCCTTCTTGGCAGGCGCCGCCTTTTTGGCAGGAGCCTTGGCACTGGACTTCGCCACAACCGGCTTTGCCGGGGCAGCGGCCTTCGGTGCAGCCGGCGTCCGCGCGACCACAGGCTGTGCGGCCGGAGTCTGCGGGGCGGGCGTTGCCTTGACCGGTGCGGGCTTGTCTTCGACCCGCGGGATGGCGACGACGGGCGTCTCCACCTTCGCTTCGACCGCTACGGGCTTGGCGATTTCAGTAACCTTGGGGCCTGTTGCCACGGGGGCAAAGGGTTTGTTGGCCACTGTGTTGGCCTTGCTTTCGCTGTCGCTGGACATGCTTGCTCCTCGAACGTCATCCCTGCACAGGGAGTCATGTTGCAGTGCACAAAATAGGCATCGCAAACCGAGAGTCAAGAAAATATTGTGCAGCGCACAAAAATGGGTGCCGCGTGGCTAGCGCGTCTTCACATAGCTGCCCGGGGCCGACTCGATCGTGTGATCGGTCTTGCCGCCGGGCTTGCGCTTCCCGCGTGCAGCCACGGTTTTCGGCCCCAGAGCGCGAATCCATTCGATCCAGTCCGGCCACCAGCTACCTGGATGCTCGGTCGCGCCTTCGATGAACTGGTCGATCGAAGCGCACGTCTTGTCGTTGATCCAGTACTGATATTTCGCTGCTGCGGGAGGATTGACCACCCCCGCGATATGGCCCGATCCGGCCAGCACGAATCGCATAGGGCCGCGCAAGTGGCGCGTCATGCGAAAAACGCTGTCGGGTGGTGAGATATGATCTTCCCGGCCTGCCTGGATATAGGCGGGCGTCGTGATCCGGGTGAGGTCGATCGGGGTGCCGTCCGCGCTGAGCGCGTCGGGCACCACCAGTTTGTTGTCGCGATAGAGATCGCGCAGATATTCCTTGTGCCAGCGGGCAGGCAGATTGGTGGTGTCGCTGTTCCAGAACAGGAGGTCGAAAGCCGGGTACTCCTCCCCCATCAGGTAGTTGTTGACCACGTAGTTCCAGATCAGTTCACGGCCGCGCAGCAGATTGAACGTGGCCGCGAGATAGCGCCCGTCGAGATAACCGTCTCCGCTCAGCTGTTCGACGAGCTTGAGCTGCACGTCGTCAACGAACAGGCGCAGGTCGCCTGCCTTCTCGAAGTCGACCTGTGCGGTGAAGAAAGTCGCGCTGGCAATCCTGGCATCTTCTTCACGGCGGGCGAGCACGGCCAGTGTCGCCGCCAGTGTGGTGCCGGCCACGCAGTAACCGATCGTGTGGACTGACGGCACTTTCAACCGCGTACGCACATGTTCGATCGCTTCGATCTGGGCGCGGATGTAATCGTCCTGTGTGAGGTCGGCCATAGAGGCATCTGCCGATTTCCACGACACCACGAACACGGTCAGCCCTTGTTCGACCGCCCAGCGGATGAAGCTTTTCTTCGGATTGAGGTCGAGAATGTAATAGCGATTGATCCACGGGGGGAAGATCAACAACGGGGTTTCCAGCACCTTGTCCGTAACCGGCGTGTACTGGATCAACTGGAACAACGGGGTCTGATAAACCACCTCACCCGGTGTCACCGCGACATTTTCGCCCAATGTGAAAGCGCCCGGTGTGGTGTGGGTCAATTGCCCGCGCTTCAGATCGGAAAGGAGATGCTGCAATCCCTTGACCAGATTGTCGCCCTTGGTTTCGAGGGTGCGTTCGAGCACGGCAGGGTTGGTCAGCGGGAAATTGGCCGGGCTCAAGGCCTCGATCAGGACGCGGGTGGCGAAACGCATCTGTTCGCGGCGATCGTCGGGCAGGCCTTCGATGGAATCGACCATCGCCTCCAGTTCTTCCGCGATCATCAGATAGGTCTGATGGACCAGCGCAAAGAAAGGTTGGCTGCGCCATTTTTCGTCAGCGAAGCGCCGGTCTTCCCGTGGGAGCCTGGGGCTATGCCCGGCCTCGGTCTCGCCGGGGCCGATTCCATACTGGTTCAGCAGCGATTCCCACAGCGCCAGACTGTCGGCCCAAAGCTTTTCCTGATGCTGGGGATCGGAGAGTGGCGATTGGTGGTAGAATTGCCCGGCCATGTTGAGCCACTTCGCCGGGTCAGCGAACGGATTGGGCGGCAACTGGGTGGCGACGCGCTGTTCCTGAAACTCCAGCCACAGCGCCTGCAGCTTGCGCGCCACGTCCATCCATTCGGCCATTTCACCGGGATTGGGCAATTTTTTGGCTGTTTCAGGCAGCATCTGGGTGAACCAGCGTTGTGTTGCTTCGCCTTGAAATGCGAGCATTTGATTGATCAGGGCGCCGAAATCATTCTGGTTGTCAGTCATGGGTCCGCTCTGCCTGTGCACGAATTTTCATGCAGCCTGTGCTGACATGTGGCAGGGGAGCCCCGCATGATGCAAGGCGAAACGCCATTTGCGCGGCGCAGTTTATCGCCTAGAGTCATGAAAGTCCGGCAATCCCGCCGGCGCAACTGGAATCCTTAAGGTCATGGAAGACGAGTTTTACCGCATCAAGCGCTTGCCACCCTATGTCATCGCCGAAGTAAACGCGATGCGAGCGGCGGCGCGTCAGGCGGGACGCGACATCATCGACCTTGGCATGGGCAACCCGGATTTGCCGCCTCCGCAGCATGTCATCGACAAGCTTTGCGAAGTGGCGCAGAAACCGGATGCCCACGGCTATTCCGCGTCGTCGGGTATCCCCGGTATTCGCCGGGCGCAGGCCAATTACTATGGCCGCCGGTTTGGCGTCGATCTCGATCCCGAAACCGAGGTGGTGATGACCATGGGGTCGAAAGAAGGGCTGGCCAGCCTGGCAACAGCGATCACCGCACCGGGCGATGTGGTGCTGGCGCCGAACCCCAGCTACCCCATTCACACCTTCGGCTTCATCATTGCCGGGGCGACGATCCGTTCCGTGCCGACCACGCCCGATGAACGCTATTGGGAATCGCTGGAACGGGCGATGGCCTTCACCGTGCCGCGTCCTTCGGTGCTGATTGTGAACTATCCCTCCAATCCAACGGCCGAGACCGTCGATCTGGCGTTCTACGAACGGCTGGTGGCATGGGCGAAGGAAAACAAGGTCTGGATTCTGTCCGACCTCGCCTATTCGGAGCTTTATTTTGACGGCAACCCGACCCGTTCGATTCTCGAAGTGCCGGGTGCCAAGGATGTGGCTGTGGAATTCACATCCATGTCCAAGACCTTTTCCATGGCTGGGTGGCGCGTCGGTTTCGCGGTCGGCAATGCCAAGCTGATCGCCGCGCTGAAGCGGGTGAAGAGCTATCTCGATTACGGCGCGTTCACGCCGATTCAGGCAGCGGCCTGCGCGGCGCTGAACGGCCCGCAGGATATCGTGGAGAAGAACCGCACGCTTTATCAGAAACGGCGCGATGTCATGGTCGAGGCGTTCGCCCGTGCAGGGTGGGATATTCCACCACCCAAGGCGTCGATGTTCGCGTGGGCACCGTTGCCGCCGGCACTGAAGCATATGGGCAGCCTCGAATTTTCGAAGCAGTTGCTTACCCATGCGGAAGTCGCGGTGGCGCCGGGCGTCGGTTATGGGGAAGACGGTGAAGGTTACGTCCGGATCGCCATGGTCGAGAACGAACAACGCCTGCGCCAAGCCGCGCGCAATGTGAAGCGCTATCTCCAGTCGATGGGCGTGAACACGTCCGCCGCATAATGCCATTGCCGGTGCGCGGAATATCCCCGCACCGGCAACATTTTCGGGAAAGCGGATTGCACTCGGGCCAACCTTCGGCTAGTGGCCCGCTTCCCACGCAATTCTGCGCCTGAGGCCCGATGGCGGAGTGGTGACGCAGCGGATTGCAAATCCGTATACGCCGGTTCGATTCCGGCTCGGGCCTCCACCACCACAGATTTTGGTATCCTGTGCCCTGTCGCGACGCGGCGGGCCCGTCTCAGCCCTGCTGCTGGCTCTGTTGTTGCTGGCGAACGCGCCGCATGGCGTCATCCGCGCAATATTCACCATGTTGCTGCTGGCGTTCGCTGGCGTGGATGACGGGCCGCAGAGCAGCCTGACGCAGCATCGATTCCTGGCGTTGGCGTTGCTCCGCGCGGAGCATGTCGCGGTCTTGCTCCATGATGCTCCCTTTCGGAAAGGCCCATACGGGTCCATCGCATATATACCTGTAACGGGCTTTTGTTCCCTGTCCTGCGCCGGGGTGGGGGCGTTTGGCGGCCAGTGGAAGGCCGTAGGAGCGGATAGGGGAGAGCGTTAGTGGCGGCCGCGCTGAAACTGGCGATAGGCGGTGGGAGTGAGGCCCGTCAGACGACGGAACGCGGTGGTAAAGCCCGCAGAACGGGCAAACCGCAGTTCGCGCGCGATATCGGATATCGAAAGGCTTTCATCCTGTAACAGCATGCGCGCGCGATCGGCCCTGACCGAGGCGATATAATCTGCCAGCGAACGGTCCGTGCTCTGTCGGAAGGCGCGCATCAGATGGCGGGCGCTGATGCCGCACAGCGTGGCGAGATCGGCAATCCGGCAATCCCAGTTGCCTTCTCTGAGATGATCGTCAATCCGGCGAAGCTGCCACGGCGCCAGCCCACCGGTCCGTGCGGCGTGCCGATTGTCTTGCAGGTAATTGGCCAGTTCGCCCGACAGATAGATGCCCAGACCTTCGATAATGGTTTCCGAAGCGAAGCCCGGCGACAGCAATTCGGAAACCATGCGCAGCAGCGCGGTGCGAACCGACACGTTCTGCACGTTGAGGCAGCGATCGAGCCGTGCATGGGCCTCGATCTCGCCCATTTCGCCACGCAGCGGCAGTGTGCAGTTCAGCAGGCGGCGGGCGGGCACATCATCCGCGCGAATGCGGATTTGCGTGCGTGGCGGGATCAGCACGACATTGCCCAGCGAAACCTGCATTTCCGTTTTGCTGCTGCCAAGAAAGCATCCGCGCGACGGGTTGTTCTGTGGGGACACCAGAAAACTCAGCGAAGGCCTGTCCCGCAAGTGGGTTCGGTCGATACTGTCCGCGGCGGGGTGATCGGCAAGCACGGCTTCGGTTTCCCCGGCGCGCAGTTCGCCGAGAATCTTCCAGCCATATTGTGCCAGACCTGCCGTTTCCATGATCAGCAAAATAGCGCCCCGATGCGCCCCTATGCAAGTGGCCTCGCATAAGGGGTGTCTCAGATGGCGCAGAGCGCCTTACAGCTTCACAATCCGGCACTGCGGGACGGGATGGTCGTCCGCCTCGATCCAGCGCCACAGACCGGTTCCCTGGCGATGCCCCGCAAGGTCGATCCAGTTGCCAAAGCCGGGATCGGCATCGGCACAGACCAGCACGATGCTCCCATCGGCTTCATATGTGGCCTGCGAATTGTTGATCCACACTTTCTGGTGCACGTGGTCGAGCGATTCCATCCACCAGTTGTCGATCTGGAAATTCCACATTCGGCAATTTTTCGGCGGCATGACCTCGAGCACCAGCGCTTCGCCCGGGGCGAGGTCGTAATAGATATGGCCATACCAGATCTTGGGATCGCCGCCCCCGCGATAAAACACCGTCTGATCCGCATCGTAGATGCGGTTGGGTTGGCTCTTGAACCATTCCGACCAATCCGCGAAAGTATTGGCGGTACCGCGCACCCATGCGGCCGATCCCTGCAATTGCTGGGTGATCGCATCGGCGGTCAGCAGAGCGGGCACAGCCGGGCCTTGGCCAATCCGTTCGATATGCATCTCCGCCGGGATTTGCGTTTTCTTGTTGTCGAACGTCTGGCGGATGATCAGGAAGGTTGTGTCTTCGGCCATCGGCAACCAGTTGCCCGGATGCTGTTTTGCGCTGACGATGATTTCAAACGTACCATCCGGTGCCAGTGCGACATCGGCAAATTCGATCTCGCCGGTGGAGGTCATGGTTCCGTCGATGGCGTACCGGTTCGCCTTGGTCCCGATGCTGAGATAGGGAACGGTGCCGCGTGTGCCCCAGATGCGATATTCGCGGTCACCGCGCACTACGGCCTGTTGATAGATGTTATCGGGGTTGTCCGCGCCAATCTTGATCTTGTCGTCTGTCAGCTGAAAAATCCGCGGGAAGTCGGGATCGCCGGAATCGACCAGCATGTTGAGCGCGGTGCGCGTCAACCGGCTGAGATAGCGCAGCCCTTCGGCCTGATCGAACGCGGTATCGGGTGCATCGGGCCGGTCGAGCACGTCCCCGGCTTCGGCCAACTGGGCGCAAAAATCGCGCCATACGTGGGAAAGTCCGTTCTGTTTACCGGCTGTATCGGCCATGGCCTGTCCTCTCGCTTATCTGTCGCAGCCTGTTTTGGGAAAGCGATGCCGGAAAGCAAGCAAGGGTGCGGTGTTTGTGGCGCGCTTACGAAATCCTGGCGCGAAAATCTGGCGTCTGATTCCGCCGCGCTGTTGCACAGGCTACCCGGCGGGAACGGAGATGTCCCCGCCGGGTGCCGATAATCGCAGGCTCAGTAAGCTGCGGTAACGGTCAGTCCGAACCGCCGGTCCGGGCCCCATGTCCGGGTGGCGAAGCCCAGTGCCCCGAAATCGACGGCGCTGATCCGGCGCTTCTCGTTCAGGATGTTTTCGCCATAGGCCTGGATTGTCAGGTTCAGCTTTTCGCCCAGTTGCACATCCTTCAGCGTCAGGCGCGCGCTCAGTTCGTTCTGGGCCGAACGCCGGATATAAGGGTTGAATGGGCTTACCCGGTCGAGCGGGAAAGTGGGCGCGCTGCTCTTGTAGGAATAGTCCACCCGCAGCGACAGACTGGCGCTGTCCCACTGGGCGATGTCCCAGGCGCCGCCCACACGGGCTGTCCACTTCGAAACGTGCGCCAGATGCACCTCATCCGCCACATTGATCAGCTTGTCGTCGCTGGGATTGCGGTAAAGGTATGTCTTGTACTTCGGATGGACATAGCCAACCGAACCGTCGAGCGTCAGGAAATCGGCCAGAACCGCTGTCGCCTCGGCCTCGAACCCGGAGAACGTGACCTTGCCGGCATTGACCGTGCGCGTTCCGCCGCCGTTGCTGCCTGCGGTGAACTGGCTGATCTGCAGATCCTTGTAATCGGTGATGTAACCCGACAGGTTGATACGCAGCCGCCGGTCAAGCAGATCGGTCTTCAGGCCCGCTTCGTAGGATACGGCCTTTTCCGGATCATAGCCGTTGGGGTTGCCCCCGCCGCCTGCGTCGAACCCGCCAGCACGATAGGCCGTGGACACACGGGCATAGACCAGCAGTTCGGGTGAGAAGCGATAGGTAACCGATCCCAGCCAGCTGAGATTGTCCCAGCTGTTTTTGGCGAAGCCAGGGCGCAACGCCGCGCCGTTGAAGGCATTGGCCTGCGACAGTTCCTTCTTGTCATGCGTGAAGCGCAACCCGCCGGTGATTTCAAGACCGTCGACCGCCGACGGTTTCCACGAAACCTGGGTAAACGCGGCATAGGATCTGGCGCGCGTTTCGTAATCGCGCAGGCTGACCAGATTGGCGCCACGCAGATCGGTGGGCGACATCTGCACGACACTTGTAAAATGTTGCGTGGTGATGCTGCCATACTTCTGGTCGAAGTAGTAGAGACCGACGACATAGTCGAAATCGGAGATGGTGCCGGTCGCCTGAAGTTCGGTGGAAAACTGGCGATCGCGCGCCCGGGCCGGTTCGGGGTAATCGAACATATAGACCCGTCCAATGGACCCGTTAACCAGTCTGCCGAGCAGTTCGCCCTGGCCATCATTGTTGACCGCCTGGCTTTCCTTGAACCGGCGATAACCCGTAATCGATTTCAGGGTGAGGGCAGGGCTGACTTCGTATTCCATAGTCAGCGAAGTGCCCCAGATCGTCTGTTTGCCGCGCGGCTGATCGGCGATAGTCACGCGCTTGCGATAGTTGTTGTCGACGATCAGAGGGGCGCCACCAAGCGATTCGGACTGGGAAAAGTATTGATATTGCAGCGGGTTGATTGCTGTGAGCTGTTGCCAGATCGGCGCATTGCGAGCGGATGTAACATCGGCGCGCAGATCAAAGCTGAATGATGGGCTGACATCGCCATGAATGGCCAGAAAACCCGATTCGCTGTTGCGGGCGCCGGGGTCGGCGGTGTTCTTCTTCAAGGTATTTTTGACGTAGCCGTCCTGTTCTTCATGCGAATAGGCCAGCTTTGCGCTGATCCCGCTGTCGCCCCATTGCCCGGTATTGATCGTTGTGCGGCTTTTCAGCAGGTTGTCGCTGCCGATGGTCAGCTTCTCTTCCAGTCCGAAGGTATCGGACGGAGCCTTGGTGAAAATATTGATTGCGCCGCCCGTGGTGTTGCGCCCGAACAGGGTGCCCTGCGGCCCGCGCAGCACCTCGATGCGTTCAAGATCGACCATGTCGAACAGCAGCGCATTGGGCCGCGACATCAGGACGCCGTCGATATACATCGCGATCGGATAGTCGGAGACCCCGGTCGAATCCGAACCGCCGATGCCGCGAATGTTCGCCACAACGCCGCTGGTCGTGGGGCCTGCGGCCGTTTCTATGAACACCGATGGCGCGAGATTGTCGATATTGCCAATTGACGAGATATCGCGGTCGGCGATTTCTTCGGCCCCGATCCCGGTGATCGACAGCGGCACGTTCTGCAGGCTTTCCGCCTTCTTGCGTGCTGTCACGATAATATCGGTGACGCCTGTTGTTTCCGATGCACCCGGGGCGGCGGTGCCGTCCTGCGCGAATGCCGGTGTGGCAAGGGCAATCATCCCCGCGCACAAAAACAGCCCTGTCCTGATCTGCCTCATTACTGCCCTCTCCCTTGGCCGTGCTATCCGTTTGACGGAGTTCCTCCGGTCACGCCTAAGAGGTGGGCTTGTAAGTTCCAGATGCGACGGGTTATTTCCGTCATGACGGAAAATCTGAGGGTCAGCAGGGGCGATTATCCCAGGTTTAGATGGCCCCGACCTGGGGCAGCAGGCGCGCGATATCGGCAGGATGGGCAAGATCGGTTCCCGGAGTGAGCACTGCGGCAGAGCCCGCAGCGATACCGTGTCGAAACGCCTCTCCCCGCGAACGCCCGGTAGCCAGCGCATAGACCATACCCGCGACAAAGCAGTCACCAGCGCCGACCGCGCTCTGCGCCGTGATGGGCAGGGCTGGCAGGCGGATGGTGCCGTCACGGCTGGCCAGAAGTGCCCCTTCGTGGCCCATGGTCACGGCGATCAGTTCGGTTCCGGTTGTCTCCACCAGCGCCATCGCTGCATCGGCAATCGCCCCTTCCGTGTCGAGTGGCTGCCCGGTTAATTGGCGCAGTTCACCGAGACTTGGCTTGGCGAGGTAGATGTTGCCCCCGTTCAGGCCTGTACGCAGCGCTTCGCCGGAACTGTCGAGCACTACTCTGATTCCGCGTTCGGCGGCATTGGCGGCCAGCCGGGCATAGAAATCATCGGGTATGCCGGGGGCCAGAGAGCCGCTGGCGACAAGGAAATCGCATTGCGCCTCTGCCAGGCGATCGAGGCAGTCCTGCCATTCTTCCGGGCTGACTGTGGGGCCTGCCGGCACGACACGATATTCCTGCCCGCTTGCCCGGTCATAGAGCGACGCGCTGACCCGGGTGGGGCCTGCGATTGGAATACGGGTTTTGACGAGCCTGTGCAGATCGAGCAGGCCATCCAGCGCCACACCTGTTGCCCCACCGGACAGATAGTAACATCGCGCGTTTCCGCCCAGGCGCACGAAGACGCGGGCCACGTTGATACCGCCGCCACCGGGATCGTATTGCTCTTTCTGCGTGCGCATCTTGTGGGTCGGAAAAACCCGTTCGACTTCGTAGGCGGTGTCGATTGTCGGATTGAGAGTCAGTGTGGCAATATTCGGCATGCGCGCATCATCCTTTGGGACGCGGTATCAGACAAGCGGCATCGTGGGCATTATGAGATGCGATCATGCTCACGCGGTCTGGCGGGCGGGGTTACAGATGGTTCCCGGGGTGATGCACGGATCGTCGCAAATGAATCCCGGTTCGTGTGGTGCGCGGTAAGGGAATAGTTGTGATTCTGTTCTAGCATCCCTTACATTGTTTTTATGTCATTACGGGATCGTGGCAGATGAATATCAATCGGCGCCGTTTTATCGGCGCTTTTGTTGCCGGTTCAGCGGCGGTGTTATCGCCGCGTGCCTTTGCTCAGGTGAAGTCTGCCGATCGCCCTGATCTGCTTCCGCAGGCTATGGCCGCACTGGATACGCACGGGTTTCGTATCGCCAATCGCAATCTGGTGGGTCTGGTGGATTTTTCCGCCCCTTCGCGCGATGCGCGGTTTCATCTGGTGGATATCGCCAATGGGCGGGTGTCGACGTCGTTCCTGGTTGCGCATGGCAGCGGTTCGGATCCGGGCAACAGCGGGTGGGTACAGCGGTTTTCCAATCGTCCTGGCTCCAACGCCTCGTCCCATGGCAGCTACATGACCGGCAATTCCTATTACGGGCAACATGGCCGTTCGCGCCGGCTCGAAGGGCTTGATGCGGATAACAGCAATGCGTGGCAGCGGGCGATTGTGATTCACGGCGCGGACTATGTCAGTGGCCAGCTTGCCGAAACGCAGGGGCGGGTAGGGCGCAGCCAGGGCTGTTTTGCGGTGAGCCGCAGGGATATCGGTGATGTGCTGGACCGTCTGGGATCGGGATACCTACTCTACGCGGCCAAATAATCCGCGCTTTTGCATGGCTGAGGATGAGGCGGAGCAAAATTTTTTCCCCCGGTACTGGCATTGGGCACGAATACGGATTGCGATCCCCGCCGAAGGCAGATACAGGGCGCCCCGCGTGCCGCTTTAGCTCAGTTGGTAGAGCACATCATTCGTAATGATGGGGCCAGGTGTTCGAGTCACCTAAGCGGCACCACACTTTTCCCCTTATCTTCGGAAAACCAACAGAGAACACGCTTTCCCCTACGGGGCCGGTGCGGGTCATTGTGTGGGGCGCTTTGGGATTAGAATGGGGCGGAACCCACGTTAACCCACTTGGAATCGTATCGACGGCTGGTTGTTTGCTGTCATTACCTTTGGCGGAACAGGTAGCCCGAAGACCAGAGTCGACACGGCCCAGCGGATCAGAAATGTGTTCCCTGACCTCGTAACCTTGAAAAAGGCGAGAAGCAGCGTTGGGCTTTGACGGTCGAGCATTGGGCTGTCTTTAAACTTTGAGACAGGGACATGCTTCTGGCCATGGGATTGGTTTTATTGTATAAAAATCTTGGGATCGCTCCTGAGTCGCTCGCGTCGTAACGTAGTGGCTATTCGTGGGAGGTCTTATGATCGCCAGGACAATTCCCAATCCCCCATTACCTCTCGTGCTGCGTTCGGTCTCCGATATCGAGTTGATGCTTTCACGGGCTCGAGAGGTCCGTAATTTGCCCCGATCCGGTATCAAGATTAGCTTTGAGCTGCGAGAACAGGAAGCCAAGCGATTTGAGGACAGTGTAAGGGCTTTCGTCCTTGCGTGCGGCTGCGGTGAGGGGGCAGGCGCTGCATTACTCATTTGGCTGGCCGGAGGCTTCTATTGCTGGAGGCTCTGGTCACTCGGCGCTAACACGCTATCCGTTGCAGCAGGCGCTGCAACGGCTTTCGCGCTGGGCCTGATCGGTGCGTTCCTTGTTAAAATTATTGCCATCCGGGTTGCGCAGTGGCGCTTTCAAAGAGCGGCGCGCGCACTGCTCAAGGCAGTACGGGCGACTCCATCATGACTTGCCGTCAGTGGGTTGATGAAGGCCATATGGCCTGTGTCGATAGAACCGACGTCTGGTCGGCTAGCTGCGTGTCTTGGCGCGATAATGGTTATTCCAAATGCGACAGTTGGGCGGACGAAGGTAGCAACGAATGCTCCGAATGGAAGGACGAAGGCTACAATCAGTGCGATCGAGAAGAGGATCGCGGTTATAAGAACTGTTGCGATTGGTGGCCATGCAGTTGGGTCTGCAAAGCCTGGACATGGGTCTCTCATATTGTCTGCGTCGCCTGGCATTGGGTCGCTAACGTGGTTTGTCAGGCGTGGTACTGGGTGGCGAAATGGGTGTGCAAGGCTTGGTATTGGGTGGCCAATATCGTTTGTCAGGTGTGGGTTTTTATTGTGAAGGCCATATGCTTGGTCTGGTCGTGGATCGCCAAACTGGTTTGCGTGGCCTGGGATGGTGTGCGCTGTTTCTTCAACGGCATCTTCCGATCGCCGAGGCGGAATCGAAGCCCTGTCAAGCACGTCTTCGTTCTAATAATGGAGAATCGTTCCTTCGATCATATGCTCGGCCATTCCAGCATTCGCGGGCCGGAGGCGGGAATTGGTGATGGCATCTCCGATCCCGGGATCGAGCGACCGGTCAATGGCGTGTTCGATGCCAATGGCATGAACAAAGGCTTTTCCAACGACTTTGAGGATGGCGGGTCGACCACGACAATCGCCTTCGATCGTGAAGCAAAGTTCAAACTGGATGACCCGCCAGACTATGATCCGCCGCACGAATTTTCGAACGCAATTCTCGCACTGTTTGGAACTAGCTATAAGCGCGATTCCAACGGCATGAGTGACCTTGATCCGCCCACCAACTGTGGTTTTCTTACCAATTATGCTCGAGGCAACGACAAAGGCAAACCTCAGAACCTAGAGCAGGCAATGCGTGGTTATTCCGAAGAGAGGACGCCAGTGTTGCATGCGCTGGCTCGAGAGTTCGCGTTGCTGGATCGTTGGCATTCCTCCCTTCCGGGCCCAACTTGGCCCAATCGGTTCTTCGCTCATGCGGCCAGTTCGGGCGGGCTCGATGACAGCCCCTCGTTAGGATCTGAGATCGGCAACATCGCCTTTGATGGCTATACATTTGCCAACGGCACCATCTTTGACAAACTTGAAGATTCTTGTCTCGAGTGGCGCGTCTTCGCAGGCGATCACTTTCCGGTCACCTTGGCGTTGAGCGGCATGACCATTGCCGATATCCAAGGGCGGATAAGCGATTATGATGATTTTGAGGAGGCGATTGCCGACGAAGATTATTCGCCCGCCTACACATTCATCGAACCTGATTACGGTGCCATATGGAGCGACTTCCATTGCGGCAATTCGCAACATCCAATGGACGATGTTACGAGAGGCGAGCATCTCATCAAATCAGTCTATGAAACGCTCCGTAAATCGCCTCATTGGAAGGATAGTCTGCTTCTTGCCACATATGACGAGCATGGCGGCTTCTTCGACCATGCTCCGCCGCCAAAAGCGCCCCCCCCTGGCGATGGGATTGCGGACGAAGACAACAACCACAATGATTTTGCCTTCGATTGGCTTGGCGTTCGCGTGCCTGCCATCGCCATCTCTCCCTTGATCGAGCGCAATCTTTTAGACGGCTCGATTTACGAACACAGCTCTATTCCGCGAACTGTCGAAGACATTTTCGGTCTGTCCAACCTTACGGAACGGGATAAGTGGGCAAACGGTCTCACGCATTTGATAACAAGAGCCACCGCGCGCGATGACACGCCAGAGCGCCTGCCGGAGCCTGCAAACTCGGGTTATAGCTGCGGCTTGTTCTGGGATGGCGACCAGGACGTCGCCAGTTCGGAAAGTAGCAGCGAGGCGCTGACAAAAGGCAGGGATGGACGACGGATCGACCATACCGTTGAGCCACAGTCGACGACAGTGGGTTTCTTGCAGATCGCATTGCTGCGGGCGTTGACCACCGCCAGAGGACGCGATCATGCACGCATCCGGCGCGAATATGCTATGATCAGGACTGAGGGCGGTGCACGTCATTTTATGGCCAAAACGGTGCGCATGATCATCCCGCAGGAACGCATCAATTCAGGTCGATCGCCTCTTGCACGCTTCTTTCTTTTGCCGCCCAAGCAACACTGGATTCCAACCCCACTTTCGCAATATCGCGATGCTGGAATTGGGCCGGGTCCGATGCCAGTGCCTTCAAAGATTTGAATGGCAGACTGCCTTTCGGTGATCTTCCTTTCCGTGAAAATCGTAACTTCGAAGCTGAGCGGGTTCGAAATTCAAGTGCGGCTTATGGCAATGGAGCGGAAGGGTTTCGAACTTCCGATATGGTTTGCCTGTAGAAACGAGCGATTTGCAAACTGGGACGAGATAAATATCGATCGTTCCCCGCTGCACGCCTTGCCCTGATCCAGCAGGTCGTCGTGTAGCTTGCGGTAGCCATAAACCTTACCGCTGTCGTTCCAGGCGTGTCTGCGCCACCGCATTGACCTTGTCTGAAAGAACCGAAATTTGAGGCCTGTCAGCTTCTCAGCCTTTGGGAAAGCCGAATGAATGCCATCCCAGACGGCTAAAGTGCGGTTCCTGATCGTGCCACCGGATTGGGATCACGCCTGTTCCTGGCTCTCCAACAAAATGCAGCGTGACGGGATGCGCCGACATTGCGGCCATTTTACAGCTCTCTTTGGAGTTCGCATGTGGTCCGCTCCATCAGAGCTTTACGAGCAGCTTTCCGATGTTTCCGCCACTGTAGAGCAGATTTAGCGCCTCGGGTGCACTTTCCAATCCTTCGACCATGTGCAGCAGCATCCGCAGTTTTCCCTCGCGTAGCCAGGTCGTGAGATCGCTGATCGCGGCAGGCATCAGTTCCTGATGGTCAAGGACGACGAAGCCGCGAACTGTCAGTCGGCGCATGATGAGGTTGCGAAACATATAGGGTCCGGGGACGGGCTCGCTGCTGTTATAGCTTGCGATCAGGCCGCAGATCACGACGCGCCCGAAATCTTTCATATTTGCCAGCGATGCGTCGAGTATCGCGCCCCCGACATTTTCAAAACAGAGGTCGATACCATCGGGGCAAAGTTGGCCGAGCCTTTGGCATACATCCTCGGTTCGATAGTCAATCGCGGCATCGAAGCCGAACGAATCGCGCAGCATCGCGCATTTTTTAGGTCCTCCGGCGATGCCGATAACCCGGGCACCGGCGAGACGCGCGATCTGCCCGACCAAGGTTCCGACTGCACCAGCAGCGCCGCTCACCACGACCGTATCGCCCGCCTTAAGTTCGCCAATATGGAAAAGGCCGATATGCGCGGTGGGTCCCGCTACGCTCAGAACCGCGAAGGCTGTCGCAAGATCGATGCCGTCCAACGCCGGGAATATATCGAAATTGGTGCTATCGGTGACGATGTGAGACGACCAGCTATGGAGGCCCGCTGCATAGGCCCCTACGGGAAACAAGGGGTTCCGGCTGGCGATGACTTCGCCGAAGACGAAGCCGCGCATCGGTTCTCCGATATGGACCGGCTCCATATACATGTCCCAGTCGCTGATCCAGACGCGATTGGTCGCGTCGAGCGAGAGGTAGAGGGTCTTGAGCAGGAATTCCCCATCGGAGGGCGCGGCCAAAATCTCATCGCGATAATCAAATGTGCCGGCGTCGACCTTGCCGGTCGGGCGTTCGCGAAAATACCATCGCTTTGCATCAACCATTCCATCTTCTCCCGCTGCCGGAATTACGTTAGCGCACCGCGCCATCGCGATTTTCATATAGTGTCACGACACAGGCGCCGCCGAGTCCGATATTGTGCGCAAGAGCAAGGCGCGCGCCCTCCACTTGCCTGCGTCCGGCGCGGCCGCGCAACTGGCCGACGAGTTCATGCGCCTGTGCGAGACCTGTCGCGCCCAGCGGATGGCCCTTTGCGAGCAGGCCGCCGGACGGATTGACCACGATCCGGCCACCATAGCTGTTGTCACCGTCGAGAATGAACGCTTCCGCGGTTCCTGGGGGTGTGAGGGCGAGTGCCTCGTAGCTGAGCAGTTCGTTGGCGGTAAAACAGTCATGCAACTCGACGACATCGAGATCGGCGGGGTCGACACCGGCTGCGGCATAAACCGCGCTGGCAGCCCTGTGCGACATCTCGGCTCCGACTGTCGCGCCGAGATCCGCGCCATCGAAGCTCGACTGACGATCTGTGGTAACCGCCTGAGATGCCACGATCACTGATTGATCGACACCATGGGCTTTCGCAAATCGTTCCGAACATAGCACCACCGCGGCCGCACCGCAGGTTGGGGGACAGCATTGAAGGCGGGTGAGCGGGCCATAAAGTGGCTGCGAGGCCAGCACCTGTTCGACGGTGAGCGGATCTCGAAACACCGCAAGTGGATTTTCCGCTGCGTGCCGCCGGGCTTTGACGCTGATCATCGCGAAGGTTGAATCCTGCGCTCCGTAGCGCCGCTGATAATCCAGCCCTGCACCCCCAAAAAGACGGATCGCCATCGGCGCCTCCGACGGACCGAAGCGCGCGTCGATGACATCGAGAAAGCCCGCGAGCGGGTCTGTGCGGTCGCCCCATTGCGCTGCGAGCGCGCCGCGCCGCATTTGTTCGAAACCGATAGCGAGAACACATTCGGCGTCCCCGCTCATGATCGCGGTCCGCGCAAGCGCGAGCGCGCTTGAGCCGGTCGCGCAATTGTTATTGACGTTGAAAATCGGGATTCCCGTCAATCCCGAAGGATAGAGGGCGGCCTGTCCGGAGGTGCTGTCACCGTAAACATATCCCGCGAATGCCTGATCGATCGAATCATAACCGACTCCGGCGTCGGCCAGCGCCTCCGCAATGGCCGCACCGGCCATGGCCACATAATCCGGTGAATTGGCCGGTGTGACGAAAGGCGTCATTCCGGTGCCTGCGACGACGACTGGCGGCATCAAGCCTATCTCCCAACTGTTTATATGAAGGATTCACATGCTCCGCCGTCAGCGATCTCTCCCCACCCGAAAGGGTGGGGCGGCGATCTTCGCACTTTTGGCACAGAAGCAATTTGCAAAGGCGACCCACCCTGTCAGGTAGGAGCAAAGGAAGAATGCCGGAGCGGAAGAGGATGGATTTAAGGCGCGATGGACTGCTCGCGCGGATCGGACGCCAATCGCCTGCTCGGCTGGTGCTCATTCAGGCGCCCGCAGGCTATGGCAAATCGACATTGCTTCGGCAGCTCGCGGATGAGGAGAGCGCGGCCGGAAGTGCCGTTGGCTGGATCAGTCCGATGTCGCAGGATGGCGATCTTGCCCGGCTCGTGCAGTTGTTCAGCGCGAGCTGCGAGCGCATATTGGTTGACGCGGGCAGGCCGCTGCCGCCGTCGCGCGATTTGCCAAGCCTGCTGCGCGCGCTCGATTTTCCGGCGCTGTTCATTCTCGACGAATATGATCATTTCACGGGCGCGGAAACCGATGCCTATCTTGCGCAACTCGTCGCCAATTTGCCGAACGGCGTGCGCATCGCGCTGGCCGCGCGCAGTATGCCCCAAATCGCCGCTCCCCGGCTGAAACTTGATGGGCGCGCGGTCATCCTCGGTAGTGTGGATTTACGGTTCGATCTTGGCGAGGCACACCAGTTCCTGGCCGAAAAGCCGGGGTTGGGCGCCGGCGAAATTCGCCGGCTGCATATTCGGCTCGATGGCTGGCCGGCGGGTTTCCAGTTCATCAGCCTGGCGCTGCGATCGCCTGGGCGGAGCTATGGCGACGCCCTGACCCATGCGTTCTCGCACGATCTGGTCGACTATCTCGCCCAGGAGGTTTTCGATCTGCAAGGCGATGCAATGCGCGAACTGTTGATGCTTGCCTGTCTTCCTGACCGGATCAGCGCGGCATTGCTTGACCATATCAGCGTGGGACGTTGTCCTCCTGATCTGCTGGAAAAGCTTTGGTCGGCGGGGTTGTTCCTCGATCCTGTCGATGGAGACCGGGTCTGGTTCCGTTTTCATCCCCTTTTCGGCAATTTTCTCCACACGCAGCTCAAGCGGCAGATCAGCGATGATGAACTTCGCACGCGCCACCTGCGGATAGCCGAATGGCAGTCGGCGAACGGTATGGATGAGGCGGCTGTTGGGCATTTTCTTGCGGCTGGTGCAAGAAACGAAGCCGCCGATCTCGTCGAACGCCTTTCGGAGCGACTGGTGCGCGAAGAACGGCTCGGCCTCCTTGTGTCGATGGTCGAACAACTCGACGAGGATCTGTTTCTTGCGCGACCGCGCCTGATCGCGAATGCCGTCATTGCATATGGCTTTCGGCGTGATTTTGCCCGGGCTCACCGTCTGCTCGATGGCGTCGAACGGCGTGAACCCGACGTTGACCGCCAGATTCAGGCGGAATGGGAGGTTCAGCGCTGCTTTGTGCTCGCTGCCGAGGATCGCGTCGACGAAATGGGCATGCGCGCGCGCGATGCGGCGCGCTGGCTTGATGGAGGCAACCTGTTCTTTTTTGCTGTCGCACTTAACGCGCATGCATTCCTGCTGGCGGCGCAGAGCCAGTTTACCGAGGCCGAGGAACTTATGCTGCGCGCGCTCCCGTTACATGAGCAGGCGTCGAGCTATTTTGGCGGCAGCTACGCCTCTGCGATACTCGCGGCGTCGAAGGTTTCACAAGGCCGTATCGAGGAAGGGGCGCAGCTTCTGTCTCGTGCTTTCGAGCGTATGGACGGCGAAGCGCCGCCGGGCATATGGGCCGGGGCGGTGATTGCCGCACATTATGGCGATGCGCTTTATGAGCGCAATCGGGTTGCTGAGGCGCGCGCGGTGATTGAACCGCATCTTGCGTTCATCCAGCAGCAGTGCATCGTCGATCCGCTATGCCTCGGCATCGTCGCGCTTGCGCGTTGCGCCGTACTCGACAACGATCACGCACGCGCACATGAGCTTTATGAAGAGCTGATTACGCTCGGCCATCGTTTCGGCCTTGCCCGTCTTGTCGCTTGCGGGCGCGCGGAACTGGTCCGCGAAGCCACGCTTGCTGGCGATTTCGAGACTGCCGAATGGCGGATGCGGGCACTTGGGGCGGACGCCCGCGGCGCTACCGACAGCCAACTCGTGTATCCCGGTTCTGAAATGGAGGCGCAGCGCATCACCTGGTTGCGCTTGTTGGTTCACAGCGGACGACACGGTGAAGCACGCGCAGCCCTGCAAGCGGAAATTCGGGGAGCGACCGTCAAGCACAGGGTCCGTCGGCTGGTCAGGTTGAAACTTCTGCTGGCAATCTGTCTTGACGCCGAGGGTAATCAGCCGCTTGCGCGCCGCACGCTCCTCGACGCGTTGGGACTTGCCGCTCCGGGCGGAATGATCCGCACGATTCTCGATGAAGGTCCGGCTGCCATGCGGTTGGTGAGCGATCTGCGCAGCGAAGTGTTGGCGAACGGGGTCAAATGGGCGAATGATCCGGTCGCCACACTCGTCGAGACCCTGATTGCCGCAGAGTCGGGCGAGCCTGCGTCTGTTGTGGAGGCACAGGTCGACACCCCGCTCGAACCCCTGACCGAGCGCGAGCGCGATCTGCTGCGCTTTCTTTCGCTCGGTTACAGCAATTCGGACCTCTCTGACCGCCTTGCGGTTTCGGAAAATACCGTGAAATTCCATCTGCGAAACATCTACGCCAAGCTCGGCGTTGGCAGTCGCATGCAGGCAGTCCAGGCCGCGCGGCATTATCGTCTCGTCGACTAGAGTCTGTTCGACCTACCCATAGGGGTGGGCAAGCGCTGCGCGCGCTCGGCCAAGACGCTTCCGGACGAAGGCATGGAGTTCACCTGTGCCGACAAGGAGAGGAAGCGCGATGGGCCTATTGGTCAGCATCGATAATGGCGGCACGCTCACCGACATTTGTGCCTTTGATGGTACGAAAGTCCTGCACGCGAAGACACTGACAACGCCGCACGATCTTACCGAATGTCTGATGGCCGGCCTCACCGCACTCGCGTCGAAAACCGAGGCGGACGGCGATCTTGCGCGCCTTGTGGCATCGATCGATCACCTGCGTTATTCGACGACGCAAGGCACCAATGCAATCGCGCAGCGCAAGGGGCCGCGGGTCGGCCTGATCGTCAATTCGCTTGCATCGGCGGAGCGCATTGAGGCTGCGGCGAGCGACCTGTTTGCCACGCTGGTGGGCGACCGCTTCGCGGTCGTCGACGGCAGCGATGAGCGGGTTATGATCCAGCATGTGCGTGGGCTGGTTGCGCAAGGCGCGAGCCGGCTTGTCGTGGCGATAGACGGCGAAGACGCGGGCAAGACCGAGGCGCGGTTGCGCCGCGCGCTGTATGCAGCCTTTCCGCGTCATCTGCTCGGGGCTGTACCGTTGCTATTCTCGACCGCTCTCACGCCTGGTGCCGACCTTCTGCGGCGCGGCTGGTCGGGTCTTATCAACGCCTTTCTCCATCCTTCGATGGAGCAATTTCTGCATCATGCCGAGGATCAGCTGCGGCGCCACCATATCCGAAATCCGTTACTCATATTCCGCAATGATGGCGGTTCGACGCGCGTGTCACGTACTGTTGCGCTCCAGACCTATTCCTCGGGTCCGCGCGGCGGTGTGGAAGGTGGTGAGGCTATCACGCGCCATTACGGTTTCGCCCGCGCGGTATCGATCGATATCGGGGGCACGACAACCGACCTTGCCTATTTCAACGGCGGTCGGGTGGCGGCTTCGTCACAAGGGTATGTCGAATCGGCCCCCATCGCATTCGCGCTGGCCGAGGTGCCGAGTGTGGCGGCTGGGGGCGGCTCGATCCTCTCGGTCGTTGATGGCGTCATTCGCATCGGGCCCGAGAGCGTGGGGGCCTTGCCCGGTCCTGCATGCTTTGGCCGCGGCGGGACCGCCGCGACGATTACCGACGTCATGCTCCTTGCCGAGGTCATTGACCCCGCAAGCTATTTTGGCGGCCAGCTCGTGCTCGACCGCGAACGCGCCGCGCGCGCTGTGTCAGAACATTTGGCCGCTCCGCTTGGCCTGTCACTCCCTGACGCCGTCGCCGCTGCCATTGCCGCCTACGACAATCGCATCGCGGAAGCTGTTGCGGCGCTTGGCGCGGCCGACACTTTGTTGGCTTTTGGCGGGGCGGGGCCGATGAGCGCCTGCGGCGTTGCGGAAAAGGCGGGTATCGACACCGTTCTCATCCCGCGTTTCGCTGCCGTGTTCAGCGCCTTTGGCATCGGCTTCAGCCCGATACGTCACGAACATCGCATCGAACTGTCCGACTTTTCGGCGACCAGGGTGGACGAAGCCCGGGCAGAACTCGTCAGGCGGGCCGAGCGCGCAATGACGAGCGAGGGGTTCGCCCTCTCCGACTGCCGTCTCGACTGGCGCGCGATTATTGACGGTGCCGCACCGACCGCTCTCGATGATGTCGACGCAAACGCACGCGGCGTTCTGCTGCTTGAGGCGGTGCGTGCGATCCCGACGCCTCCGCTCGGACCTGCTGCACACCCCGCTCAACGTGAGGCATCGCCGAGCGGGACGCGCGGGAATGCCGACCCGCAACCGTTGTTTCGCATCGAACAACTGGCGCCGGGCGATCATGGCGTGGGGCCCTGCATTGTCGAAGAAGAATTTTTCACCTGCCGGGTTCCTGACGGCTGGTCCTGGGTGGTGACCGGAAATCACGACCTGTTTCTCGAACGCGAAGGAGCGAGGCCATGAAAGTATTTGTCACCGACGCGCTCGCGATCGATCTCGACAGCGAACAATGGGAATGTCGTGGCTGCGAAAAACCGCTTGGCGCGGCGCAGGAGAATTACAAACGCTTCATGAGGGCGTTCGTGCGCGATCCGCGCGACATACACGCGCCCATTATTGACGCTGAACGATACGCTTACACGTTCGCACCCGATCCGGTCTGGGTTCATATCATCGAATATTATTGCCCGCATTGCGCCCGCATGGCCGAGGCCGAGTATCTGCCGCCGGGGCACCCCCCGGCCCATGACATCGAACTCGATATTCCCGCGCTGAAGCAACAGTGGGCAGACCGAGAGCAACTTGCGGAACCGGCGCTGGGGCCGGAATTCGTGCCGCCGCCGCACCATCATCGCAAGGGAGGGCACTGATCATGCGCCGGGTTTCCGTCGACATCGGTGGCACCTTCACCGACTGCTTCCTTGTCTGGGACGGTCAATATGTCTCCGCCAAGGCTTTGACGACTCATCAGAATCTTGCGCTTGGCTTCAACGCCTCGCTCGAGAAGGCCTATGCGCAGATCGGCCTCGGTCTTGGGGAGGTGATGGGCGAGGTGGACAGCGTGCGCTATGCCACGACGCTTGGCACCAATGCGCTGATCGAACGGCGCGGGCCGACCGTTGGCCTGATCACGACGGCGGGCTTTGAAAGCAGCGTGCCGCTCAGTCGAGGCCGCGGCTATGGGGAAGGCCTGCCTGAACGGTTGCGCAAGGATCTCCCGATGGCGGAGCGACCCGAGCCGATCGTCCCGATCCAGCTCATCGCCGGCGTACGCGAACGCATTTCGGAAACGGGCGAGGAAATCATGGTCCTCGATGAGGAGGATGTGCGGGCCCAGGTGCACCGCCTTGTCGATCGCGGCGCGCAGGCCTTCGTGATCAGCCTTGTGAACGCCGTGGTCAATCCGGCGCATGAACTGCGCATCGAGGAACTGATCCGCGAGGAATATCCCGAGCATCTGCTCGGGTCTGCGCCCGTGATCCTTGCGCACAAGGTGGCCGGGCGGAAGGGCGAATATGCCCGCACGTCCTCGGCAATCGTCGACGCTTTTCTGCACAAGGCGATGTATCTTGGCCTTTCGAGTCTCGAACTCAACCTGCGCGACAACGGCCATCAAAGGCCGATGCAGGTCGTCCACAATTCCGGGGGAATGGCCCAGCTCAATTCGACCGATGCATTGCAGACCATTCACAGCGGCCCCGTATCCGGGATCGGAGCCTCCGAGCATCTGTCGATCGAGGCGGCCCTTGGCAATGTCGTGTGCACCGATATGGGCGGCACCAGCTTTGACATCGGGCTTGTCGTTGAGGGCGGCATCAAATTCTACGACTTCAATCCGGTGATCGAGCGCTGGATGGTCAACGTGCCGATGATCCACCTGGTGACACTCGGGGCGGGCGGCGGTTCGATCGCGCGATATGACCGGCTTCGTCAGACGGTGGCGGTTGGGCCGGAGAGTGCCGGTTCGGACCCCGGCCCCGCTTGCTACGATCGCGGCGGGCGCGAGGCGACGGTCACCGACGCGGACCTCCTTCTCGGCTATTTGCGCGCCGACGATTACGCCGGAGGGCATATCGCGCTGAGCGAACGCCGCGCTGCAAATGTGGTGCGGCGTACGCTTGCCGAACCGATGGGCATCGACGTGATCGATGCCGCCAAACTGGTCCGCCAGAAGGTCGACAATGACATGGCCAACGGCATTGCGCAGGAACTGCGCGCGCGGGGATATGAGCCTGGCCAGTTCACCATGCTCGCGTATGGCGGCAATGGTGCGCTGCACGCTTGCGGTATCGCCAATGCCATCGGCATTCGCCGCGTGCTCATTCCGCCTTTCAGTTCAGCTTTCTCGGCGGTGGGCGCCGGAAACATGGACCAGCTCCATATTCACGAGCGTTCGCTCTATCTGCAGATCTATGACAGTGTCACCCGGTCGTTGCTCAGCGATTTCGATCGCTTCAACACGATCGTTGCCGAACTCGAGGATCGCGGACGGTCTGACCTGTTGCGGCAGGGTTTCGAACCGGCGCAGATCGAGCACCGGCTCGAGGTCGACATGCGCTACGGCAATCAGCTTGCCCAAACGGCGGTGGTTGTCGGCTGGAACCGCATCACGAACAGTGACGAGCTTCTCCAATTGATCGCGCGGTTCGGGAGTGATTACGGCAAGCGTTATGGCGAGGGCAGTCAGGCCCCGGAGGCGGGCATCCGGATCAACACGGTTCGCGTTGCGTCCTTTGTGTCGACGCCAAAACTGCGTTTTTCCGACGTGCTTGCGCCCGATGCGGAACGCCGGCCAGCGCCCGATCCCCTAAGAGTCGAGGATTGCCATTTTGTCGGCGCCGAAGCGGCAGTGCCGACCGGAATCCATGCTCTCGCCGATCTCGCGTTCGGCGCTGTCGTTCCGGGGCCTGCCGTCGTGGTCTCGGACTCCACCACTTATCTTGTCGAACCCGGCTGGCGGTTGACTGTCGGACGTTACGGCGCCGGCTGGCTTGATCGCATGGTCATCAACGCGGGAGAGAATACATGAACGCCGAATCCGCGAATGTGAGCGAGTTTCTTCGCGATGCCAGCCTGTTTCTCGCACCCGATCCCGAAATCATGAACAGCCATCTGCTCGAACCGCGCTCGGCGCTCGAGGAGGCGGCCATGTCCGTGGAGAATGATCCGGCGCGCCTCGAAATCGTTCGCGAACGTTTGCTCGCGGGCGCCAACGAGAGCTTCGATATGCTCGAGAACATGGGCGCGGCGCCCGGCGCCAAGTGGGGCGACTGCGTGTCGGCGATCTTTACGGCCAGCGGCGATCTCAGCCTTGCCAGCACCGGCGGCGTCGTGATCTTTTGCAACCTCGTTCAGTATCCGATCAAGTTCATCAACAAATATTGGACAGAAGAACCGACTGTCGGGGTCCGCGAAGGCGATGCGTTTCTCGTAAACGATGCCCGCTACGGTCAGGCGCACAATACTGACCAGTCGTTGATGATGCCGGTGTTCTGGGAAGGGCAACATGTCGCCTGGGTCGGCGCGACGGTTCATGAAGGCGAGAACGGCGCGATCGAGCCGGGCGGTATGCCTTCCATGGCGGAGCAGGTTTGGGATGAGGGTCTCAAGATGTCGCCGTTCCGCGTTGCGGAGAATTACCGCCTGCGCCGCGACATCGTCACCTTTCTGCAGAATTCGGTGCGTGAACCCAAGCTCCAGTATGCCGACATGAAGGTCAAGATGTTCACCTGCCGACGCCTCGAACAGCGTGTGCATGAGGCGATCCGCGAGTTCGGCCTGGATGCTTTCGTCGCCTGCTTGCGGCGCAATCTGGAAGACACCGACGTGGAGGTGCGTCGCCGTCTTTCCGAATGGCCGGATGGCACGACGCGGCACAGTTGGTGGACCGACGGCACATTGCGCGAGAACGCGCTGATCAAGATCAATATCGCGGTCACGAAAAAGGGCGATACGCTGACGCTCGATTATCGGGGGTCATCGCCCGAGTTTACCAATCGTTCGAACAACAGCCTGGATATCACGCTCAAGGGCATGATCGCCCAGTTGTTCCTGACTTATGTATGGCCGGACCTGCCGCGCAATCAGGGTGTCTTGAATCCGATCAAATTCGTCTTTGACGATAACTCGATTCTGAAGCCCGCGTTTGGAACGCCCAATGCCCAAAGTATGATGTCGGTCTTCACCGCCTGGAGCGTCGCTCAGGTCACGGTGATGAAATTTCTCTATTCGGTGCCGCGCAAATACACCCGGGTCATCGCGCCCTGGTTCAACATGATCAATACCTTCCTTTTTGGCGGTGTGACGCAACATGGCGAAATGGTTGGCAATGTTTGCGCGGACATCAATGGCATGGGCGGCGGCGCACTTGCCGATCGGGATGGGCAACATAGCTGCTCACCGATCTTTGCGACCATGGCCGATCTTGGCGAACAGGAATTCATGGAGGAGGAAATGCCATTCGTGCAGATCGTCTCCAAGAAGCTGATGCGCGATAATCAGGGTTTCGGGCGCCAGCGCGGCGGCATGGGGTATCAGATGATCCTCGGCCTTCGCGACAGCCCCGTGTGGGGTTTCATGCTGACCGCCGTGGGCTCGAAATTTCCCAATGTGCCTGGCCTGTTCGGCGGATATGGGTGCCCGACCTATCCCTTGTGCCGCGTTAGCGGAATCGATGTGTTCGAGACGATGAAGTCCGATCCCGGAAAATTCCGCTACTCGATTGCGGAGATGATGAACGAGCGCCCTTATGCCGAGGCGCGGTATGGCACCTCTCCGATGTTCCTGCCCTATTCGCTGGCCGAGCGCGGCGAACTCTACATGATCGCGCAAGGGACCGGCGGCGGTTTCGGCGATCCACTCGAGCGTGATCCAGCGGAAGTCATGCGCGACCACGCCGACGAACTCATTTCTGACGATGTCGCCTGGCGTATCTATAGGGTGGTTTTCGATCCCGAAACACGGGTCGTCGATGCGGATGCAACAATGGCGGCACGCGACGCGGAGCGCCGCGATCGTCTCGAGCGCGCGATCAGCTATGATGCGCTTTTGAACCGCCATGTTACGCCGACTCCCCCCGAAACACCGCCCTATTTTGGCAGTTGGGATGATCCGGCCATCGTCTATGCCGGAGGGCCCGGGCGGCGTTTCGCCGCCGGACAGGTCAATCCACCTGTGGTGATGCCCAACCCGCTGCAGGTTCGCATCGACGCGCTCGAGCGTCGGCTGGCCGACGCAGGAGCGATCGATCATGAAGCTCTGGCTTGATGCGCACGCCTATGGCCGGTCGCTGCTCTGGCACGATCGCGAACCGTGGGACGAGCCAGCATCGGTGGGCCGCTTCGCGGGTGAACTTTGCCATCTTCTTCGGCCGTGGCGGCTTGTCATGCCGCTCGCGCCCTTGTTGCTGGCGGGCTCTGATCGCAATGGCAGCGCGGCTGAACGGGCAGAAGCGTTCGATATCAAGGCCCGGTCGCCCGAGCTGCGCAATGCGCTGACGACTGCGGTCGATACGTTGGTCCATTCGGGCGCGGCGGGATGTTACGTTCCGATGCTGCCCGGCCCGTCGACTATCGCACCCGGTCTCGCTGACGAGGATATGCTCGACGATCTCGTCGCGAGTCTTGGGGATATACTGAGAATCGTCGGGGCGGCAGCGGCAGAGGGCATTGTGCTGGTCGATGAGGCCGATGGGGATGCGCGGGATTGCCTGGCCCCACTTGGCCGCGTTGCCGAACATTCGGGCGCGCGATTGTGGATCGTGGGTGATGCGCTGCCGCGCATCGCGTGGGATCGGCTCGACATCGATATCGCCAGCCAGGGTTTGGTGACGATCCCTCAGGGAGCGAATCCGGAAGCTGTGCTCGAGACGCTTGGCCGCCTGCGCAATCGGGGAGAGTGACAGATGGCCGCAACGGTGCAATTTCATGACCAGTTCGATTTTCTGGCAAGGACGCAACCTGACCAGATATGCATTGTCGATGACCGTCGTCGCCTGACTTTCAGCGAGGCGTCTCGCGATGTGAACAGGTTCGCCAACGGTCTCTTATCATTGGGCCTGGTCAGAGGCGATCGGTTCGGCTTTCTTGCCCGCAACTGTGCCGAAATGTGGTTCATGTATCTCGCCGCAGCCCGCACGGGGATCGTCCCGATCCCGCTCAACTATCGCTTGGCGCCTGCTGAATGGTTGCACATCCTCAACGACGCCGGCGCCAAGGCGCTGATCGTCGGACCCGGCTATGACGCCGCGGTGGACGAGATCATCGAGAGCCTTCGCGAAGTCAGGTGGCGTGTCTCGTTTGATCGTGCGACCGATGATGCGCCGCCGTTCGCGCAATGGCTTGAGGCGCAGAGCGATGCGCGTCCCGACATGGGGCCGTCGGGCGAGGACATCTTTTATCAGATGTACACAAGCGGGACGACCGGATTGCCGAAAGGCGTTCTGGTCACCCATGCGAATTTCGCGGCCAACCTTTATCAGTCGCTCCAGTTTGTCGACCACCTTCCGGATCACCGATCCGTCGCACTGGTTGTGACACCGCTCTATCACGCTGCCGCCGTCTGGATCGCCGCCTTTTGCACCGCCCGCGGCATGACGATCCATCTCAAGACGGACTTCGATCCTGTCGATGTGGTCAATACGCTTGAACGCGAACGCGTCGCCTTTACCTTTCTCGTGCCCGCGATGATCCAGGCTTGCCTGACTCAGGTTCCCGATATCGACGCGCGTGACTGGTCGCATCTCGAGATGCTCATGTACGGTGCTTCCCCGATTGCCGAAGATGTACTGCGGCGCGCCGTCCGGGTCTTCGGATGCGATGTCTATCAGGCCTATGGTATGACAGAAACGACAGCGATTCTGACACTCCTTGGGCCTGCCGCGCACCGTCGTGCGCTGGCGGGGGAAGAACATCTTCTGTTGGCGTGCGGTCAACCGCTGCCGGGCACCGAAATCCGGATCGTCGACGGGTCCGGCGCGCCGGTGCCGGACGGTGCGTCGGGGCAGATCATAGCCAGGGGTCCGCAAATCGTGCCGGGCTATTGGCGGATGCCTGATGCGACTGCGGCATTCCTGGCCGATGGCTGGGCCCATACGGGCGACGCGGGCGCGCGCGATGCCGAGGGTTTCGTCTACATCCGCGACCGGATCAAGGACATGGTGGTGAGCGGCGGCGAGAATATCTATCCGCGCGAGGTCGAGAATGCGCTTTTCGCCCATCCCGACGTCGTCGATGCTGCCGTTATCGGCGTTCCAGACGACCGTTTCGGCGAGGCGCTTCTCGCGCTCATCGTGGCCGCGCCGGGCAAATATGTGGACGCGGAAGAGATAATCGCCTTCTGCCGCAACCGCCTTGGCGGCTACAAGGTCCCGCGCAGGATAGAGCAGGTCGATGTGTTGCCGCGCAATGCGAGCGGGAAGGTCTTGAAGCAGGTGCTGCGCGAGCCTTATTGGCGGGATCAGAACCGCGCGGTAGGGTGATCGGACGACCCGAGGACACCTGTCATGGTGAGGTCCACCGGCGGTTCCACGACACGATCCGACGGGTATATCGCCAGCGCGATCAAGCCTTTGCGGGGGCGGGCACGTCAGGCCGATCGGTCTGGTGTCTTCTCGCGTGCGTGCGACACCATTGGCATTGCGTGCCCTTCGTTTGATCAATGCCTGGGTTGGGGCAGGCGATCGAAATCATGGGCGAAATCATGGGCGAAATCATCGGCGAAATCATCCGCGCAACCATCGATCTGTGTCTTTGATCGATCCTACCTATTCGGGTGGGGAGCTTTCGTTGGAGCGCTTTATCGAGGCGATGGGGATCAAGGGACGCGTTTGGCGGGGCGCAAGGCTCGCGCAGAAGGGTCCCAATGATGGGAGAGGAATTTATGCGAATCTCGAAATCCATTTCGCTGCTCGGAACGTCGCTCGCAATCGTCGCCGGACCTTCGGCGGTATGGGCTCAGGACGCTGGAAACGCGCCTGCGGGCGGCATCGCCGAAATCGTCGTTACGGCACAGAGGCGATCAGAATCGTTGCAGGATGTGCCGATTGCCATTTCGGCGCTTGACTCGAAACGGATCGAGGAGGCGGGTTTCAAGGATGTTGTCGACCTTACGTCGACGGTGCCCAATCTCAACATTTCCGCGCTCTGGGGCACGTCCAATCCCAAGATATTCATGCGCGGCATCGGCAATAACAATTTCAACCAGACCGCCGAGAGCAAGGTCGCCGTTTACCTGGATCAGGTCTATCTGTCCGCACCTTCGGGGCAACTGTTCCAGATGTTTGACCTCGACCGGATCGAGGTTCTGCGCGGACCGCAGGGAACGCTATACGGCAAGAATGCGACCGGTGGGGCGATCTCGGTCTATTCCAAGCTGCCCGGCGATACGTTCGAGGGTTATGCCCGCGCGGGATATGGGAATTACGATGCCTATGAGCTTGAAGGCGCCGTCACCGTTCCACTCGGCGGCAATCTGTCGGCCCGTGTCGCGGGAACATGGAACAAGCGCGACGGCTATGTCACCGACACGGGGACCGGTGCAAAGGTCAACGACGCCGATCAGTGGGCGGGACGCGCCGTGCTGCGCTGGCAACCGGCGGGCGCAGATATCCGGCTCAATATTCATGGAGGTGGTTCGAACTCCACGCACAACAACAGCGTCCATCGCGGCATTTTCGATCCTGACGCGCTCGCGCTCGGTAATGTCGTCAAATTGCCCGCGTCGCGCATCATCGCTGGTCAAGGGATCGATATATTGGGCTACCGCGACCCCAATCCAGATCCTTACGTGAATACGTATGAGCGCGACACCTTCGCCAAAATTGATCTTTTCGGCGTATCGCTCGTTGCCGATTTCGATCTCGGCAACGATTACACGCTGACGTCGGTATCTGGCTATGAGAAGTCGAAGCGGCATGTGCTGCAGGAAGGGAACGGCGCGCCGAGTACGATCTTCACGATCGACTGGGGGCCGTCCAAATTTGAATCCTGGTCGCAGGAATTGCGCCTCGCATCGCCTGGTGACAGCGGATTCAGCTGGATTCTCGGCGCCTTCGCCTTTCATGAGAAGGGCACCGTCCACAATTTCTATAATATGTCGTCGGTTGCCTTCGCGCTCGGGTTTGATGCTTTCGACCAATATTACACGCAGAAGACCGATACGTTCGCCGGGTTCGCCCAGGCTCAGGTCAAACTCACTGACAAGCTCAACCTGACTCTCGGTGGGCGGATCAATCATGAAAAGCGAAAGCTCGATCATCGCACTTTCGCAACGACTGCAGCCGGAGCTTCGGTATTTCCGGGGCCCCTGTTCGATCTCAATCTCGAGAACAGCTGGACAGAATGGTCTGGCCGCGCCGCGCTCGACTTCGCAGTCTCTGACGACATCATGCTTTTCGCGAGCGTCAATCGAGGTTTTACCAGCGGTGGCTTCAATACCGGGGCGTTCAACGATCCAGTGGGTGCCGCGCGAACCTTCAACCCCGAACATGTCCTGAGCTATGAAGCGGGAATAAAAACGACGCTGTTCGATCGTCGGCTGCTCTTCAATGCGACCGCCTTCATGTATGATTACAAGGACCTGCAGGTTTTCACATTCACTGCTGGCGGCCTTCAGTTCATTGAAAATGCGTCGAATGCCCGAATCCAGGGCATCGAGTTTGAGCTGCAGGCAAAACCCGTGGACAATCTGGAACTGGGCGCGAGCCTTGGGTTGCTAAGCAGCAAATATCGGAATTTTCGGCGCGATGCCGGCGGAGTTGTTGAGGATTTGAGCGGTAACCGGTTGATCGGCGCGCCGAACACGCAGTTTAACATTGTCGGAAAATATACCTTCCCGACGTCGATCGGCGCCTTCTGGGTCCGTGCCGACTATACCTACACAGGCAATCGCTTTTATGACGAGCGACAACTCACCGAACTCAGCAGCGAGGGGGCAACGACAAATCTCAACGCGTCACTGGGCTTTACCAGCGCGGATGAACGTTTTGAGGCGTCCCTCTGGGCGAAGAATTTGACCGACGAGGTCAGCATCATCGATGTCGTCGAGGTGGGTTTGTTCGGCTATCAGAATGTCTGGTATAACATGCCGCGGACCTATGGTCTGATGCTGGGGTACAAGTTCTGATGCTGGTGCGGCGCGCGATGCCGGTGCGATGGCACGGATACCTGCAAGACGCGCCGCTCCGCCGCTCTGGCCGTGGGGCGAGGCCTTGTGGCCGATCCTGCACTGCACTTACGCTCGACGCGTTCAGTGGAGAGCGGTTCGCATAAGACAGACTGCACCATCGGGTATAATCGCCACGGGCTTGGTTTCCCGACATGCGACGCCTTACGGTTTGATCCCGACGTCGTCGAACTCGGCGTCGATTTCCACTGACAGGTTTCGTGCGAATTCGATATCGGCGGCGCCATCGGTTGTTTGGTCGAGCCGGAGCCTGGCGATACCGCGCCCGAATACGGGCCCGGGTGCTGTGGTCAGTGTCTTGGCGAGTGTGTCGAATTCGTCGGCTGCGCGGCCCCAGTCATACAACTTCAGCGATGTCAGGCCGCTTGTGAACAAGGCTTGATTATTGGCAGGTTGCTTCTGTAGCGCGGCGTCGCAATCCTGACGTGCGGTCGCCAGTTGGCCTGCAATGTGCAGCCGTGCCTTGCAGCGCAGGGTCAGCATGGCGACATTGTCAGGCATGATGGCCAAGGCCTGATCGGCGATGACGACGGCTTCCTGCGGTTGGTTCATGCGGATCAGCAACTCGGCCATCGCCAGGCGAAGCCCGACGCCGCGCAGCACGCCGTCTTCCGCTGGGGGCAATTGCTTCAGACGGGCATCGATGTCCTTCAACGCCTTTTCATATTCTGCGCGCGCAGGTTCCACGCGGCCGGCCATGCCCAATATTCTGCCGCGGCGCATCGCGCGGGCAAGAGTCGTCGCCCACGGCGGGCTGTTGGCGTTGGGTCCGGTCATTGCCGTGTCGACCATGGCGATAGCCTCCGCCACATTGCCAAGGCGTGCGGTAACCCGGGCAAGGGCCATGCGCACCTGCGGACGGGGCGCGAGGTCGACCACCTTTTGTAAATCCGCTCTCGCCTTTTCAAGCTGGCCGATCTGTTCGTACGCCAGCCCGCGTTCAAACAGCCAGACCGCGCTGACGGCGCCGGGATCGAGATTGCGGCCCAGATCCGGGATGGCTTTCTCGGGATGACCGCGGCGTGCCTGCAGCAGGCCCCGGACCTGGAAGGACCGTGGCTCGACCGGATTGCTGGCGAGAGCTTTGTCGATCGCGGTCTCCGCCTCATCCAGCCTTCCCAAACGGACCAGCGCGAGCGCGCGCAGCGACTGGGCAAGCGACGATCCCGGTTCAAGGGCCACCGCCTGGTCAAAATCTGACAGGGCATTTTTCATCTGCCACTTTTCCAGGCGATCATACCCGCGCGAAATGAACTCTTCCGATGTTGTGGGCGCGCCCGATCTGCTCCAGTCGCGCGTGGTCAGTCGTGTGACCGGGACGAGGGGAATGGCCTCGTCCGCGCGTGCCTCGGGTCTGATACCCAGTCCCGCAAAATTGAAGTCCACGTCCGGGCTAATGCTTCGAGCCAGCTCAATATCGGCAGAGCCATCGTCTTTCGCGCCGTTGTGGATCTTCGCTATTCCCCGCCCAAACAGGGCATGCGCGGAACCCGCCTCTAACTTGATGGCCATGTCGAACTCGGCCAGTGCCCGGCCCCATTCATGCGCCTTCAGCGATATCAGGCCACTGGAATACCAGATGCCTGATATCGGGACACCCCCGTTTGCCCGCGCGGCATCGCAATCCAGGCGCGCTTTCGCCAACTGGCCCGGGTCCGACGTTTGCATCAATGAAGTGCAGCGCGAAGCCAGCATCAAAACATTGTTGGGCTGTATGGCCAGTGCCTGATCCGCAATTGCGATGGCTTCAGGTACACGATCGAGGGCGTTGAGCAATTTGATCTTCGCAAAGAGCAGCAGAGCGGTATCGTTGTTCAACTGTGGTCCGCTTAGCGCAGGCATTTGCTTCAATCGGGCGTCTGTGTCGCGGAGTCCGGTTTCGTAGCTGGCCCGTGCCTGTTCCTTGAGCCCCACCATCTGTAGTGCCCCGCCTCGGCGCCTGGCCAGAATGTAAGCTGGCGACTGGCTGGTGCCGTCCGGGCTTTGCATGCCTTTGTCGATGGCAGCGATTGCGTCTTTGGTGTTTCCGAGCCGGACCAGCACACGCGCCAGATCGGCGTTGATCCTGTCGTGTTCAGGCGAGAGCGTAAGCGCATGCTGGAAATCTGCCCTGGCCTTCTCGAACTGACCGGTCTTTTCGTAAGAACGCCCGCGCTCGATCAGTGATATGACACTGGTCGGATTAGACTTGGCCAGATACCGGCTTAGATCGAGAATGGCCTGCTCAGGGCGATTCCGGCGGGTATTGATAAGGCCCCGTACCTGAAACGCCCGTTCGTGCACCAAAGCGACGCTGTGGGCCTTGTTGACCGAGGCTTCTGCTTCGTCGAGCCGTCCCAGGCTCATCAGAGCAAGTGCGCGAAGCGAGAGGGCCAAGGAGGAATCGGGCGACAAGGCAACCGCTTGGTCATAATCGGCCAGAGCTTCCTTTTTAAGCGCCAGCGTCCGATCGAAATCCGTACTGGACAGAACTCTGGCTCGCTCCTCCATGGTAGCATAACCGCGAGCCATAAAATCGGCCGCCGTTCTGGGTGTTCCAGACCCCTTCCAATTATCGACGACAAGGTCGTCCGGGGCTGTAATATAGGCCATTTCCCCTGCGATTTCGGCCAATGCCGCAGCGCTCGCCAGCGCTTCGGCGGCGGAGATTTCGGGCTTGAGCCTGACGATTGTCGATGTCGCAACTGCGCGGCCGTTTTCCAGCGACAGGGTGCGTGCGATACGGGTGCCTGCCACCGTACGATCAAAGTTTTTGCCCTGCAGCGCATAGCCTTCGCCCTGGCCCGGCAGAATGATTTCCTCCCGCACTACGGTATGAACGGGGAAATCGAGGCGGAAGGGGACCTGCGCATTGGCCCCGTCACGTCCCGTGAAATCGGGCTGCCACAGGATGCCTTTGTTGCTGAACTGGAAGCGGGGACTTGGCGGATCGCCTTTCTTGTCCCAGTTCAATCGCACTTTGCCGCTGAACTGGATGATAAACGTTTGAGTGTCCGGCGTTGCCGTGAACCGTATGGTGCGGTCCACGGCCTCGGGCAACAGATCGGGGTGTTGTTCCAATCCCTTTTTCAGCTCGGCCTCGCCGATCCGGACCAGCAAAGCGTTCAGCGCGGTGGCTGCATCGCCATGAAAGACCATTTCGCCTTGCGCGGATACCGGAGCCAAGGCCCCGGCAGTTGCGTCGAGCGTTATTTTCCGTTCGGCGAGCGGCCTGGCGGGGGGCGTCAGAGGCAGTGCGATTAGCGCTGCGCCTGCGGTCCGGATTGGCAGTCCATAGCCAAACGGGGACGATGCAAGCACCTCCAGATCGTGGTCGCCCGAACGGGTCCCGTCGAGCCAATAGGATTGTCCGTCTATCGTGGCGTGGACGAGAACATGATCGAACAATCGCGCACTGGGCAGGCGGTCTGTCAGCCCGTCGCCCGTGAGTGTGTTGACAAGGACAGGCTCGGCTTCGATGTCGAGTTCACTGAGAAGCGCAAGCAGCATTGCAGTCTTCCCTTTGCATTCGCCGAAGCGCCGCTTCCAGGTCTCCTCGGCTGACGCCGGAATATGGCCCCCTTCGCCCATAACGGACGCGAAATTTCGAATTTTGTCCTGAACAAGCTGGAGGGCGGCCAGCGCGCTTGCTTTCGGCGTGGGAGCTGCGGCGCGGATGCGCTGTGCCTCGGCCTTTAGCGGTGAGCTGTCATTCAACGTCGCCGCCTTGACATAGAGCGGCGCGAGCAAGGTGCTGACCTCGGACCAATCGCGGTAAGAGCTTGTTTCAACAAACATTGTAGAAGAAAAGCGGGCCGGAGCAGCTGGCGGAAGCAAGGGCACATCGAGGTTGCGGAATTCGGCCCTCAGTTCGTTGCCAAGCTTCATTTTTCGGACTTTGAGTTTGCCCATTGCCGGCGATGCCGCCCATCGCATGGGCATGCCGTCGGGCCAGATTTCTCGCACGAGGACAAGGCTGGCCTTCATTCCCGGGGGGAGGTTTACGCCGCCTTCGGGCTTGAAGTCGACCGTCCCGGCATCGGTGCGCACCGAATAGGCGAGGTGCACGATGTCCCCAACCCGAAGATCCTCGGGCTGGATCGTTGCTGTGAGCATGCCGTCGAGCTGCGCGGCCTCGAGATTGCTTTCCCGCCTCAGGATGCTGAACTTCTGGGCGGCAAGAACATTGTGGGTAACACCGTCACGGATCACTTCGAGCCTGTGAACGATGAGATCGCTACGCTCCGGCTGCCAGGGGATAGCGACGGTGCCTTCTGCGGTCAGCCCTTCCGTGTTCTGGATCTTGCTCATTGTCTCGACATAACGGGTGCTTGTCGTACCGCTGTGGCTGGTTTGCAGCGAGAAGAGCAGCAACTCTACCGGCTGTGCGGCTTGTCTGGTATCGGACGCGGGCGCCGGAGTCTGCGGCTGTTCAACCCAGTCAGGTGCGGCTTCAAAGATCGGCTCGTTGCCGGCCATTGCCTGACCCGGCAGAAATCCGGCCAATATAAACAGGCCAATCAGAAAGAATCGCAAAGTAAAACCCCTCCCGCCCCTCAAGCAGCGGGACAAGACTTCGTTATTTCCCGTACCCATGGCAAGCGACTTTATGATGTGCTGATTATAATGACGCTGATTTCCGGAACGTATCCGTTCATGCCCGCTTGCCATCCCGCTGGATACAGATTGGGCTGATCTGCTTTCGAGAAAACATCGCTGTTGAGGTGCGACAAGGGTAAACGATCCATCATGCCCACATCCGCAAAGGTGGAGATAGTGGACGGCGATTCCCGATCAGGATGACCCCACCCCGGAAGCCGGAATATGCGTCGCACCGCAAGTTCGAAGCCACTTCGAACCCTATGGACTGACCTGATCAGCGGGAAGCGCTCCCTTCAGGCCGCGTCAGCCCATTTTTCAGAGATGGTCCTGTACCTGTCGAACAGTTCGGTGAAGTGCGCGTCCATTGTCCGGGTGAACCCCGCTGCAAGGCTGGCGCGTGCGCGCTGGGCGGGGGGATCGGATTGCAGGAACTGCTTCAGCGCTTCGACGAGCGCCGCCGCATTGCCCGCGTCGTATATCGCGCCCTGACCCGGAACGTATTGGTCTCCTGCCCCGCCGTCGTCGGGGATGATCAGTGGCAAACCGCTGGCGCGTGCCTCTGCGGCAACCATGCAGAAGGTTTCTGCTTCGCAGCCATGGATCAGGGCATCGGCGCTCGCCATGATCGTCGCCAGTGTGCGGCGATCACTGATTGGTGCTGCAAGATGGATGTGGGGATTGTTGCCGGCGGCCCGCAAAACGCGTTTTTTGTCGCGGCCATCGCCGAACAGGACCAGCCCGACAGGATGGTCGTAACCAGCGGCCTTCACCGCTTCGATGACCATCGGCCACCGCTTTTCCGAGGCATGTCGCCCAAGGGCGATGAGAAGGGTGGCGCTTTCACCGAGCCCGCAACGTTCAAGCAGCCGTGCTCTGAGTATCGGGTCACGCAGGTCCGGGGAGAATATGCCCGGTTCCACCCCCATCGGATTGGTGATGATCTTGCGTAATCCGCCCGCTTCCAGCCTGTTCGCCAGTTTTTGGCTGGCACAAACCACCTGATCGAACTGATCATCAAGACGGCGTAAATGGCGCCAGAACCGATCGAACCGGCGGTCGATGGTGTCATGCGACAGGAAATTGCCAAACCAGCGATAGGCGTAGGCGGACAGCGGGTCTGCATGCATGATGAGAGAACGGACGGCCTTTCCGGGCCAGCGCGCGACCATCACCGGGCTGGCCCATGGCGAGGATACTTCGATGACATCCGGTTCGAGCCGATCGAGCAGGGCATGCAGCGCACACGCATCGCTGAAATAATGGTAACGGCGATCGAGGGGGAAATGCGGCGCGGCAATCGTTTCGATCTGGCCGCCATTTGCGCGCTGTATGACTGCGTTATCACGGCCCGGAGCGACGATGATGACTTCCTCGACCCCCGGCCGGGCGGCGGCCAGTTTACGCTCCACATATGTTTTAACGCCCCCGCCTGCAGGGGTGTAAAACGCGCAGACATCGACAATCCGCATGGATTATTTCCTCAAAGGTGAGAAAGACACGAGGCCGCTTCGATAATTCATCACGATGCGAACATGCGTGAGGGTGGATCCGGCGCTGATCGCCACCGCAGCGGCTTTCGGCTTGGACATCCCGAGGCGTGGGTTGTTGGAAAAACCGATCCCGTCGACAGACAGGCCGAATTTGCGGTTGGAATCGCGGTCATGCAGCAAACTGACCGCGTAAGTGCCCGGCCCCGGAATCCGGATGCAGAGTTGCACAGGGCCGCGGGCAGGGACCGGAACCTCGACCCGGCGGAATACCTTATGCTCCATGATCAGGATGTTATCGTCCTGAAGGAAGTCCTTGTCGTTCGCCGGATAGACTTCCAGTTTCAACTGTCCTTTGCGATCCTTCAATCCCCCAACTTCGACGAGAAAGGCAGGCCCCGTTTCGTTGGCCCGGCACCGCCCTTCGGCCTTGCCGAGATCGGGAGTGGACTGCAATGCAGCGGCGAAGAACAGCAACGGAATCATGAACGGTGACTTCCGCGCATGAGTTCATAGCCGCCCACGCATATGCCAACGCAGAGATGGGCCGCGAGGATGAGCGAGGCCATCAGGGTCATGGCATCAACGATCTGGGTGTCCTGCCCGACGAAAAAGGCGGCCAGTCCGGCGAAAACCACGTCCTTGTTCGGCAAGAAGGGCAAGCGCGACAGCAACTGGCGCAAGGCGGATAGCAACAGCCACAAGCCCAACGGAACCGCGGGAAGCATGATGTGCCACATCGTCGCTGCCAGCGCGGTTTTGGCCACGATGCGAAATATGTGAATGCCGCTGACCAGCCACAGCTCGCGCGGGGGAAGCGTGAAAAGACGGTTGCCGAACAGCAGCACCACCATCGATGTGACTAGCACGAACACGGTGGACCAGATGAAGGCGTTGGCGCTGAAATGAAGATGCAGTTCACCGAGTAACGGCGCGGCCAGAACCACCAGAATCAACGTGAACAGATTGCCGGTCAGTGCACTGAGGATGGATACGTCCTTGATCGCACCGAAAGGCGCGTTGGTGATCGCAGCGTTGCGTCTGGCCCAGGTGTAGAAATAGACTTCCCCCAGATAGCCCAGCAGAAGCTCGTTACTGACCAGTTTGCCGAGTAAGGCGGGGAAACCTGATGCAGGGAGAGTCCAGATCCGCCGGAAAATGGCAAATTCCGACAATGGTGCCGCGAAATAGTAGGCGAAAAACAGCACCCAGAAGGCGACGCTGGCAGGCACGAGTGTCCACAGCGTCGCAAAATCGACATTGCGAAGCTGATAGATAGCCACCACGAAAATCGCGAACGAGATCAACGGCCCAACGATAAGAGGCCAGTTTTTATTTTTACGTATCAGTGGAACGGGGTCAATCGACGCCCCCATGCCAGAAGTCTGTTCCAACATTCCTGCCGTTTGCGCATTGGCCGCTACGGAATCATTTGGCACGCATACATCCCTCTATTCCGGAACCGGGACCGGGGATGAGACGATATGGCGTCTGACGGACCGCAGTTGGCCTGCAAGAAAAATTCAGGCGAGATGGACCGGCTGTAATTTCGACATGGCGTCGAGGTAGGATCGGGCCGCCTGTTCCAGCGTGAACCTTCTGGCCTGGGCAAGGCTCAGCGCACGGCTTTGCATGCCAGGTCGTGCGGCGGCGATGGCGCGCGCAAAGGCGGCTCCGTCTCCCGTCCTGATCAGGGTGCCCAGCGCGCCATGCTGGAGCAAAGGCGCCATACTGCTGCTGCAGTCGGTGGCGATGATCGGCAGGCCCGCAGCCAGCGCTTCCAGAACGACCCCGGGTACCCCTTCGTAGTCCGAGGAAAGCAGAAAAATGTCGAATTGGGGGAGCAGGACCGCCGGTTCCGAGACATAACCGCGGAAATCGACGGCGTCGTCGATACCGAGGTCCACGGCAAGTTTTTGCAGCTTCGCCCGGTCCGGGCCGTCGCCGAATAGGGTCAGTGTGTCTCCCCAGCGTCCGGCGCTGGCAAAAGCGCGTAGCATCAGTCCCAGGTTTTTCTGCCGGGTCAGCCGCCCGACAAATACGAACCGCCGGCCGGTGAACGGCGCCTCCATTGGGGTTCTGGAAAGGCTTCTGAGCCTGAGAATCAAATCGTCCGTAAGCGCGGGGTTGGGAATCACGCTGATCATGGTGTCAGGGATCGCGAGCAGGCTTCGGATATCATCGGCCATTGGCGCGGCCATCCCCACGACATGATCGAGAAAACGCGCCTGTATCCGCAGCCACAGATGATAGGGCTTGCGGATCCACCACGGTGCATCACGGCGCTCGAGATCGTTGCTCATCTTGGCGAGAATCGCGGGGCATTGGCGCCCCAGGATGATCTTCAGCGCCACGGCCACCACCACATAGGTATTGCCTGCACAAAACAGCACATCGGGTCGAAGCTGGCGTACCACACGCGGCAGTTGCCAGATCATCCACAGTGTTTCCCAGAACGCGACAGAGGCAGGCACGCGGGGCGGTGTTTCAAAGGCCAGACCTTCGCCAGCGTCGTGGCGCATGGCGCCATCGGTTCGGCCAAGGAACAAAGGCGCATCGACGCCTGACGCACGCCATTGCCGCACCAGGCGCAGAGCGATGCGCTCCACACCGCCATGTTCAAAACTGTGCAGAAATGTCAGGACGCGCATGGATGCAGATCGGCGGGAAGGAGGCTGTCGTAGCGCCCGATATTGTGATCGAAGGCCAGTGCGGCAAGCGCACGCTGGATACTTTGCATGATTGCCGGAATGGTCGTGTCGCCGGGGTGAACGGCTAGCCGGGCCAGTCTCGCCTCGCGCAACATCGGGGGCATGACACGGGCGACGAACAGCGAGGACATGATGCGTGCGCGGCTACGGCTGGCCCAGGTCAGCACAGGGCCGCGTCCGATGACTTTCCCGCTTGGGGGATGCCATATGCGCCAATGGTCCTCTGCAAGGGAAAAGCCGTTTTCCGCCAAGGCATTGTTGGTATCTATGCTGTAAAGCCATGCCGGTGCGACAAATCCGGCAACGCTGCGGCCACAAATGTCTTCCAGCAATGCCTTGCCTGCCGCCATTCGGGCACTGGCTTCTGCTATCGTGAGACCGACGAATTCCCCTTCGCGTGCGGTCAGGTGCTGCGCCTTCAGGCGCGTATAGGGGTTGGTGTGCTGGGTATCATCTTTGTGAAACCAGCCATGGACAAAGATTTCTGCGCCAGCGTCCGCCCATTCCCGCAAGCGCGAGGCAAAGGGGGTTTTCGCCGTTATCGGGGCTTCCCCCCAATGATTGGGGACGACAAGCAGCGCAATTTTGTCCGCCGGGGCGACCTGCCCCAGAAGGTCGCGCAGCCGGTCGACCTCGTTGGCAAAGCGTGGGCCGACGTCGTGAATGGACAGAAGCAAGGTGCCATGACGGGTATCCTGATTGAGCTCGACCATTTCGCCTCCTGACTGGTCGGGTGACGGCGGGACATGGAAAAAACCGCAGTCCTGCCCCGCAAATATTTTGATCAGGCATGGCACTGCGGTTGGCGCCGCGCCGCATCGTCGCAGGTGTCATCACTTTGTAACGGGATAGATCTGATATGCCCCATTCCGGAAAGACGTTTGCGGCGCTCTTCCTGTTTGCGTTGCTGGGGACATCAGCATGTCCCGCACCGGCATATGAAACGTTTTCGCCCGCCCCGGTGGCGGTTGACGGCACGCTATCCGTCATGACCTACAATGTGAAAGGGTTGCCGTGGCCGGTGGCCTGGCGGCGATCCGATGCCCTGGACAAGATCGCCACAAGGCTGGGCGCCATGCACCAGCAGGGAATCGCTCCCCATATCGTGTTGTTGCAGGAAGCGTTCGTTCCCGCTGCCAGAGCGATCGGTGCGAAAGCGGGCTATCCTTATGTTGTCTCCGGCCCGGATGCGGATGATACAAATCCATCGCAAATGCCCGGCCCAGCGGCCAGATTTGCCGATCGTGCGCACTGGTGGAAGGGGGAAACGGAAGGGAAATATGTCGGCAGCGGACTGGAGATACTTTCCGATTATCCGGTTGTCGCCGTGCATCGTATGGCGTTTCCGTCCTACGCCTGCGCCGGGTTCGATTGTCTGGCGAACAAGGGGGCCTTGATGGTCACTTTATCGGTGCCTGGCATCTCGCACCCAGTGGATGTCATCACCACCCATCTCAACAGCAGGGGGGCGTCGGGTGTAGGCAGCGCCCGTTCCGATGAAGCATATCAGATGCAGGTGGCCGCGTTATCCAGCTTTGTCAGGAAACGGCATGATCCCACGCACCTGTTGATTGCGGGCGGCGATTTCAACGTGGGCAAGGCCAAAGTGCGGCGCGCGGCCTTGCTGGATGCCGTGGCGCACAAATGGTCGCCCGGTCTTCCGGTGAACGACGCGTTGCATGCCGATCTGGCAGCCGGTGGCCGCCTGCCGGAAGACGCAAGACTATCGTTTCAACGTGCGAAGGACTGGCAATTCTATGGCGGCGGCGAGGTGCCCTTCCGGGTTGCCTCGATCGAGGTTCCCTTCGGGCGGGAGAAAGGGGGCGGCATGCTGTCGGACCATGTCGGTTACACCGCCCGCTACAGGCTGGATGCACCCCGCCTGCCTTCCGTTCGTGGCGGCAATGGCGTTACCACGCCCGGGTGATGGAAAGCGTCATAGTACGTGGCTGGACAGGCGTATATTGTCGGCCGCTCATGATCGAGAAGGGGTTGCCAAACGCGAAACTGTCACCCCTCACATTGAGGGCATTGTCGATGTTCAGGCCGAGCGTGAGATGGTCGCGGGAGAGTGCGGCACTCGTCGTCAGGATGGCGTATCCGCCCATGGAGCGATCGAGGTTTTCGTCGAAAGAGAGGCGTGCGTGGCCCGTGTAACTGGCCTGACCGGCTATGAGGGCGCGCCATGTCCCCATCGTAAAACGATACTGGGCTTCGAAGCGCCCGCTGAGTTTCGGTACGACAGGCAAACGGCGATCATCGAGTTTCGCACCGCCCTGGGTTTTGACCAGCATGGCGTCCAGATAGGTGATGCCACCGCCCAGTTTCAAACCTTCGACGGGTTGCCAGGTGGCTGACAGTTCTACCCCGTGAATGCGGCCCTGGCCGGCATTGCGTGTCGAGACGAGACCGTTCGGCAGCAGGTAATCTGACTGGATATCGTTCCATGTCGTAATGAACGCGCTGGCAGCAAGCTGTAACGTCTTGCTGCGATTCTCATGACGATAGCCAAGGTCGAATGTTCCCAGTTCATCGGACTCGAACCTGCGCGCGGTATCATTGGCCCCCGGCGCCAGTCCGCCGGGACGAAGCGCACGGGCATAGCGCAAGTAGAGCAGATTTCTGTCGGTCGGATGCCAGGCAAGCGATGCACTTGGCGAGAAGCCTGTTTTACGGATCTTCTCCGTCGTGCGGGCGATTGTTTCGGCGGCCTCGTTTTCCTCTTTCGTCTGGAACAGACGGGCCCCACCGGTCAGGCTGAACTGGCGGGACAAGGGTATCTCGAACTCACCAAAAACCGCGATTTCGGTAACTTTCCTGTTCATGCTTTCCGCCACCACGCTATCGGCAAGCGTTGCGATCGCGGCGTGGCTTCTGGTGTTGGCCTCCATGTAGGACAGGCCCGTTATCCAACGGCCATTCCCCGAAGGCGAGACCCGAATTTCGGTGTTCCACAAGGAATAGCGGTTGTCGTCGGTGAAGCGGGAAGGGCCTGAAAGCCCGAAGAGAGGGGAAGCGTTCGAGGAGTCGAGCTTGTAGGATATTTTCTGGGTGACATAGCTGGTCGTCGCCAACAGGTTTACCGATCCCATGCGGCGTTGCACTGTGGCGGCCATGGCTTTGAAATCGCTGTCGCTCGGTTCGGGAATGCGGCCCTCGCGTTTGATGCTCTCGTGGGACGTGTTAACATATTGGCTGTCCGCGACATCGACGTTCTGGAGAATGCCGGATATGTCGATGCTCCATGCGCTATCGGGTTGCCAGCGCAGGGCGAGGCGCCCCCCGAATGTCGCGGCGCTGTTCGCATCGGCGGTGCGTCCGATATTGTCGATCCATCCTGCGCGATGATCGACGTAACCCACCGCACGCAGGGCCAGCGTGTCGTTTACAAGCGGCAGGTTGATGACCGCATCCCCGCCAGCCGTGATCTGGCCATGCTGGACGGCTTGTCCGGTCATGCGCATGTGACCGCTGACGGTGGCCAGATCCGGCTTGTGTGTGACGATGTGATAGATGCCGCCAAGCGCACCCGATCCATAGAGCGGGCCTTGTGGTCCTTTCAGCACTTCCACCTGATCGACATCAACCAGCCGCAAGTCGGGATCGGGCGCATCAAATGTCAGGCGCGTGTTATCGAGCTGGACAGCAACCGTGGATTGACTGGGGCCATCGAAGGGGCTGTCGGCGACGCCGCGAATGAACTGCCGGTTTTGTCCCGGACCGAGATTGGTCAATGCCAGCCCGTCAACCGAACGGGCGATCAGGCGCGTGTCGGCGGCGGCATTGAAGAAGCGGATGTCGTCGAGATCGACCACGGAAATGGACATCGGGACGCGGGCGAGATTCTGCAGCCGCTTCTGGCCGGTCACGACAATTTCCGTGCCGGTCGCGCTCGGAACTGGCTCCACCCGTTTCGAGACATGCACCTGCAGGGTGGGCGCGCGCGCGGCGCGCGGCGTGCTGAAACGGCGAATGCGGTAGGTATGCGGGCCGGTTTTGCGGGCAACCAGCCCAGTGCCCGCAAGCAGGCGATCGAGGGCTTCATTCGCGGTCATTTGCCCGTGAAGAGGCGGGGTCCGCTGTACAGGCAGCAGTCCATCCCAGCCCACGGAAACGCCGGTTATTTCCGAAAAACGAATCAGCGACTGTTCAAGCGGGCCAGCCGGAATATCGAATGCGTAGTTGGCATTTTTTGCTTCTGCAGGCGTTGCAATCAGGATTGCGCTAGCGCTTCCCAGCAGCGCGCAGGCTGTATTGATCGCCGTTCCGCACGTATGTGATTGCCATAAGATCGGCAAGATTAGCCAACATTTGCGGTCCCTTTTCAACAACGAGAACCCCCGAGAACGTGCGCTGCCCCAGTGTTGGGTCGATGGTGATCTTTTCGCCTGAATTACGCGTAATGTCAGCAACTACGACGGAAAGGGGGATATTGGAGTAGATCAGCCTGCCTTGCCGCCAGGTCCCCACATTGCCCGTTGAAACAGCGCCGATGGTGGTGGGGCGGGCCGGTGCGGCGACGAATTGTTGACCGGTGGAAAGCCGGGTTGATGCCGTATCGGGGCTGGTGACACTGATCTGTCCTTCCGCCACCGCTATTGTCAGCGTGTCCGCTACCCGGTTGATTTCGAATTGCGTGCCAATGTCTGAAACGGCGTATTTCCCCGCGCTGATGGACAGGGTGCGTTGCGGGTTGTGCGTGACATTGAAATAGGCCTGACCCCGTTCCAGACGGAGGTCATCCGGATTGCCGCCCTGGGCAATCAGTTGCGTGGATGGGCCAAGATCGATCGCGGTCCCACCCGCCAGCCGCACCAGCCGATGCTCGCCGGTTGACGTCGTGTAGACGACGTCGGCAGGCGATTGCCAAAACAACGGGATCGCGACCATAACGGCTATCGCCGCCGCAATGGAACCGCCGATCCACAGATGGCGACGGGGGGTTGGGGCTAGATGCTGCTGCTCCGTGGCAATGGATTGCTGCAGGGCTTCGGCATGATCGTCATACGTGCGCGTGACAAGCGAGATATCGGCAAATGCTTTTGCGTGAGAGGGAGCCTCTTCCAGCCAGACGGTGAATGCCTCCCAATCGGCATCATCGTGTTCCAGCGCCCGCTGCCATGCGAGTGCCGTTTCGATTAATGCGTTGGTCGGTTCTGATCGCCCCGTCATGGCGATTGGCTTCCTCAAATTGTCATAACCATCTGCTAGACGTCAGCATGGGCGTCCAACCTCAGTCAATCAAGGCGCGCCGCAGATGTTTCATGGCCACCGCCATGTGTTTTTCGACGCCACTTTTGGAAATATGCAAGCGCGCAGCGATTTCCAGATGGCTGAGCCCCTCGATCTTGTGCATTTCGAAGACGCGCCGCGCGCCGTCGGGCAAGGTTTTTAGCGCGCTCACGAGGCGTTCGATTTCTTCCCGTTCCAGAAGGTCGTCTTCGGCATTTTTCTGTTCAACGTCGATTGCCTCCTGCGTTCCCGGATAGTGTAAGGTCCGATCATCAGACCATATACGATCCCGCTGCATCCGCCGTTGTTTCGCGCGGGCGCGGTCTACAACGAGATTTTGGCACATGCGAAACAGATAGGCCCGGGGATTGGCAATCGGTCCCGTCGGCGTGGTTTGCAACCTGATCCAGGTTTCCTGAAGAACATCGAGCGCCTCATCCTGATCACCGGTCCTGGCAATGAGAAAGCGCAGAAGTTGGTGCCGACAAGCATGATACACGGTTTCCAGCCCGCCTGCGGACTGGCTATCGCGTTGTGAGGTATCGTTAACAGTCTCAATGTCAGAGAAGTGTTGTTCGCTCACTGTCGCGCACTTTCTCCTGCCGTACGATCCCGCACTATCTGGCTAGCACATCCGCAATGGGCTTGCCATTGCCCGGACATTAAACATTCGTCATGCGTGGAGTGCGCGATCGCACCCGATTGCGGCGTCGTTTTGTACCGCTCAACAACAAAAACCGGATTGACCGGCATGCCGGCCCCCAAGCCGCTGTAGCCTTCATATGTGACGCTGGCACGAAAACCCGCCAGGGGCTGCCGCGCCGTTGATCGGCTCTTATGACGCGGAGAAGGCCGTTTCTCTGGCTACCCCCGGTTATGGGGTCGCTTCGCATGGGGAAAGAGGCAGGGCCATGGTCATCATGAGAATCGTCAATCGATTTCGCGTGCGCTGTCTTTCCTGTTTGCGCATAAAGGTGTGTGCCGATTTGATAATTTACAAGTATTGTATGTCTTATTAGGTTGTTCGGGGTACGGTATGCTGATCTGTTTCAAGTGATGCATTCGTTGCTTTGGTGTTTTTATTAACGGGGGTGGGTATGGTGAAATTTGGGGTATTCTCAACGGCTCTTGTTGTCTTGACCGTGGCTCTCGCCGGGTGCGGGGAAACGTCGAATACAGAAAGTGGTGGCGCGCAATCATCTGCGAAAAGCGGGGCGGCAGCGGCCGGCTGGAATGCTGCGGATGCCTGTTCCATTCTGGATAAGGCGGCTGTCGGGGCGGCGCTGGGGCAGGATGTCAAAGAGACGCAACTGGGCCTCGTTCATGAAGCAGGCGCGGCCGATGCGGCGACATCCGAATGTAGCTACATTGGGGCGGATGGGTCCACTCTGGTCACCGCGATGACCCGTTGGTCACCGATCAACGACAACAGTCAGGCTTCGTTCGATGGCACGCGCAATGCTGCTGCTTCTGCCTTGAAGGCGTTCAGCGACAAGCAGGTCGAAGACATTCCTGCGCTTGGGAAGGCGGCGTTTATCGTTCCGGGAATCGATGCCTTGACCGTGTTCATCGATGACGCGCGAATGGTCACGGTGACGGTACAGAAGGTGCCCGATGGTGGTTCGGGCAAGGATATCGCGATCGCACTGGCGAAGAAGGCCGGGGCCTGATCTGGGCAAGCCGGACCTGCGGCAAAAGGAGGTGGTATGAGGGGACGGATACTGGATTGGCTTGCGACGGGAGCAGTCGCCCTGCTGGCCGGTGCCATCATGCCGCTGGCGGCAGCGGGCGCGGCGCCCCCCACATCCCCTGCGATTGCGGCTGGGCCGGATGGCCAGGTCGTGTTTACCACGCCTTCGAACAATATTGGCTGCACGTTCACGCCGGCTGGCGGAACCGCTGTCTACACGCCTCGCGATGGTGGCCCCGAACTGGTGTGCGAACGTGTGGCTCCGCGCTATGTCACGGTCATCATTGGGCCCAAAGGCGCGGTGAAGCGGATCGACAACCCGGGAGAGCAGGGCTGCTGTTCGCTGGATCATGTGCTGGCTTACGGACAGACGTGGTCCAGCGGGCCTTTCACCTGCCAGTCACGCCCAACGGGGCTAACCTGCCGCCGCAAGGATGGGCGTGGATTTTCGCTCAGCCGGGCGTCTGTCAAGGTTTTCTGATCCCCGCTCGCGGGGTGGGGTGGCGCCCGCCGGCTGACGAAGACCGTGATGATACCTAGTGTTTCGCGGGTTCTTCCCGTGCAGGCATGTTCTCGCGCAAGGTCATCATATATGCGGCAAGATCCGCGATGTGGTCAGGCTCGATCTCAAAGTTCATGATTTCGGGGAAATTGTGGGAATCACGCAGCCAGGTTCCCAGCGTTTCCGGGGTCAGTCCCGGGGTATTGATCACCGCCGGGAAAGCCGGTGCCGCCGGAACCGGGGAGTATTGGTTGATCGCAACGGCGTGGCAGCTCGCGCAATGGGCCTGGGCGAAGGCCAGCCCACGTGTGGCGGCGTCCGCTGCGGGGACGGCGGTCACGTTCGCATTTTTCACCGCAGGAGAGGACGTCGTACAGGCCCCCAGTGAAAGCATGGCGATGGCAACCAGTGTGCCAAGAGAACGGTGCATAGGCATGATCCCCGCATAAGCGGCCCGGGTGTGCTTAAGCAAGCGGGCCGCCGCGCGATTGTGAAAAAACGCCGCCACCATGATCGGTAACGATTGCGTCACGCGGAGATGGCGATCCGCGTGGTGGCATGCGTTACAGCGTTTGGGTGCGGGCCGTTGGCGTCAGCAGGATAACCGGGATTTGACGGGTGGTTGCGGCCGCATAATCGGCATAAGGCGGGTACAGCTGGACCATGTCAGCCCAGATTTTTGCGCGTTCTGGCCCTTCCGCCACGCGCCACATGCCATTGAAATGGTCCTGCGCCACCTGAAACGCGACATGATCCATCGCTTCCATGTTCAGGAACCATGCCGGATGGTCGGGGGCGCCCCCTTTCGATCCGATGATGACATAATCGTCCCCGGATGTGCCGTAGATCAGCGGAATGATCGAAACCTTGCCCGATTTGCGACCGATCGTCTTGAGGAGCAGGGTGGGTGTCGGGCCGGTCCCGCCCATCGCGCTGAAATCGACAAGATGCCCTTCGCGACCATCGGTTTTCAGATAGGTGCGGATGTGTTCCGCGTACCAGTCGAAATTGTCTTGCGTCGCTTTGATCATCTGCTGTCCCCGTGCGCATTCAAGATGCGAAAGTGCCCCGAATGATGGCACGCTGCAAGAGGAGGCCCCGGGGCAACGCCGCAGGCAGCCATGCAGTGGCGATCAACCGTTAACGTCGTCCGCGATAGGGTTCACAGGCAATCCCGTCATTGTCTCCGTCCATTTCGGGGCGATAGCCGGGTTGTCCGCGATAGATGGGGGCAACCCCAGCAGCGCGTGCCTCGGCACAGTTGCGGAAGAACAGGCCCGATCCGCCAGAGGAGGCGGAGCGTCGACGCGATGATGTGGCCCGGTCCAGAAGCGCGGCGGGTTGCGCGGCGCGAAACTGCTGCGGGTTGGCCGCCCGATATGCGGCGGGTTCTTCGAATGTCGATCCCCAGAGGCCGATCTTCATGGCGCGGCGCACCGCTTGGCTCTCAACATAGTCTTCCGGGGCACCGGGCAGCGCGATCGCCAGCCCCGCATCGATCATCGCCATGCCGAGGTCCATGGCGCCCGCCCGGCACGTTGCGATGGCGCGCCCGTAAACGTCCTGCCCGCTCTGAGCGCAGGTGATGACTTTGCTGGCCACCAGCTTTTCCAGATGTGTGGCGGCCTCTTTCCCGCATGCCCAGACTGCGTCATTCCGGTTGCATGTCTGTTTGTATTCGGGGGCGTCGATCCCTTGAAGCCTGAAGATGGTCCCGGCCATATCCAGCCCGTCCCCGTCGATAACGCGAACAGGGCCAGAGGTGATCTGCGCGAAAGCGCCACAGGGTGCGGCAGCGAGGGCAAGAGCGATCCAGTACTTCATGCTGCAAGACTAGAGCGCCTAGGTAAACGAAGGGTAGCGATGGGATGCCATGCGAACCGGAAAGTCGCCAAATTTTCCTGTAAGGCCAGAAAGATGTTCGCGCAGCGGCCTTTCGGGTATGCTCTATCCTGCGGCATCACCGGGTCATTCCCGGGTGGAGATCGCAACATGGCGATGGTATCGGCCGGGAAGGCAGGCGAGGCTTGGCGATGAAACTGGCTTCACGCAAAAGCGGGCGTGACGGGCGCCTGATCGTGGTGTCCGACGATCTGGCGTGGTGGGCCGATGCCGCCGCAGTCGCGCCGACCATGCAGACGGCGCTCGACAATTGGGTCGCGGTTCGGCCGCAACTGGAAGTGCTGGCAGCCGCTTTGCGCGATGGGGTGGGCACGCGCGAACGGTTTGATCCTGCCGATGTGGCGGCCCCCCTGCCGCGCGCTTATCAGTGGGCCGATGGCAGCGCCTATGTGAACCATGTGGCGCTTGTGCGGCAGGCGCGCGCCGCCGCACTTCCCGATTCCTTCTGGAACGATCCGCTTATCTATCAGGGCGGCAGCGATGGTTTTCTTGGCCCGCACGACCCGATCCCGCTCGCCAATCCCGATTGGGGGTGCGACATGGAAGCGGAAGTCGTCGTCGTGACCGGCGATGTCCCCATGGGGATTGATGCCGGATCGGCGCGTGATCACATCGTGCTTGTCGGCCTGACCAACGATGTCAGCCTGCGCCATCTTATTCCCGATGAATTGGCCAAGGGTTTCGGTTTCTTCCAGTCGAAACCGGCCAGCGCATTTTCACCGGTATTCGTGACGCCCGATACGCTCGGCCCGCTATGGCACGGCGGCAAACTGCATGGCGTGCTCTGCGTGGACTATAACGGCCAGCCGCTTGGCCGGACCGAGGCGGGCGAAGACATGACCTTCGACTTCGGGCAACTGATCGCCCATGCCGCCAAAACCCGCAATCTCGCGGCCGGAACGATCATCGGTTCGGGCACTGTGTCAAACCGTGACAAGGACGGCGGGCCGGGCAGGCCGATTGCGGAGGGGGGGCTGGGCTACAGCTGTCTTGCCGAATTGCGCACAGTCGAAACGATCCGCACCGGCCGCGCGCGTACCCCCTTCATGCAGGCGGGCAATACCGTGCGCATCTGGATGGAAGACCGCATGGGGCAATCGATTTTTGGCGCGATCCAGCAAACCGTCGCCTGACGGGATCATGCGATAACGCGGGCTAGCATGGTGCCCTATCGATAAAGGCAAAATCGTCTGCGGTGGGGCTGTGCCCTCAGTCATTTGAGGGGTGATGGTGCCCAGAAGAGGACTCGAACCTCCACGCCCTTGCGAGCGCCAGCACCTGAAGCTGGTGCGTCTACCAATTCCGCCATCTGGGCACGGTACCGCGTAAACATTGTCGCTACGCAGCGGGTAGGAGCGGGCCGATACGGGGCGGGCAGGCGCTTGTCAACACACGAGCGCTGACCTTTTTTCACTTCCGGCAATTATTCTTCGCAAAGCGGCGCGCCCACGTGATTGACTGGATCATGGCCCGTGTTGGAAGGTGGCGTTCTCCTGATGATGGACGTCATGGGCTGGCTGCCGTGGCGGCGCTTGGCAGGCGAATCCCCATGCTGCCGGGAAATGGCGATGGGTTGCCCTTTCCCGGCGGCGGATGCCGCCCGGAACACGGAACCGAAATCCCGTTGGCCCCGTTCCTCAGGGTGTCGGGTGCAATCGTGCCTGCCATGCGTGCGCGTCCTGCATGGCGAAGGGAATACCCAAATATTTGAAAGGAATGGACATATGCGCCTGATTCGTCGTGTCACGGTAATGGCGGTTGCAGCGGTGGGGCTGGCCAGCTTGTCCGCCTATGCGCAGGACAGTTTCCAGGGCGCCGGACAGAACAGCCAACTGGACTGTGCAGGAAAATCGGCAGAAATTGTGGGCGCGGATAACGATCTGGTCATTACCGGTGCGTGCCAGCGGCTCGAGATTCAGGGCGCCAGCAATCGGATTCGTGTGGATATGGCGAAGAACGGCATCATCGAGGTGACCGGGGCCAGCAATACCATTCACTGGACGACGCCCGATGGCTCCAGGCCTCGGCTGCGGGTCACTGGCGCGGCGAACCGGATATCCGGCAAGGCGCGCTGAACGGCGCACCGTTCCCCCTGATGCGGTCTGGCGGGCAAACGCGCTTGCGGCCGGGGGTGTTTGTCCGGCACCCTGTCGGGTGAACACAGACAGGAGGCAGGGATGCGAGCGGTGGTGGCGATGTGTATCGCGATATTGGGGGGCGCTGCCTTGTTCCCTGCGGCAGGCGCGGCGGGCGAAACCCCCTTGCCGTGTCTCAAGCTGGAGGAGCGGGCGGCGATTGTCGATCTGATGGCACGCTATGCGCAATATGCCGATGCGGGCGCGGGGGATGCCTTCGCCACGATGTTTGTCGCTGAGGGTGCGCTGCATATGCAGGGGAAGGTCGTTCAGGGGCGCGCCGATCTCGCGCAGATGATCAACAGCAAGGTGGATCGCACCTTGCACCTGCCTTCAGCACCTGTTCTTGTGAAAGTCGCCGACGGGCGGGTGCGGGCGCGTTCGCAATTGTTGTATATGCGCGATGCCCGGGGCGCCGATGCGACAGGGCCGGTCACGCAGAGCGGCTTTGCCGTTTACGAAGACACGATCGTCAAGACTGCGGAAGGCTGGAAATTTGTGGAACGGCGGGTAGGGGACGCGGCAACGATTTCGCCCAAATTCCTCACATCCCTGTCCGAAGCAAGCTGCGCGAACAGTCCGTAGGTCCAAAGCAAGATGGCCTGCCCATATCGATCGTTATGATCGCTAGGGACAGGCCAGCCTGTGTATTCAAAAGGTTGATTTGGTTCAGTCGCGCTTGGCTTCTGCCACCGATTCATTGTGTGCGGAGGCTTCGACTTCCGCAGCCTTCTGTCCGACCTTTGCGCCCAGTTCGTCGGTGGCGGCTACGGCCTTGTCTGCGGCGGTCGCTGCAGCCGTTGCGGCATTGTCCACTGCCTCGCCCGTGGCGGCGGCGGCATTTTTAACGTCCTGGCCAGCGGCATCTGCGGTGGCGGCGGCGTTGTCCTTGGTCTGTTCGGAGCATGCAGCCACACCGAGAGCGGCGACAGCAGCAGCGGCAACAAGTGCAAATTTCTTCATGATCAACTATCCCCTACTTCGTGGTTGATTCAGTGGTCGATTCTGTTGCGGGTGCACTGGCACCTGCCGCAGTCTGGTCGTTTTTGTGATTATCGCGATACCGTTTCAGCGCATAACCGCCGACAGCCACGGCCAGAATGCCGAGTGGGCCGAACCGGCGGATCACAGTGGCTGCGCCTGCACCGAGAACGGCGCCAACCGGTCCGTTGACGCCGCTGATATGCTTTGCCGCGCGTTCGCCGACTGCTGCCCCAATGATCTTTCCGAACATCCCGATCTCCAGTTTCGCAGGCATACAGCGCGCAACGGGAGAAAAAGTTCCGGGGAGGGATATTTCGTGATGTGAGGGGGGCCAGCGCGGACCTGACAATGCGGGCCTGAAGGCATCAGCCTTAATCGCTGCGCAATGCCCGGAAATCACGGGCAGGGCGCGGGGGTAGATGTTCAGGGTTTCAGATGTTCAGAACGCTCCACGGCATGCCGACGAGGTCGTTTGCCGCGGCCACATTCGCGTTCTTGAGCACTTTGGCGACATCCTCGCTCAGAATCTGGACCTGCGAGGTGCCGCCATTGGGAAAACGGAGGAGGACCGCCAGAGCGACCTCCCCGTCATGCGTGGCGGTAAAGCCAATAGCTTCGATTTTCGCGGTCATGCCGCGCGCGGTGCTTCCACGAATACGATGTCGGACGGGGTCATGCCGCCGCCGCCGGGCCGGAAGGCGAGAAACAGGTTCCAGCTTTGCAGTTTCTGGATGGCCTGTTCCACGGGTTCTTCCGGGAACAGGCGTTTGGCAAGGCTGTCCCAGGTTTCGCCGGCCAAAGGCTGGGTGAACGCGCGCCGGGGCGGAATGTTGACAGTATTTTGCATGGTTCTGGTTTCTTCCTGTCTCGACGGGGTCAGGCGGCCTGCGGCACGACGGCGCCGGTGCGGTTGTCGGTATAGCCGGTGTCGGCGTGATAGGCGCGCTGGCCATTGACGAACACTTCGCGCACGCCTTCAGCGCGGCGGATGAAGCGGAAACCGGGTGCGGGCAGGTCATCGACGGCGATTTCCGGGCCGCGATCGATAGTTGCCGGATCGAACAGTACCAGATCGGCGGCATAGCCGGGTTTCACCAGACCGCGATCTTTGATCCCCCAGATGCGGGCGACATCATAGGTCAGCTTATGCACCGCCTGTTCGACCGACATTGCGCCGAGTTCGCGGACATAATGGCTGAACAGATAGCCGGTATCGCCATAAGTGGAAAAGTTGGTGACGTGCGCCCCGCCATCGCCCGCGCCAATCCCGATCAGCGGATCGGCGAGGAAGCGGGCGATCTTTTCCGTACGGCTGTGGCCCAGCGCTTCCAGCCCGAACGAGGTCTGCAGATCGTCATCCAGCGCGATGTCGATGATGGCTTCGGCCAGATGGACACCGCGTTCCTGCGCGATATCGCCCACGCGGCGGCCAACCAGATGGCCGGTGTTGGCGCCGGGGCGCTTGATGAAGGCATCGGCGAAATCGATGTCCAGCCCGATGGGCATCATGAAGTTTTCGATTTCGGCCTTCAGCTTTTCGCGATGGTCCGGATCGCGCAGCTTCACCAGTTTTTCCTCGTGGGGCAGCAGCGTGGTTGCCCACCAGGTCGGCAGCGTGGCGAATGTGGACATCGGCGCGGTCAGATCAAACGAAAGGTCGATCGGGCGGGTCTGCATCTGCGGCACAACGCGGGCGCCGAAGGCGGTCTGCAAGCGAATCCGTTCATGCGCGATATCGACCAGATCGGGGGCCGAATTGCTGTCGAACAGGGGCGAGAAGGTGACGGTAATGTCATGCTTGCGCGAAAGATCGGCCATGATGTCGATCCGGGCGCAGAGCAGATCCGGGTCCCAGAATTCGGGCACGATCTGCAGGATGGCCCCATGTTCACCCAGGGTGGCACACAGCGCGTCCAGTTCGCGCGGTTCGGCCAGGCGCGCGGGCACCGGCATATTTTCATGGTCGATATCGACCCACGAACCGCTCATCCCGATTGCGCCATCGCGCAGGCATTCCGCCAGCGCTTCCTGCATCGCGGCAAGTTCCGCATCGGTGGCGGGGCGTTTGCGTGCCTCTTCGCCCATGACCCACAGACGCAGGAGACTGTGGCCGACCAGCGGCGCCACGTTGATGCCCAGTTCACCGCGGATGGTTGCAACATATTCGCCGAAGGTTTCCCAGTTCCAGGTGAGCCCGGCATCGAAGGCGTTCTTGGGCATTTCCTCGATCTTGCGGAACGTCGCGCCGAGGAGTTCGCGGTGTTCGGCGCGCAGGGGGGCGAGGCTGAGTGAACAGTTGCCCGGAACGATCGTGGTGACCCCGTGTTCCAGCGCGGGTTCGGCCAGACCGTCCCAGACCAGCTGCGCATCGTAATGGGTATGCGGATCGATGAACCCCGGCGAAAGCACGAGCCCATCGGCATCAATCGCTTCTGCCGCATCGCCCGAAACATCGCCCACCGCGACAATCTGCCCGTCGCGCACAGCGACCGAGCCGGTGAAGGATGGCCCGCCGGAACCATCGCAGATGCGCGCATTCTTGATGAGCAGATCGAAACGCATAACTCTCTCCCAGAATTGTCGGCCTGATATTTTGGCAGGATATTTTCCGCAAAGGGGCGGGAATCACCCGGAAGCATCCCATTTGCAGTACAAGGTGTAACGTATGATATTCCGATATACTGAACAAGGTGTAATTTAATCTTTGTCGAATGCGCGGCTTGGGCGCTAGAGCGGTGTCTGGCATTCGTATGGAGATCAGCATGGCCTTGTTGGCGCGCGGGGAAAAGCGGGAACGGGACGATGGGCCCGGACAGCGCGCCCGTGGGCGGCCCCGTAATCCCGCCAACGATGCCGCCATTCTCGCCGCGGCGAGCGATATTCTGGCGGCGCAGGGTTTCGACGCCCTGACGTTTGAAGCGGTGGCGCAGGCGGCCGGTGTTTCGCGCGTATCGATCTATCGCCGGTGGCCCAGCAAGGCGCATCTGGTCACCGCGATCGCCACGCGCGGCGATCAGCAATTCCCCGATGTGATCGAGGAAGAAGGGCTGGAGGGCGAAATCCTGGCCGTACTGCGCCAATTGTATGACCGCTACAGCCAGAAGGCGATCGGTGCGGCCTCGATCGGGGCGCTGGTCGCATGGCAGCGCGACCCTGCGTTGCGCGGCGAACTGGAAGCCGGGCTGGAGCGGGACGCCCGCACCGCGTTCCGCCAGACGATCGACAAGGGCAAGGCGCAGGGCATGGTGCGGCACGCGGTGGACAGCGATGCCCTGTTCGATATCGCGGTGGGCGCGATCATCTACGGCAAATTGTTCAGTTCGCTGCCCGCCCGGACGATCGATATCGAACATATTGTCGACATTGTCGTCCGGGGGGCCGAAGTGCGCTGAGGCGCGTTATTTCGCCAGCGTCTGCCCGCTTTCGCCGTTGCGGTCGAGAATGCCGTTGAGCTTCAACAGCGAGATGGCAGGCCCCGCATCATCCACGGTGATCCACGCGAGGTGATCCATCTCGCCCGGGCCATGCTGGTGCGATACCGCCCCGGCGGTGCCCATGGTCAGGTAATCGCGGCCATTGCGGGTTTCCTGTTTGTAGTAATGGTTGTGCCCGGCGATCACGGTATAGCCGCGCGTGCCCAGCGCGGTTTCGATGCGGGTGAATTCGGCGGAATTCAGCGTCCATGCGGGTTTGTGCATAAGCACGAATGTCCAACGTGCGTTCTTGTGCCGCGCCAGCACGTCCAGCGCCCATGCGACCTGCTTTTCGCTGAAGCGCGCGCCTTCCATCGCTTTCATCGCGGGGTCTGATTCGCCGCTGCCCCGGCTGGCGTTCACGCCCGCCAGCACTTCGTGCAATTTGGCTTCCGTGCCTTTGGGGTCGGTCTGCATGGCCTTGGCCAGCGTGTGGAACTGGGCCGCGTAATCGCCCGGCATGTCGACAGGCGGGTCTTCGGTGTCGAGCACGAGGAACAGTGCCCCCTTCCAGGTGAAGGCGTAGTAGGGTTCGCCGCGCTTTTCGCGCCAATAGTCCAGCATCAACTGGTTGCCGATATCGTGATTGCCGGCAACGAAGAAGAACGGTGTTTTGGTCGCGGCGATGGCGGCGTCGATATGCTGCCATTCCCGGGCCAGTTCGCCCGCGTCGGAGGTGTAGCCTTCGATGAGATCGCCGACGTTGATGACGAATTCGGGCCTTAGCCCGTCAGCCTGTTTCACCGCCTGTTCGAACACGCCGGGACGGGCAAGGCCGGTGCGATCGCCAATCACCGCGAAACGGATCGTTTCCGGTTTGGCTTCTGGTGCCTTGGTCCACCCTGCCGCAGCCGTGTCTTTCACGTCGGGTACGAAGGCGGGGTGGGTGCCGCCTGCGGTCGCCGCAGTGGTCAGAAGTGTTGCGGCCAGTATGGCCAGGCGGCGCAGGCGGCGCGCGGTGCAGACTGTGTATTGCATCGTGGTTTCTCTCTCCATTGATGTCCGCTGTGCGGATCTTTGATTGGGTCGGTTATCCCGATATCGGGCCGATGGGTCTCAGCGATGGCGATAGGCGGGAATCGCAAGGCCCCAGTGAATGGCTGCGCCGCGCAGGGCAAAGCCAGCGGCGGCAGATAGGCCCCAGACCAGCCAGTTGGTTCCATCCAGAACTGTGCCGACTGCGCAGAGAATGGCGGACAACGCGGCGGCGGTGACATAGAGTTCCGGCCGCATCACGATCGAGGGGCGCCCGGCCAGAATATCGCGGATGATGCCCCCCACGCAGCCGGTGATGACCCCCATCAGGGCCGCAGTCACAGGGGCCACGCCATATTCGAGCGCCTTGGCCGTACCCAGCACGGCATAGGCCGCCAGCCCCGCGGCATCAGCCCATTCGAGCAAGGCCCCGTCCCACAGGCGGTGCGGGGTGAACCAGACCAGTATGGCAATGCCCATGCAGACCGGCGCCACCCACGGGTCGTGAATCCAGAACACCGGGGCGCCGATCAGCAGGTCGCGCACCGATCCGCCGCCAACGCCGGTCACCAATGCAAAGAACGCCATGGTGACGAATGTCTGCTGCAGCCGCGCGGCAAGCACCGCACCGCACAGCGCGAAGATTGCGATGCCTACAAGATCCATGATGCCGAGCAGGGCAGGCAATTCCGTAACGGGCATGGTGGCGGCTACTCATTTGTTCCGGTGGTGCGTTCGATGCCTCGATAGGACGCATTGTCCGATGCGCCAAGAAAACGATAACCCGGTCGCATTCTTTGCGCGTCTGAGTATCTCGTAACGCGCGCAATTGATGCAGTTTGGCATCGGTCGGGCATGGCGTTGCCTTAATGCGGATTTGCATCTTGCGAATCTGGAAATCGGCGGTAACAATACGTGCCATAAAGTAATAAAATAGCGAGGGAGGTGGCTTTGCGTGTAAGCCGTTGGATGGGGGCAATCAGGCGTTGCCGATATTCCCGTTGATCCGGCGGACGGATAATCCCGATAATCTTGTCAGTGCGCGCCATGGTGGACGTAGTGAAATATTCGGCAGGTCCGGTTCTTTGCATGGCTGAAGTCATCCCTTTGCAAGGGCGTTTTTCGGCGATTTCTGTCGCCTGTTTCCGGATGTGACCTGAATAATCAGGCGGTCTGGAAATTATGATTCAGTGATTTGATGCATTACTTACGTAATAAAAATGACGAAGTAAAAACCACTGTAAAAAGGAGAGGTTGGGAGGATGAAAAAGAACAATCTGCTGGTGCAATCCGCAGCGGTTGCGATTGTGGCATGTGTCGCAATGCCAGGTCTGGCAGCAGCCCAGGCAACAGAAGAACAGGGCGCGCGATCCGGCGGTCTCGGCGAAATCGTGGTGACGGCGCAGCGGCGTGCGGAAAACATCCAGGATGTGCCTGTTGCCGTTACCGCGCTGGACAGCAACACACTGGACAACATGCGCGTCAAGGACGTGCAGAACCTTTCGGGGCTTGCGCCGAACCTGCAGATTTCATCGCAGGGCATCCAGTCGATCCCGACCATCTCCATGCGCGGGATCAACTCGGGTACGTCCGATAACGCGGTAGACCCCAAGATCGGCGTCTATCTCGATGGTGTGTACATCGGCCGTTCGGTGGGCGCGATTTTCGATCTTGCCGATATCCAGCAGGTCGAAGTCCTGCGCGGTCCGCAGGGCACCCTGTTCGGACGCAATGCCACGGGCGGCGCGATCAGCCTCGTCACGGCCAAACCCACGGGTGAATTCGGCGTCAAGGCAATGGCGTCCTACGGCAATCAGGATTCCCTGCGTCTGCGCACAACGGTGAACCTGCCCGCCATGGGCCCGCTATCGATGAAGTTCTCCTACCTGCACGATGAATCGCACGGCTGGATGAAGAATATCCTCGGCGGCCAGAAGATGAATTACAGCCTCCGCATCCCGAGCTTCGGGACGCTGACTTATGCGGATCGTCTGGGCGCGCGCAATGTCGATGCATTCCAGTTGGCTGCACATCTCGATCTGGGCAGTGTGACGGCGGATTACCGCTTCGATTATACCGACAGCAAGACGGTGGGTGCGCCGGTGCAGGTGCTGGGCCACACCGGGGCGCTCGCCGGTATGACTGCGGGTATTTTTGCCCTGCAGCCATACTTTGGTGGGACGACCAATCTTGTGGGGAGCCATCCGCTGAAAACGGTGGCCAACTCGACATCGGTGCAGCCGCTGACCGTGCAGGGGCACAACCTGACACTGGCTTGGGAAGCGAGCGACAATCTCACGTTCAAGAGCATTTCCGGCTATCGCAAGTTCAAGCAGAAGCCCAACGCCTTCGACCTTGCCGGTACGGGTGGCCTGCGCTTCACGCCATTGCAACTCGGTACCTTGTTGAGCCAGACGCTGACCACGCCCGAAAAGATGGCGATTATTCTCAATCCCGCCAACGCGCCAGGCCCGAACGATCGGCTTTACACCCTGCTGACGGCCCGTAGCACCTCGCAGAAGCAGTTCACGCAGGAATTGCAGGGCATCTATACCAGCAGCGTGTTCGACATGACGTTCGGGGCATTCTATTTCCGTGAACGGTCACCAGCCATGAACGTGCTTGGGGTGATGCAGCCGACAGTGAATGGCATGGTCGTTCCGACACCGTTTGACTCGGTGTTCGGCAGCGGGATCAACGTCAATATCGCCACGAACAAGTCCTACGCTGCCTATGCGCAGGGCACGTTCCACGTTACCGACAAATTCGACATCGCGCTTGGTGGCCGTTTCACCAAGGACAAGCGCAAGATGGAACTGATTGCGACCGGCGCGCCTGGGCTGGGCAGCGGGGGCATCCTGCCGCCGGGCACCTATCGCAAGACGTTCAACGAATTCACTTATACCGCAATCGCGACCTATCGTCCGACCAGTGATATCACCGGTTATGCGAAGATTTCGACCGGTTATGTGGCCGGCGGTATCCTGAGCGCCATCCCCTACGATCCGGAAAAGCTGACGTCTTACGAACTCGGTCTGAAAACCGAATTGTTCGACCGGCGTTTGCGTGCCAACCTGTCCGCCTATCTGATGGACTACAAGGACATGCAGATCCAGACGTTCCAGGATGGCGTGCAACGTTTCGAAAACGCGGGCAAGGCGCGGATTTGGGGTTGGGAAGCGGAATTCACCGCCGTTCCAACCGATGGTCTGACGCTGGAAGCGAACTTCGGCTACACCAACTTCAAGTACAAGGAATACTTCTCGGCTGCTGCTGGCGGCGGCGTGGAAAACGTTGCCGATCTGGCGCAGCCGACCTATTCGCCGAAATGGAACATGCGTCTCTCGGGTCAGTACAATTTCCCCGAGTTTTCATCGGGCGGTCATGCCATGGCGCGGCTCGATGCGCGCTATCGTTCTACGGTGGCGCTGGGTACGTTCCCGCCTGACGGTGCAGACCTTGCGGCACGCGCCGTTTCCAAGGCGCACTGGATTGTTGATGGGCGTATCGGTCTGGTCGATATGCCGGTGTTCGGTTCGAAAGTCGGCGTATCCCTGTGGGGCCAGAACCTGTTCGACAAGGACGATGTGGGCCTGTTCGGTCCGACGGCGATCGTGCAGACGATCCAGTACATCAATGGCCGGACTTATGGTCTGGAAGTCAATTTCGCTTTCTGACCAACGCAGGATAGCAAAGGAAAGGGCGGGGCTTCGGTCCCGCCCTTTCTCGTTCGGGCCAGGGGATATTCACACCCTGACAGACAGGGCCGCCGTCAACATCCGGATCAGGGCCGGGAAGCCTTCCGGGATGACGGGCTGATCCAGCCCACCCGGCTGGTCGGCAAGAAAGCGCAGGGGCACCGGCAGAAACAGCTGAATCCGCTGATACAGCGCCCCTGCATCGATGCCCGATGCCGCGCAGGCCAATGTGAACAGCGCCACTGTGGGGCTGGTGTCCTGTGCCGCCGTGACCGGATGCATGATCTGTTTCAGCGGTTCATCGCGTGCGATGAATTGCAGAAGAAAGCGCGCGAAAGAGCGGTTTCCCATGTGATCCGTCTGTTCGGCCAGCGGGAAGAGAAACGCGGCAAAAATGGCGTCGAGATCGTCGGGATCGATCACCCGGCGCAGTTCTCCACGGCGCATTTCGATCCGCCGGAAACGCACATCCATGATTGCCTGCGCCAGTCCTTCGCGGCTTTCGAAATGGTACTGCACGGCATATTTGTTGCGCTGCTGGGCGCGGACCGCGATTTCTTCCAGCGGGACTTCGCCCAGCCCGCGGCGGCCCATCAGCGCCTCACCCGCCATCATCAACCGCTCGCGCGTGCCTTCCTGGCCGGTGATGTCGGGAATGGTGCAGCGTCGGCTTTCGAACATGATCGCTCCCGATGGATGGCGATTTTCGCTTGTGGGCGAAACGCCGCCGCATTAGGAACAAGTTTGTTAAGTGGCAACACTTAATCAACGAACAAGGCGGAATTCGCGGCTTCGCGGCAGAGGCCGGAACGGCAAACACAGAAGGGGAGTTTCGATGGGCAGCAGGCGTTTGCGCACAATGGCGGGGGGTATGGCGATCGCGCTGGGGGCGATGATGGGCAGCCCACTGGCGGCGCAGGATGCCGCCCCGCAGGCGGTGGCAGACTGGAAACAGCCGGAAGCGCCGAAGAACGCACCGAATGTCATTCTCATTCTGCTGGATGATGTCGGGTTCGGGGCTGCCAGTTCGTTTGGCGGGCCGATCGCCACGCCCGTGTTTGACCAACTCGCCGGGGAAGGGCTGCGTTACAACCGTTTCCACACCACGGCGGTCTGCTCCCCCACACGCGCGGCGCTGCTGACCGGACGTAATCAGCATCGCGTGCAATTCGGCAATGTTTCGGGGCAGGAAAAGCCGGTCGATGGCTATAACGGCATCTGGCCCCGCTCGGCCGCCTCGGTCGCGCGCGTGCTGAAGGATAACGGGTACAGCACATCGGCTTTTGGCAAGTGGCATAATACGCCCAACTGGGAAGCCAGCCCGGTGGGTCCGTTCGACCGTTGGCCCACGGGGCTGGGGTTTGAGTATTTCTACGGCTTCATGGGCGGGGAAGCGGACCAGTGGCAACCGATCCTCTATCGTAACACGGTGTCGCAGACCGCACCGGAAAAGCCGGGCTATCACATCAATACCGACATGGCCGACGATGCGATCAACTGGCTGCATACCCACCAGTCGCTGGCGCCGGGCAAGCCCTATTTTCTCTATTTCGCGCCGGGGGCGACACATGCGCCGCACCAGGTCGGGCCAGAATGGATCGCGAAGTATCGCGGCAAGTTCGACGGCGGCTGGGATGCCATGCGCAAGCTGACTTTCGCCCGGCAGAAGAAACTGGGCATCATTCCCAAGCACGCCAAACTGACCGAACGCCCGGCCGAACTGCCCGCATGGGATGCGATGAGCACGGATGCCAAACGGCTCTATGCGCGGCAGATGGAAGTCTATGCCGCGTTCCTTGAACAGACCGATTACGAAGTGGGCCGGATGATCGCGGAAGCGCGCAAGGGGCCGGGCGGCGACAATACGCTGGTGATCTACATCATGGGCGATAATGGCGCGTCGGCAGAAGGCGGGCTGGACGGATCGGATCGCAATCTCTTCGACATGATCACCGGCAAGGGGCAGCCGCTGGACCAGCAGCTTGCCCGGATGGGCGATTTGGGCGGTGACAAGGCCGACAACCATTTCGCCAGCGCCTGGGCCTGGGCCAGCGATACGCCATTCCAGTGGACCAAGCAGATCGCATCGCATCTGGGCGGTGTGCGCAACCCGATGGTGGTGAGCTGGCCGGGCCATATCGCGAAGGGCGGTGAAATCCGTTCCACCTGGACGCATGTGATCGACGTGGCGCCGACGCTGTACGAGATCATCGGGATCATCCCGCCCCAAGCGGTTGACGGGGTGGACCAGATGAGCATCGACGGCATCAGCTTCGCGACCTCTTTCAAGGGCGCTGCGCCGCAGGCGCCACGAACGCAATATTTTGAAATGCATGCCAATCGCGGAATTTACTCCAATGGATGGATGGCGGGCGCGCGCCATCACACCCCGTGGTTGTTGCACGAGGCGGACAAGCCGCTCAGCGCGGACAAGTGGGAACTGTACAATCTCGACCAGGATTTCTCGCAAGCCACCGATCTGGCGGCACGCAATCCTGAAAAGCTGAAGGAACTGCAGGCGCTTTACGAAAGCGAATCCGCGCGCAATTCAGCTACGCCACTGACCCTGCAGACGATGAGTTCCACGCTGATGAACATCCAGCCTTCGCTGGAACGCGGGCGCAAGGAATTCGTGTTCAAGCGTGGCGGTGCGCCGATCCCCTCGCTCTACGGCATGCCGATGCTGATCGGCCCGCACCGGATCGATGCGAAAATCACGGTGCCAGCGCAGGGTGCGCAAGGGGTGATCGCCTCCAACGGCGCGCGCGATGGCGGTTTCACACTCTATCTCAAGGACGGCTATCTCGTTTACGAGAACAATTTCGCGGATGTGCGCTACGATACCATCCGTTCGGCTGCGGCGCTGCCTGCTGGCCCGGCCGAGGTTTCGTTCGTGCTGGCGGCGGAGAATGGCACGCAGATCGGCCACCTGCTGGTCAATGGCACGGAGGTCGGCAGTGGCCCCGTGCCGCGCATTTTCATGCCATCCTATCTGGGGGCATTCTGCGTGGGGCAGAATTGCGGCACGCCCGTGGGGAAGGGCTACACCGGCCGGTTTCCCTTCACCGGCGATATCGAGGAGGTGCGGATTACCCGCTAGGCGCTAGCGGGCGGTGTGCGTGGCGCTCCACGTGGCGAGCGTCGCGCTGGTGGCGGGGTTTTCCACCCGCACTTCATCCAGCACGGTGGCAATCACGCAGGCGGGCCGCTGGTCCGCGCCGCCCCGCTGAACGCATTGCACCGGCTCGCCGGTGGGCGTGCGATCGATCCGCCCGGTCAGGCGCAGGCGGAATCCTTGCGCGGCATTGAACTGATCGGGGGCGATCCGCGCGACGATGCTGTAGGGCCGCCCCGAACGGCGGATGCCGGGCGCGCCGTCCGCCGTAAAAAACTGCGCGATGGCCAGCGTTTCTTCCGGTTCGCCCGGAAGATTGGCGGGCAGATTCTGATCGGATGCAGGCTTAGGGGTTTCCTCTGCCGCTGCTGTGGGCACGGGAGCCGAAGCCGGGGGGGCGGGATGCGCAGCGCATGTGCCCTCGCTCGACCAGGGACGGGTTATCCAGAAACCCTCGATACCTTGAAGCGTGGCCCCCTTGAGCGCGGGCGCGTCGCCCAGATTCCAGTCCTGCGCGGTCCATTCCGCGGGCTTTGCCTCTACCCGCAGGCGGCTGCGGCCTTCTTCGTAAGTCCAGTATGCGCGGTGTTCGCGGGTTTCGGTGGATGGTCCGTCGCAGCCGAATGGCAGAAGGATGTCGAAGCGCCGCCCCACCGCAGTGCGCACGTCCAGCGGCAAGGGCTGGCCATTGGCGAAGGCATCGGCGGAACGGTTCGCCAGCGTGATCAGATCGCCGCGCGCCAGCAGCGGATTTTCGGCAGGCAGTGGCGCGGGTTTGACCGGCGTGGCGGGGGTTTCTTGCTGCGGTGCAGGTGGGGCGAACGTCTTGCCCAGCAGGAACCCGCCGCCGCCCACGGCAAGCACCGCAAGAAAGCCGAGCGCAATGGCAATCCGGCTGGTTCTGGCTTCGGGTTCGACCATGGACGGGGCATAACAAACCCGTGTCGCAGGCGACAGAGGAAAGAGGAAATTCAGTGCATTATCCTTGACACTCATGCCCCGGCAGGGGAACGCAACAGGGGATGACTGCAGATCAGATCCTCACGCTGGTTGTTCTTGCTGCCGTGGTCGGCATGCTGATCTGGGACAGGTTGCGCGCTGATGTCGTGGCCTTGGCCGGTTCGGCGGTGCTGTTGATGACCGGGGTCGTGCGGCCGGTGGATGTGCAGGGCGCATTCGCCAGCCCGGCGATTATCGCGCTCGCATCGCTGTTCGTGATTGTTTACGCGCTGGAACTGTCCGGTCTGCTGGACCGTGCGATCATCTTGGCGGTCAGGATGTGCCGCAGGTTGGGGGCGGCGGGAATCTGGCTGATGCTGACCATGATCGGGTCGGCCTCGTGCTTCCTCAACAGCACCCCGATTGTCGTGCTGGCGGCGCCGGTTATTCGCGATGTGTCCAACGCGATGAAGCTGTCGCCCAAGCGTTTCCTGATGCCCTTGTCCTACATCACGGTGCTGACAGGCTGTTGTACCCTGATCGGCACGTCCACCAATCTGATTGTCGATGATATGGCCGCCGTTGCGGGGCAACCGCGCTTCGGCATTTTTGAGATCACGCCGGTAGGCCTGCCGATGGCGCTGTTGGGCGGGGTCTATCTCTACTTCTTCAGCGGGCGCCTGATCCGTTATCAGGATGAACCGGATCAGGCGCCGGTGCCCTCCTCGTTCCATATGGACGAAACGCATATCGGCAATGCGCAAGTCGGCGATGCCCATGTGTTCGAAGAACGCCGCCCGCTGGTGCCGTGGAAGGCCTGGGCCGCGCTCGGCACGTTTGCCGGGGCGATCGTGCTGGCAACAATGAATGTCGCGCCGATTGCCGCCACTGCCTTTGCCGGGGCGGTGCTGCTGATCCTTTTGCGCGTGATCAGCGCGGACGAGGCCTATCGCGGGCTCAAGCCGGATATCCTGATCCTGATCGCCGGGATGGTGGTGATCGGGATCGCGATCGAGCAGAGCGGGCTGGCCGCACAGGCATCGGATGTGCTGATCAATTCGGTCCACGGGCTGAGCCCGCTGGTGGCGCTGGTCATGCTCTATATCGTCACCATGGTGCTGACCGAACTGCTGTCCAACGCCACGGTGGCGGTGCTGGTCACGCCGATTGCGGTGGCCCTGGCGGAAAGCATGGGGGTGAGCCCGCGCCCGTTTATCGTGGCGGTGATGATGGCGGCCAGTGCGGCCTTTGCCACGCCGTTCGGGTATCAGACCAATGTCATCGTCTATCAGATGGCCGGGTATCGCTATATGGACTTCGTGCGGATGGGCCTGCCATTGAATGTGCTGACCGGCGCGGTGGCGATCACGGCTATTCTGGTGTTTTTCCCGTTCTGACGGGCCGTTCAGCGGGCGGGGCTGCCTTCCGGGGGCAGGGGTTCGATCCGGGCCAGTTGCAGCCCGATCAGCGTGGCCAGCGCGATCAGCGCGGCTGTGAAGGTCGCGACCCCCGGCCATCCCGCATGGGTCCAGGCAAAGCCGCCGACTGACCCCAGCACACTGCCGCCGAGATAGTAGAAGAACAGATAGAACGACGATCCCTGCGCCCGGTCGGCACGGGCGCGCCGTCCCACCCATGCCGACGCGATCGAATGCGCGCCGAAGAAGCCGACGGTAACAACGGCGGTGCCAAGGATCACCAGTGCCAGCGGGGCAAAGACCGTGATCCCGATCCCGGCCAGCATCATGAGCAGGAAACCCCACAGCACGCGGCGTGGGCCCAAACGTCCGGCCAGCGTGCCAGCCAGCGTGGAACTGGCCGAACCGAGCACGTAGAGAATGAAGATCGCGCTGACCAGCGTCTGGCTGAAGCCATAGGGCGCGGCGCTGAGGCGATAGCCGAGATAGTTGTAGATGCTGACGAAGGCCCCCATCAGCAGGAAGGATTCCGCAAACAGCAGGGGAATCGCACGATCGCGAAACAGGCGCGCTGTCCCCGCGCGAAACGCGGCAAAAGAGACGGTGCGCGGGGTGAAATGCGCGGAAGGCGGGGTGCACCGCCAGAACGCCAGCGCGGCGATCAGCATGAATAGCCCGGTCGCGGCCAATGCAGCTTGCCAGCCCGCCATATCGGCCATGAATCCGCCGAGAAACCGGCCCGACATGCCGCCAATGGCGGTGCCCCCGATATAGAGGCCCATGGCATGGCTGACCGACGCATCGTCCACTTCCTCGACAATATAGGCCATGGCCACTGCCGGAACGCCCGCCAGTGCGACGCCGACCAGCAGGCGCAGGGCCAGCAACATGGTCCAGCCATTGGCGATGGAGCAGAGCAGCGTGAACAGGGCGGCCAGAAATAGCGAGGCGATCATCAGCGGGCGGCGGCCCACCCGGTCGGACACCATACCGGCCACCAGCAAGGCAACCGCCATCGGGCCGATCGTGATCGACACGACCAGACTCGCTTCCTCCGCGTTCTTGCCGAAATCCCTGCTGAACAGGGGCAGCAGCGGCTGCACGCAATAGAAGGTCGCGAAAGTGGCGAGGCCCGCGAGCAGCATCGAGAGGGACAGGCGCCGGTAGGCCGGTGTTCCTCGCTGGATTTTCGCAGGGGTCATGGCGCCGCTCTACAACGGCAATCCGCGATCCGCCATGACCCTGTACAACTGATGCCTGCGCAACCGTCGCGTATGCAAACGAATACCCCCGGCCCTTGCGGACCGGGGGTGTGTTGCGGACCCTGCGGGTTAGCGGATCACATTGGCCATGATGGCCGACACGATACCGCTGGTGATGCCGATCAGTACTGCATCGTTACCCGACCGGACCCACTGGTAACCGCGAGGGGCATTGTAGAGGCGATAGTCGCGGGGCGAATTGATCACGCGGTAGTTCGTGGCCCGGTTGCGGTCGAAACGGTCACCTTTCTTCCACTGGTTATAGTGGTTCCGGGTCTGATACTTGCCGTTGTTCTGCCGATAGTCGCTCTGCTTGTAGCCGTTCCCCTTATAGCTGTTCTGCTTGTAGGAACCGGGCTTGGCCGAATGCTGCTTGTAGGACTGTTCCACGTGGCCGCGGTTGCCGTTGGCGTTGCCCTGATACGGCGCTGCCATGGCGGACGTGCCGATCATCGACAGGGCGATGGCTGCTGCGATCAACTTCTTCATGGTGGTCTCCTTCGAAATCTGTGGCCCCCAACCGGGGCATGAGGAGAAACTACCCCGGGCTTGTCGCAGGACTATGCCGGGCAGGGGGCAATTGGTCATAAAATGTAACGGACTGTGCCGGACCGCTGACCGCGCTGCGACAATTGCGGGCATGCCGCGTGTGGGGCGGGGAAAGGGGCACGTATAATCAGCACGCGTATATAGGGCAGGGCGCATGCGCGGATTCCGGGGCAGCGATGCAAATCTAAATTAGCTATTGCGAATAATTATCATTAGTGCCAATAGAGTCGCAGAACGGGATATGCGGGCGGATCGGTAGCCCCGCCTGCATATCCCGTTCTCGCTCTTGCTCATGCGCAACCTGCGGTGCGTGGGCTGGCAGGACCGCGCCCGACCTCTCCCCGTTGGCGCGTGTCCTTTAATACTCGCCCGGACCCGCAGCTCTTCAGGAGTTGCAGGCCCGGGCTTTTTCTTGCTTCCCCATGGTGGACAGGCCCCGTGGTCTGCGTGCAGACACGGTTTCGACCTTTCTTCCAATTCGGAGACAATGATGAGTGCACCCCGGCTGTTCGAACCCATCCGGCTGGGCGCGCTGGAACTGCGCAACCGTATCGTCATCGCGCCGATGTGCCAGTATACCGCCGATGATGGGAAAATGACCGACTGGCACCTGATCCATCTCGGCAATCTCGCGCTGTCGGGCGCCGGGATGCTGGTGGTCGAAGCGAGTGCGGTGGTTCCCGAAGGGCGCATTACTTACGGCGATGTCGGCTTGTGGGACGATGCGACCGAAGCGGCCATGGCCCGCGTGCTGGAAGGCGTGCGCAAATATTCCGACATGCCGATCGCGATCCAACTGGCCCATGCCGGGCGCAAGGCCTCCTGTGCGAAGCCCTGGGATGGCGGGGCGCAGCTGCCGCCATCCGATCCGCTGGGATGGCAAACGGTGGCGCCCAGCGCGATCCCCTTTGCCGCGGCCGACAACCCGCCCGCCGCGCTCGATGCCGAAGGGATGGCGCGCATTCGCGATGCCTTTGCCGAAGCGGCCCGGCGCGCGGTGCGGCTGGGGTTCGATATGGTCCAGCTCCATTCGGCGCATGGCTATCTCCTGCACGAATTCCTCTCTCCGCTCTCCAACCATCGCGAGGATGCCTATGGTGGGAGCCTCGAAAACCGCATGCGTTTCCCGCTGGAGGTGTTCGACGCGGTGCAGGATGCGGTATCCGGGCAAGTGCCTGTCATGGTGCGCGTATCGGGGACCGACTGGATGGAGGGCGGCTGGGACGTGCAGCAGACCGCGGCCTATGCGCAGGCGCTCGAGGCGCGCGGATGCGCGGCGATCGATGTGTCGAGCGCTGGCCTGCATGAACACCAGCGGCTACCGATCGGGCCGGGGTATCAGGTGCCGCTGGGCCGGGTGGTCAGGCAGGCGGTGACCATGCCGGTGTTCACTGTCGGGCTGATCACCGATTTCGATCACGCGGAAGCGATTGTCGGGACCGGCGATGCCGATGTGGTCGGCCTTGCCCGCACGATCCTCTACGATCCACGCTGGCCATGGCACGCCGCCGCGCATCTCGGTGCCAGCATCAAGGTGGCGGACCAGCTCCTGCGGGCGCAGCCGCGCCAGTTCCAGAAACTGTTCACGGCGGAGTGATCGGAACGGGCCGTCGTATGGACCCCGGACCGCAAAACAAAGGGGGCCGATCCTTGCGGATGGCCCCCTGATTCAGCCCTTGCGGGCTTGCCCTGCGGTCAGAGCGTTCGGATGATGGCCGAGAAGTCCAGCCCGCCATTGCCCGCGGCGTCGAAGGCTTCGTACAGTTCGCGCGCGCGCAGACCCATCGGGGTATCGCTGCCCGCCGTCTGAGCCGCTTCCATGGCCAGCTTCAGGTCTTTCAGCATCAGCGCGGTGGCAAAACCGCCCTGATAATCGTTGTCGGCCGGGCTCTGCGGGCCGACACCGGGTACCGGGCAATAGCTGGTCATTGACCACGATTGGCCCGAGGCCTTGGACGAAATGTCGTAGAAGGTCTGCAGGTCGAGGCCCAAGCGTTCCGCCAGTTTGAAGGCTTCGCAGGTGGCGACCATGGTCGCACCCAGAATCATGTTGTTGCAGATTTTGGCAGCCTGCCCGGCACCGGCATCGCCCGCATGGATCACCGCCTTGCCCATGGCCGACAGGATCGGTTCGGCGCGGGCGAAGGCATCGCCGCCGCCGCCGACCATGAAGGTCAGCGTGCCACCATTGGCGGCCGCGATCCCGCCCGAAACGGGCGCATCGACCATGGCGTAACCCGCCGCCGATGCCGCATCTTCCACCTTGCGGGCCGTGGCGACGTCGATCGTCGAACAATCGAGCAGCAACGCCGCTGTGGGCGCATGGCCCAGCACGTCGGTGGTATAGACGCTCTCGACAATGGCGCCGTTGGGCAGCATCGACACCACGGCATCGACACCGGCCACGGCATCGCGCACCGATTGGAACGGGGTGCAGCCATTGTCCTTCGCGCGGGCCAGCGCATCGGGGCTGAGGTCGAAGGCATTCACATCATGGCCGGCTTTCGCCAGATTGGCGGCCATCCCGCCACCCATGTTGCCGAGACCGATAACGGCGATTTTCATCAGGTATTCTCCCAATTCAGGTGCGGCAGCGGTGGCTCAGCGGCCCTTCCATTGTGCAGCGCGTTTGTCGACGAAGGCGTTCATCCCTTCGACCTTGTCTTCCGTGGCGGTCAGGATCTGGAACAGGCGGCGTTCGTGCAACAGGCCCTGATCCAGCGTGGTTTCATAGGCGGCGTTGATCATTTCCTTGTTGATCATCGCGGCCATGGTCGGCATCGAAGCAATGGTTTCCGCGGTTTTGAGCGCGTCTTCCAGCAGATCGGCCAGCGGCACCACGCGGGTGACCAGCCCCGAACGTTCGGCTTCGGCGGCATCCATCATCCGTCCGGTCAGGCACATTTCCATGGCCTTGGACTTGCCGACGGCGCGGGTCAGGCGCTGCGAACCGCCCATGCCGGGGGCTACGCCCAGCTTGATTTCGGGCTGGCCAAATTTGGCGGTGTCCGCGGCAATGATGAAATCGGCCATCATCGCCAGTTCGCATCCGCCACCCAGCGCAAAGCCGTTGACCGCCGCAATCCAGGGTTTGCGCACTTTCTTGACCAGGTCGGACGTCCAGCCCGCGAAGAAATCCTCCAGAAAGAAATCGGCTGCCGGTTTGTCAGCCATTTCCTTGATGTCGGCGCCTGCGGCAAAGGCCTTTTCCCCCGAACCGGTCAGCACCGCGCAGCGTTGCGCCGGGTCTGCCTCGAAAGCGGCGAAGGCTTGTGTCAGGTCCGCCAGAACCTGCGTGTTCAGGGCATTGAGCGCCTTGGGGCGGTTCAGCGTGATCAGGGTTACCGCGCCGCGTGTCTCAACCAGAATCGTTTCGTAGCTCATAGGGGTTTCCACTCTTGATTTGCGGGCAACGGGGCGAAGACGGCATCGACCATCGCGGTGCTGACATCTTCGGGTGTGGCGGGTTGCCACTGCGGGTCGTTGGTCTTGTCGACCAGCAGGGCGCGCACGCCTTCGGCGAAATCGGGCAAGAGAACCGCGCGGCCCGAGGCGCGATATTCGATGGCCATATTGTCAGCAAACGTTTGCGCCGCGCCGCCCAGTTCCAGCTGCCGCAGCACCAGCTTGCAGGCATAGGGGCTCTTGGTGGCAAGCGTGGCCAGTTCCTTGGCCGCCCAGTCGCCGCCATCGGCCTGCAAGGCGGCCAGAATGGCTTCATATGTGGCCGGGGCGAACAGCGTATCGATGGCATCGCGGTTGGCGAGAATGCGCGCGGCGGGCGGTTCGATGGAAAGATCGGCAAGAATCTGCGCGATCGCGGCAGGATCGGCAATGATCCGCGCCTTGGCCTCTGCCAGCGTTTCGGCAGGCAGATAGTGTGAGGCGAGCCCGACCGCGCGGCATTCCGCGCCATCGAGCCGCGCGCCGGTAAGGCCGAGGAACTTGCCGGTTTGCCCGGGCAGGCGGGACAGATACCAGCCGCCGCCGACATCGCAGATCAGCCCGATGCCAGTTTCCGGCATGGCGAAGCGCGTATTTTCCGTGGCCACGCGATAGCGCGCGGGTTGGGAAATGCCGACGCCGCCGCCCATGGTGATGCCGTCCATGAAGGCGACAATCGGTTTGGGATAGGTGAACATCAGGGTGTTGAGCTTGTATTCGACATCGAAGAAATGCGCCGCCGATGCGCCGCCATCTTCCAGTGCCGAACGCCGCAGCAGGGTGACATCGCCTCCCGCGCAGAATCCGCGTCCTTCGGCATGGTCGACGATCACCGCCTGGATCGCATCGTCATCGCGCCAGGCAAGAAGCGCCTGCGTCATCGCTTCGCACATCGGCAGGGTTAGCGAATGGATTGCCTTGGGGCGGTTGAGCGAAATGTGCCCGACCGGGCCATGGACGTGAATGTGAACTTCGTCAGTCATGCGTGGGTCTTTGCCTCTGGATCGGTTTCAGTCGCGCAGAAGGTCGCGGCCGACAATCAGCCGCATGACTTCGTTGGTGCCTTCAAGGATGGAATGGACGCGCAGATCGCGCCACAGGCGTTCGATTGGGTAGTCCATGAGATAGCCATAGCCGCCGTGCAGTTGCAGCGCCCGATCCACCACGCGCGATCCGGTTTCGGTGGCGAACATCTTGGCCATCGCGGCAAAGCGGGTCTTGTCGGGGGCATTCGCAGTGACCTTGGTCGCCGCGAGATAGAGCAGCGCACGCGCGGCTTCCAGTTCCGTGGCCATTTCGGCCAGCTTGAACTGGGTGTTCTGGAATTCGGCGATGGCCTTGCCGAACTGCTTGCGATCCTTGGTATAGGCCACCGCTTCGTCGAGCGCGCGCTGCGCGCCACCCAGCGAACAGGCCCCGATGTTCAGCCGCCCGCCGTCAATCCCGGTCATGGCGATCTTGAAGCCTTCGCCTTCGCCGCCGACGAGGTTTTCAACCGGGATGCGTGCGTCTTCGAGGATAAGCTGTGCGGTAGGCTGCGAATGCCAGCCCAGCTTGCGTTCCTGCGCGCCGAAGCTGACGCCGGGCATGTCCTTGCCGATCACCAGACAGGAGATGCCTTTCGCCCCGTCTTCGCCCGTACGGACCATGGTGACGTAGAGGTCATTCTCGCCACCGCCCGAAATGAACTGCTTGGAACCGTTGACGATGTAGTGATCGCCATCACGCACGGCGCGCGTTTTGAGCGCCGCGGCATCGGAACCGGCAGACGGTTCGGTCAGGCAATAGCTGCCCATCGATTCCATGGTGATCAGGCCGGGCAGATACTTCGCCTTCAGCGTGTCCGAACCGAAGCGGTCGATCATCCACGCGGCCATATTGTGGATCGAAATGAACGCGCTGGTGGAAGGACAGCCATAGGCCATCGCTTCCATGATCAGCGCCGCTTCCAGCCGCCCCAGGCCGATCCCGCCCGATTCCTCGCTGACATAGATCGCCCCGAAGCCGAGTTCGGCGGCAGCGCGGATCGTGTCGCGAGGGAAGGTGTGATGTTCGTCCCATTCCGCCGCATGGGGCGTGATGGCATCGGCGGTGAAACGCCGGGCCATGTCCTGAATGGCGGACTGGTCATCGGTGAGATCGAATTGGGCGGTCATGGGATGGCGTTTCGCTCTGTTCTATCAACCGCAGGTAATGCGTTCGATTTTCAGGTTGTCATCATAGGCGACAGTCAGCCGGTCATGCCGGTAATCCATCGTCATCGGCGTACGGGGCGGGCCCCAGCGGAGCTGGTTGGCGCCTGTCAGTTTCAGCAATTCGGCGCCCACGGCCTCGCTCGCGGTCGATCCGACCAGCGACTGCGCCGGTTCGGCGTTGCACGTGCCGGGCGGGGTGGCATGGGTTGCGGGCGGTTCGGAGGCTGCGCAGCCAGCCAGAAGCAACGCGGGTAGTGCGATAATAAAGGTCTTGGTCATGGGGCCCTCCTTCAGGCGCACTTGCTATACTTCAGCGGGCCAGGCAACGCATCCGCGCCATACTCGCTGCGGGTCAGGGTCTTGCCATTGTCAGTGGCGAGCAGTTCGACCTCGCGGTTCCAGTTCATGCCTTCGCCGGTGAAGGCGAAGGTGCCGCGCAGGCTGGTGTCGGATCGCTTGGTGGCCGACGTCAGCTTGCCGACCGATTCATAGAATTCCAGCGAGGTGCCGTCGATGCGGAGCAGGCCCTTGGCATCGCCGCGCGTGCTGGTGCAGTCTGCCGGAACCAGCCCCCAGCGGCCTTGCAGGGCGGCGGGGATGGAACTGTCGGTCGGGGAGGTGGCTGGTGTCGCGCTGGGCGGTGTCGCGGCGGACCCGTTTGACGGGGCGCCGGGATCGGCCGGAACCGGGGTATCCGTAGTGTTAGCGGCGGAGGACGACGCGGCGGTATTCCCTGAATCGTTGCATGCGGCCAGCGCCAGAAGGGCGACGGCCGCAGGGATCATGGTCTTGCGCATGGATAGATCTCCTCTTTCTGTCCAACGGGACAACGCATGCCGAAGCGGCGTTATCCCGTTGCGCACGAACCTGTTCTCAATCTCAGCCCATGGTCGGGATGACGAAGGCGTTGCCGCCGTCCGGCGAACCGTCGGGCCAGCGCTGGGTGATCGTCTTGATCTTGGTCCAGAACTTCACGCCTTCCATGCCGTGCTGATTGGTGTCGCCAAAGGCGGAACGCTTCCATCCGCCGAAAGTGTGATAGGCCACCGGCACCGGGATCGGCACGTTGATGCCGACCATGCCGACATTGACGCGGGCGGCGAATTCGCGCGCTGCGTGGCCGTTGCGGGTGAAGATCGCCACGCCGTTGCCGTACTGGTGCTTGCTCGGCAGTTCGAGCGCGGTTTCGAAATCGGGCGCACGCACGATCTGCAGCACCGGACCGAAGATTTCGTTGTGGTAGCTGTCCATGTCCGGGGTGACATGGTCGATCAGCGTCGGGCCGACGAAGAAGCCCTTTTCATAACCCTGGAGGGAGAAGCCGCGCCCGTCGATCACGAGTTCGCCGCCTTCTTCGGCGCATTTTGCGATCCAGCCTTCGACCTTGTTCTTGTGTTCCTGCGTCACGACCGGGCCATAATGAGCTGCCGGATCGGTCGAAATGCCGACATTGAGCGCTTCGATCGCCGGGATCAGCTTGGCTCTGAGGCGTTCGGCGGTGTCTTCACCCACCGGCACCACCACCGGCAGTGCCATGCAGCGTTCGCCGGCCGAACCGAAGGCCGCGCCTGCCAGATCGTTGACCACCTGGTCGAGATCGGCGTCAGGCATCACGATACCGTGGTTCTTCGCCCCGCCCATGGCCTGCACGCGCTTGCCCGCAGCCACGCCGCGATTGTACACGTAATGGGCAATGTCGGACGAACCGACGAAGCTGACGCCGGCGATGGCCGGGTGATCGAGGATCGCGTCGACCATTTCCTTGTCACCATGGACGACCTGCAGGATGCCTTCGGGCGCGCCCGCTTCAAGCATGAGTTCCGCGAGGCGCATCGGCACCGAAGGATCGCGTTCCGACGGCTTGAGAATGAAGGCGTTGCCACAGGCGATCGCCACGCCGAACATCCACATCGGGATCATCGCCGGGAAGTTGAACGGGGTGATGCCTGCACCGATGCCGATCGGCTGGCGCATGGAATAGACGTCGATGCCGGTGCCCGCGCCCTGCGTATATTCACCTTTGAGAACATGGGGGATGCCGCAGGCGAATTCGATCACTTCGAGACCGCGCTGGATATCGCCCTTGGAATCGGCGATCACCTTGCCGTGTTCGGACGAGAGCATGTGCGCCAACGCGTCCATATTGGCTTCGACCAGTTCCTTGAACTTGAACATCACCCGGGCGCGGCGCTGCGGGTTGGTCGCGGCCCATGCGGGCTGTGCGGCCAGCGCGGCCTGGACGGCCTTGTCGAGCTGCGCGGCATCACCCAGCGCAACTTGCGCCTGCACTGTGCCTTCATTGGGATTGAAAATGTCGTGAGTACGGGCCGAACTGCCGGCACCACCGACGATGAAATGGTCGATCTGACGCATGGGAACCTCTCTGGGCGAACCTGTCGCAGGGGGTGAGTCTCTATTATTCTGGCGCGGACGTTAAACGCTCTTTAGTTGCAGGCAACACCAAATTCTGCGATCAAGACCTGCAAATATGCAGGTGGATGCGGACGATGCTGGGGATCGACTGGAGCGACTATCAGGCGTTTCTTGCCATAGCCCGTGCAGGGCAACTGGCGCGGGCGGCCAGCGCGCTGCGCATGGATGCCACCACGGTCGGGCGGCGCCTGCGGCGGCTGGAGGCGCGACTGGGCACGACCCTGTTCGAACAGACCCGCGAGGGGCAGGTGTTGACCGAAGCCGGGGAACGCCTGCTGACCGCCGTTGAGGCCATGGCGCTGGCGGCATCCGAAGTGGGCGACGGGAATAGTACCGGCGGGTTGAGCGGCACCTTGCGGATCAGCGTATCCGAAGGGTTCGGCACCTGGTTCCTCACCAGCTATCTCGCGGGATTTGCCGCGGCCCATCCCGAACTGACGCTCGATCTCGTGGCCAACAGCGGGTTTCTCAGCCCGTCGAAGCGCGAGGCAGATATTGCCGTGGTCCTGTCGCGGCCCAAGGCGGGACCCGTGATCGCCCGCAAACTGTCGGATTACGCCCTGCGGCTCTACGCCAGCCCGGCCTATCTGGCGGAGAACGGCACGCCCGAACAACCGCAGGATCTGGCAAAGGGGCATCGCCTCATCGGGTATATTCCCGATCTGCTCTATGCCCCCGAACTGCGCTATCTCGATGAAATCCATCCGGGCCTGGCCGCCACGATCCGGTCATCCAGCATCAGTGCGCAGCAGCGCCTGTTGGCGCAAGGCGGCGGGATCGGCGTGCTGCCCTGTTTTATGGGCGATCCCAACCCGGACCTGTGCACGGTCCTGCCCGAAAAACGGATAACCCGCAGCTTCTGGATCGTGACGCACAAGGACACGCACAATCTCGCCCGCGTGCGTGCAGGCACAAAATGGCTCGTCGAAGCGGTGGCGCGTCATCGGGGGCAGTTGCTGCCGGGCCTGTAAAATCACGCGTTTTAAATTGAACGAAAGCGTTCGGTTGAATTCAGGCGGCGTTACAGGCAAGGAAGCGTGGACAGCCGACCGGCATTCGCGCCGCAGAAGTTCAGCGTCGGCAAGGGAGATCCGCAGATGGCCATCAAGACACGCATTACGGAACTGCTGGGCATCGAACATCCGGTTGTTCAGGGTGGGATGATGTGGGTCGGCCGGGCCGAACTGGCCTCGGCGGTTTCGAATGCAGGCGGACTGGGTATCCTGACGGCGCTGACGCAGCCGTCGCCCGATGCCCTGCGTGCCGAAGTGGACCGCATGCGCACGATGACGGACAAACCCTTTGCGGTAAACCTCACCCTGCTGCCGTCCACCAATCCGCCGCCTTATGCCGAATATCGCAAGGCGATTATCGATTCCGGGGTCAAGATCGTCGAAACGGCGGGCTACAAGCCGCAGGAACATGTCGACGAACTGAAAGCGCACGGGATCAAGGTGATCCACAAATGCACGGCCGTGCGTCATGCCTTGTCGGCAGAGCGGATGGGCGTCGATGCGATTTCGATCGATGGCTATGAATGCGCGGGCCACCCGGGCGAGGACGATATCCCCGGCCTGATCCTGATTCCGGCAGCGGCGGACAAGGTGAAGATCCCGATGCTGGCCAGCGGCGGGTTCGGTGACGGGCGCGGTCTGGCCGCCGCGCTGGCGCTGGGCGCCGAAGGGATCAACATGGGCACGCGCTTCTGCGCCACGCAGGAGGCGCCGATCCACGACAATATCAAGCAGTTCATTGTGGCGAACGATGAACGGGCAACCAACATCATCTTCCGCAAGTTCCGCAACACCGCGCGCGTGGCAAAGAACGCGATTTCGGACGAGGTGGTGGAAATTCTGGCGCGGCCGGAATCGGTATTCACCGATATTCAGCCGCTGGTATCGGGCGTGCGCGGGCGCGAAACGCTGGAAAGCGGCCGGGTCGAAGACGGGATCGTCTGGGCGGGGCAGGTGCAGGGCCTGATCCACGACGTGCCCACATGCGCCGAACTGGTGCACCGGATTGTCGCCGAAGCCGAAGGGATCATCCACGGGCGTCTGGCCGGGATGCTGGACTAAGTATCGCCGAGGCCGCGTGCGGCCCCGCCTTACGAACCAGAACTAGCCCGCGCGGTCTTCCAGTTCTTCGCGATTGAGGATGGTCACACTGCGCCGCGATGGCAGATCGATCACGCCTTCTGTCTTCAACTTGGTGAACTGGCGGCTGACCGTTTCGATGGTCAGGCCAAGGACATCGGCCACCTGCTGGCGTGAAAAAGGCAGGTCGAATGTCTGGTGCGGCTCATCAGGCAAGGTGACGCAGCCCGGTTCCACCAACCGTTCCGACATGTCGAGCAGGAAGGCGGCGATCCGTTCGCTCGCGCTTTTGCGGCCCAGCACCAGCATCCATTGCCGGGTGCGATCGAGTTCCGAGAGCGTGCGCTGCAACAGCTTGTGTTCCAGCGCGGGGTGTTCGCGTGCGAAGCTGTCGAAATCGGTGCGGGAAAAGACACAGACCGTGGCATCGGTCAGCGCGGTCACGCTGTGAGCCGTCTGTTTGCCGAAGGGGCGGCCGATGAAATCCGAAGGATAGACAACGCCGACGATCTGTTCGCGCCCGTCCGATGTGCCGGTGGACAGTTTCAGCACCCCTTCGATCACATTGGCGACGAGGACCGAATCTTCCCCTTCCCACAGGAGCGATTGCCCCGGCTCCAGCTTGCGCCGCCGACCGATGGCATTAAGTGCCTGAATTTCTGTTGAGTCTAGCGCGGCACAAATCGCCCGGTTGCGCACGACACAATTATCACAAAAGCCCATAATCAGGCGGTTACCAGCAGAGTATTGATGCAGCAATGGAATTAAACAAAGGGGCCGACTATGGATGGGACATGTCGATGATCACTGTCCCGTCCGTCCTGTTCGTCTGTCTTGGCAATATTTGTCGTTCGCCACTGGCCGAAGCCGCATTTCGCAAGGTCGCGCAGGATGCCGGGCTGGACGTTCGCGTGGATTCGGCTGGCACTGGCGACTGGCACGTCGGAAAAGGCCCCGATCAGCGCGCAATCGCCACGGCGGCGCGGCACGGGATCGACATCGCATACTATCGCGCGCGGCAACTGGCGGTGGAGGATTTTGCGCGGTTCACGCATATTTTCGCGCTCGACCATGCCAATCTCGAGGATATCCGCGCCCGCGAACCGCGCGATGCCTCTGCCAGTGTGGCGTTGTTGCTGGATGTCGTGCCCGGCCGCGAGGGGCAGTCGGTTGCCGATCCCTATTTTGGCGATGATGCGGGATTCGAAGTGACATGGCGCGATGTCATGCAGGCCGCAGAAGCCCTCGCCGCGCGCATGATAGTGTGATTTCGCGAAGCGCGCCTGCCCCGCAGTTGTCAACCGTCGCGGGGCTTGCATGGGCTTGGCTGATCATGGCACGTCAGCATTGGGCCAACGGGATAGAGAGCCCAAGGTAATCGACAGGGCGACGGGATAACAGGGGGTACAGCTATGCCGCGCATGACAGTTAACGGGCGCCCCGTGCAATTCGCGATGGCGCCCGAAACGCCTCTGCTGTGGGCCTTGCGGGACGCGGCCAATCTGACAGGGACCAAATATGGCTGCGGCGCGGGGGATTGCGGCGCCTGCATGGTGCTGGTCGATGGGCAGGCCCTGCGGTCCTGCCTGATTTCCATCGCCGAAGCGGAAGGGCGCTTCATCACCACGATCGAGGGGCTTTCGCGCGACCGGTCGCATCCGGTCCAGCAGGCGCTGGTGGCGGAACAGGCCATCCAGTGCGGTTTCTGTACGCCTGGCATCGTGATGAGCGCGGCCGCGCTGCTGCAACGCAATGCCGCGCCCGGCGAAGAGGATATCAAGGCCGCCATCCCCAATCTGTGTCGGTGCGGGGTCTATCCGCGCCTGATGAAGGCAATCCAGCGTGCCGGGCGGGTCATCCGGCGGGAAGAAACAATCAGTTCCGCCCCCGCGCCGGGGATCAGCGCCAGCGATGCGGCCCATGCGGTTCCGGCGATGGCGCCGCCGCGTTCGGATGCGGACAACTGACAGGCGGGCTTGGCGTGGCGTGTCGAGGGCGCTAGTGCTGCCTGACAAGTGGTAAGAGGATCACCGATGAAAGCGACCATCTGGCACAACCCCAATTGCAGCAAGTCGCGCCAGGCGCTGGCTTTGCTGGAAGAGCAGCCGGGTGTGGACGTGACAGTGGTGCAGTACCTCAAAAATCCTCCCACGGCGGAAAAGCTCGCGCAGCTTTATCGCGATGCGGGCATGGCCGCGCGGGATGGTTTGCGCCTTTCGGGTACGGACGCGAAAGAACGCGGCCTGACCGAAGCGGACGATGCCACGGTTATCGCGGCGATGGTCGCTGATCCCCGGCTGATCGAACGGCCACTGGTCGAAACGGAAAAAGGCGTGCGTTTGGGGCGCCCGACCGATAAGGTTCAGGAAATTCTTTGATTTTTTGTTGGCTCGGTTCTGTCCGTCGCAGGCCGGGTTGCAATGACACCGCGAATTTGCCAACGCGGGGCAGTGTTCAGGGTCCCGGTCTGCAGGGGCCGCCGCAAGAGAGGTTGCGACACGCATGACCGGTTCCGAGCTTTCGCAGGAACGCCGCCGCACGCGGTGGAAAGATACCTTCCATCGCGCCCTGGGGCCCTGGGGGGTGTTTTTTGAAGGATTCATCAAGCATCCCGTGATGGTCGGATCGATCATCCCGTCTTCCCGTTTCACGATCAACAAGATGCTCGCCCCGGTGAACTGGGACGAATGCAAGCTGTTCGTGGAATACGGCCCGGGTGTAGGCACCTTCTGCCGCCCCGTGCTGGAACGGATGCGGCGCGATGCGCAATTGATCGTTATCGATACCAATCCGCTCTATATAGAATATCTCCAGCGCACGATCGGCGACAGCCGGTTTTCCGCGGTCAACGGTTCTGCTGCCGATGTGGAAGAGATCGTGCGGGCGCATGGTCACGATCACGCGGACTATGTGCTGTCAGGCCTGCCATTTTCGACCTTGCCCGATGGGGTCGGCCCCGCAATTGCCGCGGCCACGCACCGCGTGCTGCGCCCGGGCGGGGCGTTTCTGGTCTACCAGTTTTCCGCCAAGGCCCGCGATTTCATGGCCAAGCATTTTTCGCGGATCGATAACGGGTTCGAGCTGTTCAATATTCTGCCGTGCCAGTTGTTCTGGGGCTGGAAGGATGCCGAAGACTAGGCATCTTTGCCGCGCAGGCTCTGGCCGGACAGTTCCGGAGATGCGCTATGCTTGAAATGATCGACAGTGCAGACGACGTGCTGGCACTGAAAATATCCCACAAGATTGCCGGGGCCGATCTGTCGACGATCATGGATCGGCTTGAAACGGCGATGGCCATGCACAGCGTGGTGCATGTCTTCGTCGAAACCGAAACCATCGATGGCATCGAGATATCGGGCCTGGGGCCTTATATCGCGCGGGCCATGCCGCTGTTCGGCAAACTCGGGCAGTTTGGCAGGGTTGCCGTGGTGGCCGATCAGGCATGGATCCGCGGGGCCACGCGGTTCGAAAGTGCCGTGCTCCCCCATATCAGTTACCGCGTGTTCCTCCCGGAGGAGCGGGACAGCGCGTTCGCATGGGTGACGGGCGCGGCATCCTGACCAGTTTTCCGATCAGGCCCGGCCCGCGCTATTCGCCAAGGACTGTTGAGGCGCGCGTTATTCGAACGTCTGGGTGATCGTCTCGGACGAAGGCCCGGCCAGTTGCCGGTGGATGGAAGCCAGGATCGCCACGAAAAACGCCGTGGCGACTGTCCCGATGAGGCCGGAAATTACCGCCTGGCCAATCTGTCCGGAGGTTCCCTCTCCCAGCAGTGCCACAAGAATGCCGAGAATCCCGCCGATCACCAGCGCGATAATCCCGAATACCAGCATGAGCAGGCTGAAGAACAGGGCAAGGCGCCCGCTGTTGCCCTTGGTCAGTTCCCATGAGCGTTTGAGCACGGCGATCGGGTTGCTCTGCCGTTCGATCGCGATGACCGCGGGAACCAGCGAAATCTTGATCATGACGTAGATCATCGCAACCAGCCCGATAAGAAGGAATATCCCCATCAGCGCCGCAATGCCTGTGGTGCTGACAATGGCGATCACCAGGCTCAGCACGATCGCGACGGCAAAAGCCACAAGGATCTGCGAGGCAAGATAGGGCAGCAGGCCCGACAGCCCGCGCCGCAGCGCCTCGCCGACAGTCGGCTTGGCATGATCGCGCAACAGCGCCAGCAAGGTCAGGATGCCGATGGTCTGGATGATCGCCATCACGATAAACCACGCGGCATTGTCGGTATAGAACTTCACGACCAGTTGCATCGCCGCTTCGGGCGGCAGGTTGGGGGCCGGGGCCGGTGTGGGTACGAACAGGGCAAAGGCCATGCCGGGCAGGAAAAAGAACAGGCCCGCGACGATGAGCAGGACTTCGCGGTTGGCGGTCACCATTTCGGCGGCCTCTCGCCAAGCCCGGTTCATGTCGAATTTCATTTCATTGTCTCCAGTCGCATTCGGGCTCTTGATAAGCGAAGCCGATAGGGCCACGCAATTGCTATGACGGCAGATGCGAACGAACAGATCGAATGGCGGCTGGAAAATGCGCCCGTGCCCTATCGCGCGGCACTGGACGTGATGACCACGCGCAACGCGGCGATTGCCGAAGAAGCGGCTGGCGAACTGATCTGGCTGCTGGAACATCCGCCGGTCTACACCGCCGGGACCAGTGCGGTTGCCGGGGAACTGCTCGACCCGCGCTTCGATGTGGTCGATACCGGGCGCGGCGGCCGTTACACCTATCACGGACCGGGCCAGCGTGTCGGCTATGTCCTGCTCGATCTGGCGCGGCGTTCGCGCGATGTGCGCAAGTTCGTCCATGCACTGGAAGGCTGGGTTATTGCGACGCTGGCCGATTTCGGTGTCGAAAGCTGGAGCGTTCCCGATCGCGTGGGCATCTGGACGCGTGATATCGATGGATCGGAAGCCAAGATCGGGGCCATCGGTGTCCGCGTGCGCCGTTGGGTCACGATGCACGGGTTTTCTGTCAATCTGGCGCCCGATCTGTCGCACTTTTCGGGCATCGTGCCCTGCGGCATTGCGGAATATGGTGTGACCAGCCTCGAAAAACTCGGGATCACTGTTGCGCCGGAGGAGTGGGATCGGGCATTGGTGGCGCGTGCTGGCGATTTCCTCGCCGCGTTGGAAACACCGTGTGGAGTGAACCGCCCATGATATCCCGCCCGATCCTCGCAGGCCGTCCGATTCTTGCAGGCTTCCCGGTGCTGGCCGGGGTTCTGCTGCTGTCTGCCTGCGGGCAGGACGAAGCCTTGAAGGGCGATGGCCGCACCGCCTCGGGTGAAGTGCTGGAAGGCACGATCAGCGATGGCATGATCCCGCTGGACACGTTGCGTTCGCAAGCTCCGCTGGCAGAGCCGGAAGCCCCCGCGAAACCGGGCGACAAGGCAAGTGCGGGCAAAAAGCCGGAATCGGGCGAAGAGTCGGCCGATACCGCACCCGCGTCCGCGCCCACCCCTGCGCCAGACAGCGCGGCCGATCCGGTGGGCGCCGTGGTAAAATCCGCAACGGAGAACTAAGTCTCTGCCCATGGGGTAAAAATTTTTTCCGACCCTGCGGAATAAGTCCGCGACTGAACCGTATTCCCTGTGATGAGCAAGTGGAATTGGTTCAAGGCGCGCTCTGTAGAGCAACTCCCGGCGATGCGGCGTTATGCCCGTTCGCTGGTGGGGGACGAGCGCGCCGACGATCTCGTCCATGAAGCATTGCTGCGCGCCTATGAACGGCACGGCACGTTCCGGCATACGGGCAATATCCAGCATTGGCTTTTTGCCATCATGCACAATTGTTTCGTCAACGGCTGGCGCCGCGCGCAAGTGGAACGCGCAGGCGTGGACAGCCTGTCGATGACGGCGGCAGCCCATGCGCTGCCAAACCAGGAACATGCGGTCGAACTCGATCGTCTCGCCCATGCCTTCGATGGCCTGCCGCCGGAACAGCGCGAAGTCCTGCATCTCGTGGTGGTGGAGGGGCTGTCCTATCAGGCGGCGGCCTCCGTGCTCGAAATCCCCGTGGGAACCGTGATGTCGCGCCTCAGCCGCGCGCGTGCCCATTTGCGGCTCGGCGGCGGCGAACAGCGCCCCAATCTGAAGCTTGTGAGAGGACAAGATGGCAGATCTGACTGATCCGATCACCGAGGCCGATCTCTGCGCCTATGTCGATGACGAACTCGACATGGCCCGCAAGGTGGAGGTTGCCGGATATCTGGCGCAACACCCCGATGCGGCGGCGGCGGTTATGGCCGATATCCGCGTGCGCGATACCCTGCGGTTGGCCGCGGTGGGCAGTCGCCCGGCCCGCTCGGACGTGCTGGAATCCGCGCGCCAGCTCGACCGAAAATTCGCCCGGGCGCGTTTGCTGGCCGCGATTCCGAAAGTCGCTGTCGCATCGCTGGCAGGGCTATGCCTGTTCCTCGCGCAGGATGAGATCATGGAAATCATGGCGCCGCCCGCCACTGCGGCGGTTCCGGCATTCGTGAGCGAGGCCGTCGATACGCACAAGGTTGCCCGGCTGCGCGTGGCCATGCCCAGCGAAACCAAGGATGTGAAGCTGGATCATGTCGCGATTGCGCAGGCGACAAAGATCGTCTTCCCCGAACCATCCGCCGGGTGGCGTGTGCTGGATAATCGCCTGGTCCCTTCGGATGACGGGCCGGGGCTGGAAATCTCGTTCGACACGGGGGACGGTAAACCGCTGACCTTTTTCGCCGTGCCGACCACTGCGGACGGACCGAGCATACCCGAAACGATCGAAATGGATGGGGCGAGTGTAGCCTACTGGCGGTCCAGCGGAATGGGTTACGTGCTGGCCGGTGAGGTCGCCCCGCAGCAGTTGCACCGGCTTGCCGCAGATTTTGCCGACAATACGATCGAATAGGGCGCTTTGCGATGTTGATTGATCTCCATGCCGGTTGTCCGGGCGATCTTCGCATATCCGACGTTTGCATCGTCGGGGCAGGTGCGGCGGGACTGACGCTGGCGCGGCAGCTTCTGGAACAGGGATATACGGTTACCCTGCTGGAAAGCGGCGGGCTCGATTTCGAGCAGGAAACGCAGGATCTCTATCGCGGCGAGAACGTGGGGCTGCCCTATTACGATCTCGATCAGGCGCGGCTGCGTTTCTTTGGCGGGACCGTGTCGATCTGGGGTGGCCGCTGCGCCATGATGAACCCGATCGATTTCGAACGGCGCGACTGGGTGAAGCATAGCGGCTGGCCTGTCCGGTATCAGGACATGCTGCCCTATTACCAGCGGGCCAATGCTGCCTTCGATCTCGGGCCCATGCATTACGCAGAAGACGGCTGGGATGAACTGGGGCGGTCCGGGCCGGGTTTCGCGGACGAGAAGATCGCAACATCGTTCTGGCGGTTCGACGAGATGACCGAAAGGTTCACGGCGGGGATGAACCGTGACCTGCTGATGCATCCCGATCTCGATGTGCTGCTGCACGCCAATGTCGTGGGGCTTCAGGCGGGGAAGAAAGCCGATCGCATCGATTGCCTTCGGGTGGCAACGCTGCGGGGGCTGACATGCAAGGTTCGGGCAAAGCAATATGTGCTTGCCTGCGGGGCAATCGAAAATGCGCGGATGCTGCTAGTTTCGAACGATGTGGAACCGGCGGGCATTGGCAATGCGCACGATCAGGTGGGGCGCTACTTCATGGAGCATCCCTATGGTCGACTGGGCAAAGTGAAGACACAGAACCCGGTGAAACTGTGGGCGGCCTTCCAGAAGCGTTTCCAGCGTTCGGGGCCGCCGCTTGCCCCCGCGCTGCGGATGAGTGATGCCCAGCAGGCAGAACACAAGGCGTTGAATTGCAGTGTGACTTTCAAGCTCCAGCGCGACCCGGGAAAAGGCGTCGCGGTGGGCAACAGGCTCTATCACCAGATCAAACATACGCTTTCGCCCGACGCGAAAGGGCGCTTTCTCAATCGGACCTATCGCCGCATGCGGGCGTGGTTCCATCGCGGCATTCGCGAAACGGTCGAAAAACTGCGCGTGCGCGCCGGGATGACCGATCTTTATGTCATGGTGCGGGGGGAACAGGCCCCCAATCCCGACAGCCGCGTGATGTTGTCAGCCGAGCGCGATGCTTTCGGCGTGCCGCGGGTGCAACTCGACTGGCTGTTGAGCGAGCAGGACAAGGATACCGTGCGCGCCATGGCCCGCACGCTGGATGCCGAATTTCGGCGTCTGGGAATTGGCGAAGTCGAGCCTTGCGAGTGGCTTGATCAGCCGGGCACGGCATGGCCTGTCGACCCCACGGTGGGTAATCATCCGATTGCGGGCTATCACCACATGGGTGGTACCCGGATGAGCGATGATCCCGCACAGGGCGTGGTCGACGCCAATTGCCGTGTCCACAATTACGCCAACCTTTATATTGCCGGCAGTTCGGTCTTCCCCACAAGCGGGTGGGCCAATCCGACCTTGACCATCGTGGCCCTCACGTTGCGATTGGCGGATCATCTGCACGGTATGCTGTCGGCAGAGGCGCGGGCGAACGCCCCTGCTCGTGCACCTGTCGGCAGCACCCCTATGGCAACGGAGAAAAAGGCCCCGGGCTACGCCGGGGCCTGAAGCTGCGGGCCCCGTTAAGCGAGGGGGCGCCGCATGATCAGCGATCAGCGATTGCCGAGATCGCCCTTGCCCACGGTGCCAGCCGCCATTTCCAGCATCCGGTCGAGCGAACGCTTGGCATCGAGCCGCAGCGTTTCCTCGATTTCGATGCGTGGCTGGAGATCGCGCAGCGCGAGGTAGAGCTTTTCCAGCGTGTTAAGCGCCATATAGGGGCAGATATTGCAGTTGCAGTTGCCGTCCGCACCGGGGGCGCCGATGAATGTCTTGTGCGGCAGCGCCTTTTCCATCTGGTGGATGATGTGCGGTTCTGTCGCGACAATCAGCGTGTCGCCTTCCATGGTCTTGGCATAGTTCAAAATGCCGCTGGTCGAACCGACATAGTCGGCGTGATCGACAATCGTCGGCGGGCATTCGGGATGGGCGGCGATGGGTGCGCCCGGATATTGTTGCTTGAGCTTCAGCAGTTCGGTCTCGCTGAAGGCTTCGTGCACGATGCATACGCCCGGCCAGAGCAGCATTTCGCGATTGAATTTGCGCGACAGATACCCGCCCAGATGGCGGTCCGGCCCGAAGATAATCTTCTGTTCGGGGGGGATCTGCTGGAGAATTGTTTCCGCGCTGGACGAGGTGACGATGATATCGCTGAGCGCCTTCACCTCGGTCGAGCAGTTGATATAGGTCAGCGCGATATGATCGGGGTGTGCTTCGCGGAAAGCCTTGAACTTTTCCGGTGGGCACGAATCTTCGAGGCTGCAGCCTGCCTCCAGATCGGGCAGGACGACAATCTTCTGCGGGCTGAGGATCTTGGCCGTTTCGGCCATGAACTTGACCCCGCAGAAGGCGATGACTTCGGCATCGGTATCGGCGGCCTTGCGGCTCAATTCCAGCGAATCGCCCACGAAGTCGGCGAGATCCTGAATTTCCGGTTTCTGATAATAATGCGCGAGGATAACGGCATTGCGTTCCTTGCGCAGCCGTTCGATTTCGGCGCGTACATCGATACCGGTCAGGTCGGCGGTGTGGATAGTCATGGGCCCTTCCTGCATTCAGGGATATGTCGTTACAACGTCCCTAGAAGCCAGAGGGCCCAGTCCCAAGAAGATTTTCTTCCTATCCTGCCGCCAGCGTTTCTGCCCAGGCAATGACCGGGGTGCTGGCCGCCAGTGCATTCACCACCACCTTGCACAGGAAAATCACCGCGACCCCCCACCACAAGGCGGGATGCACCGCCCCGCGCGTGCGCCGGTCATGCAGCATGGCAATACCCAATACCGCCGCCTGTAGCGCCCCTTCGATCCACGGGCCCCATGGGGTCATGATGATCGGACCGGGAACAAGGCGGCCAAACGCCGGCTCCATCAGGACCACGGTGGCGACCAGCATCAGGCGCCGGTGCCATTCGGTGGAACGGCGGCGGACAAGGGCAGCGGCAAGCACAGCGATAAAGAAGGCCAGATGGACCGGGCCGAGCATCAGGAAATAGGGATCGGTGAATATCGGCGGCACCCGGTGCAGGGCGATCGCCTGCACAGTGACCTGCGTCCCGATGCCGCAAATGAACAGCGCCAGTGCCGCACCGCACCACCCCAGTTTGCGGTGCACGGCCAGATTGCCGCTGCCTGCGAGATAGTTCTGTACAATGAACAGGCCGAGCCAGCCCAGCATGGCAATGCCGTGGATGTGCACGGTCAGCGGCGCGACGGCAACATTCGAGAAGCCGCGCAAGGCCCATTGCAGGAATGCGAAAACGACTAGAACAAAAATCCCGATGGCCAGGCGAAAGAAAAACGCCTGATCCTGCCGATAAGCGGCGACATTGCTGGCCATATGTTATTCCCCCCGGAATAAAGAATATCCCAAGGAATAATATAACGGGTCTCAGTATTAACCAAGTATAATTGCCTGATGCTGCTGCCGATCAGGCTGCGAGGCGCCATGTTTCCCCTTGTCGGGAAACTTTTCCTTTTTGTTCTAGGTCTATAAGATGCGCGAGGACTGACATGCCCGCTGCCGGATAGAGGCCGGGATCGGTGCCCTTGTACATCGCTGGCACCATGTCCGGGATCGCTTGCGGGCCATGTTCCAGTTGCCGCAATATCTGGCGTTCGCGCTGGCGGCGGTGCCCGACCATGCCGCGTACCAGTTGCTGGGGCTTCTCCACCGCAGGGCCATGGGCGGGATAATAGACCCGGTCGGCCCGATCGTAGAGCAGCGTGAGCGAAAGCATATAGGCCGCCATGTCGCCATCCGGCGGGGATACGACGCTGGTTGACCAGCCCATCACGTGATCGCCGGTAAACAGCGCGCCCGTTTGTTCCAATGCGAAGCACAGGTGGTTGGAGGTATGCCCCGGTGTCGCCACCGCGCGCAGGGTATAGCCATCGCCCGCGATCGCTTCGCCATCCTGCATCACCCGGTCAGGGGCATAGGTGGTATCGAACGGGGCATCCGCACGCGGGCCCGAGGTGTCGAGCACGAGCGGCGCACAGCCCACAATCTCCGCGCCGGTCAGCAGTTTGAGCGGGGCCGCGGCGGGCGAATGATCCCGGTGCGTGTGCGTGCAGGTGATCGTGCGTACGCGGGCGTCCCCGATTGCCGCCAGCAGCGCATCGATATGCGCCGGATCGTTGGGGCCGGGATCGAGCACGACGACATCCGCGGCCGTGCCGATGAGATAGGTTTGCGTGCCGGTATAGGTGAAGGGCGACGGGTTGGGCGCCAGAACGCGCCGGACGAGCGGTTCGAGAACTTCGACCTTTCCGGTCGGCCAGGGACGGGTAGGGGCATCCATGCGGTGGCATATGGGGGCTCGATGCTGTTAAGTCGAGACTGCGCTGTTAAGTCAGGACTGCAAGGCACGGATGTCTGTGGGAGAGATAATGGGCCAAGAGCTGATTCTGGTGCTGGATGAAGGCACGACATCGACCCGGGCGATGCTGTTCGCGCTGGATGGCCGCGTGGTGGCGCAGGCACAACGGGAATTGACGCAGTTCTATCCCGCCCCCGGCCATGTGGAACACGATGCCCGCGAAATATGGGAGCGCACGATCGCCTGCGCGCGCGATGTGGTGGCGCAGGCGGGGAATCCGGATGATATCGTGGCCATCGGTATCACCAATCAGCGCGAAACGGTGGTGGCCTGGGATCGGCAGAGCGGTGAGCCTTTGGCTCGGGCGCTGGTCTGGCAGGATCGCAGGACCGCGCAGCAGTGCGAAACGCTGAAGGCAGCTGGGCAGGAGGCGCTGGTTCAGGAAAAAACCGGCCTGCTGCTCGATCCCTACTTCTCCGCGACCAAGATGCGCTGGCTGCTTGATAACGAACCGGCGGTGGCTGCGGCGGCCGCCGCGGGACGGCTGGCGCTGGGGACAGTGGAAAGCTGGTTGACCTTCAAGCTGAGCGGCGGCGCACACCAGAGCGATGCCAGCAATGCCAGTCGCACCCTGTTGTTGCCGCTCGAAGGTAGCGGCTGGGACGCGGGTCTATGCGATCTGTTCGGGGTGCCGCGAGCTGCCTTGCCCGAAGTGACCGATAATGCCGGACGTCTGGCGTTGGCCTCGGCGGAATGGCTGGGGCGCGTCCTTCCGATTACCGGGATGGCGGGCGATCAGCAGGCGGCGACGATAGGGCAGGCATGCCTGTCTCCGGGCGACACCAAGGCGACGTATGGCACCGGGGCTTTCATTCTCTCCAATACGGGCGCCGCACCGCCGCGTTCGCAAAACCGGCTGCTGGGCACGGTGCTGTATCAGATGGACGGACGGCGCCGTTATGCCCTGGAAGGCTCTGTGTTCGTGGCGGGCAGTCTGGTCCAGTGGCTGCGCGATTCCCTCGGGATCGTGGACAGCGCGGGGCAAACCGAAATGCTGGCCCGGTCGGTGCCCGATAGCGGCGGGGTGGTGATCGTTCCCGCACTGACAGGTCTGGGTGCACCGCATTGGCGGCCGGAGGCGCGAGGCGCGATCCATGGGCTGAGCTTCGCCACGGGCAAGGCGCAGATCGCGCGGGCTGCGCTGGAGGCGATGGCTTATCAGACCAGCGATCTGGCCACGGCCTTCGCAGCGGACGGCGCGCCATGGTCGCGGTTGCGGATCGATGGCGGGATGAGCGCGAATGACTGGCTGGCGCAGGATCTGGCCGACATGCTGGATATTCCGGTCGAACGGCCTGATTTTGTCGAAACCACCGCGCTGGGGGCGGCGATGCTGGCGGCGGTGGGAGCCGGGCTGTTTGCCGATTTGCCCGCCGCAGCGGCGGCCATGGGCGGTGCACGGCGCAGTTTTATGCCGGCAATGGATGCGGAAACACGGGCCGAACGGTTTGCCCGGTGGCAGCGGGCACTGGCGGGCGTGTGACGGTCAGGCGCAGTGCAATTCCCGGCCCAGCCTGTCGCGCAGGCGATGGATGGCGCAAGGCGACATGGTGAAGCGGCTGTGCCACGCCCGGTCAAAACGTTGGACGCGCGCGTAGAACCGCTCCGTCGCCGCAATCAGATCGCGCAGGACAAGCGGCAACATCACCAGTTGTTCCGGATCGGACCTGCTCGCCTCAACGGGCAGGCGGCCACAGCGCCTTAGCTGAAATTCACTGATTTCATTGTGAAAATAGGCCCGTTGATTGAGCAGCCATGCAATCACGTGCATCATCCGGGTCGAGGTACGCAGCGCTTCGCAGGACAAGGCGATCCGGGCAAGATCTTCGTCCTCTTGCTTGAGATCGAGCTGATCGGCCAAGGCGAAGGATAGCCGTACTTCATCCGCCAGCACGAGCGCCTCCGCATAGAGGCCTTCCACGATAGAGCGATTGATGTCGACCGGTGTTGTCATTGTTGACCCGGGCTAATGCAGAGCGTGCAGTGATACCACTGTCAGGGGCTGCGTTTTGCCGAAGAATTCCGGACTGTCCCCAAGCGGTACTGTTTTTAGATACCCCAAAACGTGCCGCAGCGGGGCCGTTGCCGCGGCGCGACATTCCGCTGCATGAGGTTGCGCCGTTCAGGCGATGATATCGGGCAGGAGCGCGTCCTCGATCAGGGCGATCTGGTCTTTCAGGCGCAGCTTGCGTTTTTTTAGGCGCGCGATCTGCAACTGGTCGGTACTTCCGGCCGCTGTCAGCGCGTCAATCGCGGCATCAAGATCGCGATGTTCGATCCGCAAACTTTCGAGGCGCTTGCGCATCTCTTCTTCGGTCACTTGTCACCTGCCTGCTGTTGCCCATCGGGCGATTCGTCTTGTCTCTGCAGGCTCTTGTCGCGCGGAGCCGCTGATTGCATCTTGCAAAATAGGCGCAATGTGATTGGATGACAATCGTACCACATGCCGAAAGAGCATGAGTCGCAATACCATCTGGTTCAGGGGTTATGAGCAACCTTGTTAAGGAGGTACCCAATGGAATCGTCACACTTCAGTGCCCTGCAGCTCAAACATCGCGGTATCGAACAGCAACTGCGTCAGGAAATGAGCCGCCCGTCGCCGGACGAGACGATCATTCAGTCCCTCAAGAAGCGGAAGTTGCGAATCAAGGAAGCCCTTGCACAGATCTAGGGTGGCCGCTTTGCAGGAGCGGCGGATTGCGTCGCTCCTGCTGAGGCTCGTGGGGCTTTTTTATACCTATACCGTTCACAAAAGCGCCGATCTGCGATAGGCGATTACCATGACATCCGCCACTGCCGCAGCCCGCACCATCCTCACTCGATTGCATGAGGTAATGGCTTCGCGCTTGCACGCACAGGCCAAGCTCAATCAGGTGGTGGAGATTATCGGCGACAGCCTCGATAGCGAGGTGTGCTCGATCTACCTGCTGCGCGAAGGGATGCTCGAACTGTTCGCCACGCGCGGCCTGAACCAGAGCGCGGTACACGTCACCCGCATGGCAGTGGGTGAAGGTCTTACCGGCACGATTGCCGACAATATCGAAACCTTGAATCTGGCGGAAGCCACCGCCCACCCGGACTTTTCCTATCGCCCCGAAACGGGGGAGGACAAGTTCCATTCCTTCGCCGGCGTGCCGATTGTGCGGCATGAACGGGCGGTTGGCGTGCTCTGCGTTCAGCACGTCGATCCGCGCCGCTATGCCGATGTGGAAATCGAAGCGTTGCAGACAACGGCCATGGTGCTCAGCGAACTGATCGCCAATGCCGATCTGGTCGATGAGGAGGATCTGGGCACCAACCCCGCGTTGAGCGGCCCGGAAATCATTCGCGGTCTGGCGTTGGTCAAAGGGCTGGCCAGCGGCACAGCGGTTCTGCACCAGCCACGGGTGACCGTGGAATACGTTGTCGCCGAAGATACCGAGGCCGAACGGCAGCGGGTCTATCTTGCGTTTGACAAGATGCGCGAACAGATCGATCGCATGACCACTCAGGCCGAATTCGGTGTCGGCGGCGAACATGACGAGGTTCTCGCGACCTACAAGATGTTCGCTTACGACGAAGGCTGGGCGCGTCGCATCAACGAGGCCATCGAATCCGGGCTGACCGCCGAAGCGGCGATTGAACGCGTCCAGCAGCGCACCCGCATGCGCATGCGCGAAATCGACGATCCCCTGCTGGCGGAACGGATGCACGATCTGGAAGATCTCTCCAATCGTCTGCTGCGGATTGTTTCGGGTCAGCTCGGCACGGCCGCTGCCAAGGGGTTGCGTGAAGATACGATCCTGATTGCCCGCAATCTCGGTCCGGCGGAATTGCTGGAATACGATCGCCGGCGGTTGAAGGGTGTCGTACTCGAGGAAGGGTCGCTGACCGCCCATGTGGTGATCGTGGCGCGGGCCATGGGCGTGCCGGTGCTGGGGCGCGTGTCCGGTCTGCGGCGGCTTGTCCGCGAAGGGGATCAGCTGTTGCTGGATGGCGATAATGGGACGGCCACGGTCCGTCCCAGCCCGCCGCTGATCGAAGCGTTCGATGCACGCTTTGCCAAGAGCAAGGAGCGTCAGGCCGCTTACGCCAAATTGCGCGATGTCCAGCCAGTCAGTCTCGATGGCAAACGCGTGACGGTGATGATCAATGCAGGCCTGCGCGATGACATGCCGATGCTGAACGTCACGGGGGCGGATGGTATTGGCCTGTTCCGCACCGAATTCCAGTTTCTGGTTGCCGCTGCCCTGCCGCAACGTGACCGCCAGACGCGTCTCTATCGCGATGTGCTCGATGCCGCGGGGGACAAGCCGGTGATTTTCCGTACGGTCGATATCGGCGGTGACAAGGCCTTGCCCTACTTGCGCGAAGATGACCGTGAAAATGACGAAAACCCGGCGATGGGCTGGCGCGCCTTGCGCCTCGCGCTGGAACGCGAAGGCTTGCTCAAGGCGCAGGCGCGGGCGCTGCTCGAAGCCTCTGCCGGGCGCACCTTGAATGTCATGTTCCCGCTGGTGTCCGAGCCGTGGGAATTCGATGCCGCGCGCGCCGTATTCGAAGCGCAGCGCCAATTCCTCAAGAAGCAGAAGAAGCTGCTGCCCGAAGCGATCAATTACGGGGTCATGCTCGAAGTGCCGGCATTGGCAGAAATGCTGGATATCATGCTGCCAAAGCTGTCGTTCATTTCGATTGGCACCAATGATCTGACGCAGTTTCTGTTTGCCGCCGATCGCGCCAATCCCAAGTTGGCCGAACGCTATGACTGGCTCAACCCGTCGATCCTGCGGTTCATGCGGCGGGTGGTGAAGGCTGCTGATGAAGCGGGCGTGGCCGTAGGGGTTTGCGGCGAAATGGGCGGTCGCCGGCTGGAAGCGCTGGCGCTGCTGGGCATCGGGATCAGGCGTCTGTCGATCACGCCGGCTGCGGTGGGTCCGATCAAGGAACTCGTTTGCAAGACGAATCTTGCCGATATTGCCGAAGCGATGGAGGGCTGGCTGGCCAATCCGCCTGCAAATTTGCGTGCCGAAGTGCAGCAATGGGCACTCGATCATGGGCTCGATAGCGATTAAGATGGCGTGCGCCGAAAATTGGCCGCACCCATGCACCGCTTTGGCGCAGCGCATCGCTGGCAAGAAAAGCCTGCCTTGACTTGCCCGCGCCGCGCCTCTTGTTTGCGCGCGCCTGGCAGGGTCGCGTCCGTGTCGGCGGATTTGGGGAATGGACCAGTTGAGCGAACAATTTGAAGAAGATCAGGCCGTGCAGAGTGTCGGCGAACGGATCAGGGCCGCACGGGAAAAGGCGGGTTTCAGTCTTGCCCAGTTGTCTTCCGAGACGCGCATTTCGCTGCGCCATCTGGAAATGATCGAGGCGGACGAATTCGATCGCCTGCCCGCCCGGACTTACGCAGTCGGATTTTCGCGCAGTGTCGCAAATGCGCTGGGCCTCAATTCGGCGGAAATCGCTGCAGATGTGCGCGCGGTTCTCAATGCGCAGACGCGCGAAGCTCCGCGCCGGATACAGACATTCGAACCAGGCGATCCGGCGCGGGTCCCCTCCGCACGGCTGGGCTGGTATATGGCGTTGATCGCGATTGTGCTGCTGGTCGGGGCGTTCGTGTTCCTGCGCGGGTTCTTCAGCCCGGCGGCGAGCTTGCCGGAACTCAGGGACGAGACCGCAGTGGCGGCATCGGCACAGGCCCCGGCGCAGACACAGGCAGGGGCACAGGCCGCCACGCCTGCGGCACCCACGGGTGGTGCGGTTGCATTTACTGCGCTGGAGGAAGGCGTCTGGGTCAAGTTCTACGATGCTGCGGGCAAGCAGCTTCTCGAAAAGGGTCTGGCCAAGGGCGAAACCTATACTGTGCCCGCCGATGCGCAGGGGCCGATGGTGTGGACCGCGCGTCCTGACGCCTTGGCTATCACCGTCGGTGGGCAGCCGGTTGCACGCCTGTCCGATGTTCAGAAAGTCATGAAGAATGTGCCGGTTACGGCTGCGGCTCTGCTCGCGCGGAAACCGGCGGGAACAGCAGCATCGGCTGCAACCGGGGCATCGGCTTCACCGGTTGCGGCACCGGCACCGGCATCGGCTGCACCTGCATCACCCACAGCATAAAACGGCCCGATTCTCGACAGGACGGCCCGCTGTCGGCATAGCTGTGGCGATTGTTCAGCCGCAGTTCGGTGTCGTGATGGAACATGGCGACTGTTTGCGGAAGCAATGACAGGAGCTTGGTAGATGATGATGGGACGGCGCTGGGTTCGCGGGATTGTGCCGGGTGCTCGCACGGCGGTAATGGTCGTATCGGCCGTAGCCACAGTTGGCGTGGCGATGCCCGCTGCCGCGCAAGTGGACGAAAACCGGATGCGCAAGGTCGAAGCCGAAGTGCGGGCCTTGCAACGCAAGGTGTTCCCGGCGGGCGACAGCCGCTTTTTCGCGCAGGACGCCGCAGCCGCTACCAGCACGGCCAGCAGCACCATACCCCCTGCGACCACCCCGATGACCGATGTGCTGGCCCGGCTTGACGCGCTTGAGACAAGCCTTGCCGCGCTCACCTCGCAAGTCGAAACCAACACCAATGCGCTGGCCCGTCTTTCCGGCCGCGTGGCCGCGCTGGAACCCGCTGGCACGGCCAGCCCGCCGCCGGTGGTGGTATCACCGGCATCGGGTGGCGTAACCACTCTCACGCCGACCGCTTCCAAACCGGTGACGACAGCGGCAACGCCCAAGCCCGCCGCGCCCAGTTCGGCCCGGCTGGCGCAGGTCCAGGCCATTGCCAAGCCATCGACCGCGGATGCCGGGGACGATGAATATTCCTATGGTTTCCGGTTGTGGGAAGCCCGGCTCTATCCCGAAGCGCAGCAGCAGTTGCAGCTCTACGTCCAGAAATATCCGAAGCATCGCATGATCAGCCATGGCCGTAATCTTCTGGGCCGGGCCTATCTTGACGATGGCAAGCCCAAAGAGGCTGCGCCGTGGTTCGTGAAGAACTATGACGATGATGTGCAGGGTGCCCGCGCACCGGATAGCCTGCTCTATCTCGTCGAATCCATGATTGCGCTCAAGGATACGAAGCGGGCCTGCATTGCACTGGCCAAATTCGGGGAAACCTATCCCGCTCTCGCCATCGGGCGGCTCAAATCGCAGTATGATGCCAATCGGGCCAAGGTGAAGTGCAATTAGTGCGCAATCCGAAACCGCGCCGCACCCTCTGATCGCCCGGTTCGCGGGCGATCTGGCGCGTATCTGGCCGGAAGGCGAACGGCTGGGGCTGGCCGTCTCGGGCGGGCCTGACAGCCTTGCCCTGCTGCTGCTGGCCGAGGCAGTCATGCCCGGCAAGGTCGAAGTCGCCACTGTCGATCACCAGCTGCGCAGCGAAAGCGCATCCGAAGCGGCGATGGTGGCCGAACTCTGCGCCGGGCACGGTATTCCGCACGAAATCCTGCCGGTGCAGGTGCCGCGCGGCAATGTGCAGGATATGGCCCGTCTGGCACGCTACAAGGCCCTGTATGACTGGGCACTGCGGCGTGGGTTGGGGGCAATCGCCACGGCCCACCACGCGGACGATCAGGCCGAAACGCTGATTATGCGCCTCAACCGTGCCAGCGGCATCGCCGGGCTGGCAGGCGTTCGCCTGCGCGCGAACGTGCCGGGCACGGACATGCCGCTGCTGCGCCCCTTGCTGGGCTGGCGACGGGCCGATCTGGGTGAACTGGTCAAGGCCGCAGGGCTGATGGCCGCGCAGGACCCGAGCAACGAGGATACGCGGTTCGATCGGGTGCGGGTCCGCAAGGCGCTGCAGGATTGCGACTGGCTGGACATTCCCGCCATGGCGATGAGCGCCAGCCATCTTGCCGATGCCGAAGGGGTGATGGTCTGGGTGACCCAGCGCGAATGGAACGAATGCGTGCAGGTGAGCGAGGATGCGATCGTCTATCGCCCGCTTGCCCCGGCGGCGATCCGGCTGCGCGTGGTGGCGCGCGTGATTGCGCTGTTGAGCGGTATCCCGCGTGGGGGCGAAGTGGCCCGGCTGATTGGCCGTCTGGCGGCCGGTCGCGATGGAACGCTGGCCGGGGTCGTTGCCCGCTCGAATCCCGATGGGACATGGGTGTTCCGCAAGGAACCACCGCGTCGCGGCGGGGCCAACCAGCTTTAGCTCCTAGGTTTTAGCGACGACGATGCCGGGCTGGCTGGTGCGTGGCGGTCAGCCTTGCAGATCGTGCCCCAGATCGACCATGTGGCCGCGGGTTATGACGACTTTGTCGCCCAGCTTGGCAATGGCAAACAGCTTTTCGGCGAAGCCATCGGGCGTGCCGACACAGCCGTGGCTGGCATAGCCCTTTTCCACGGGCGCGCCGTGGATTGCCACGCCATCGTTGGTCAGGCGCATGGTGAACGGCATGGGGGAATCGTAAATGCTGGACACGTTGTTGCGGATCTTCGCGATAATCGGGAAGGTGCCCAGCGGTGTCGGGTGATCGTCGGTACCCAGCAGTACGGCGGAGGCTCCGATTTCGTACCCGCCCTTGAACACGGAAATGACGCGGGCTTCCAGATCGACCGTGATCAGCAGCGGGCCATCGGGCACACCTTCATCATCCCAGTGCCATTCGCCATATTTGATCGGCCCGTCGATCGGCAGGATACGCTTGATGACAAAAGGGCCGTCGGCGGGCGGCGCGGCCTCCGCTTGCGCTGCATCGACAGCGGGGGGAGGCACTGGCGCAGGCGGCGCGGCCGTTTCCGGCCGGGTCAGCAGCAGTGCCCCACCCACCAGCGCCACCACGGCAAACGTGCCGCCACCAAACCATTTCAAAACCGGGTTCATCCCCGTTCCCTGATCGGTTCGCGCGCGGATTGCCAGTCAAAACCCCCGTGCCGTCTCATGGCGAGACAGGGCCGGGGCAGGGGTTAATCCCGGCAAAGCTCAGCCATGCGCCCCGAATTCGTTGGCAATGGCAATTGTGATGCGCAGCAACAGCCGGTTCGCGCGTTCGATCGGATCGATGTAATCGCGCTGGATCTGGGTGTAGCCTTCGCCCGATCCATCGGGATAGTCCGCCGGTTCATCCATCGCGAAATCGCCGATCTTGGGGAAGCTGGTCGGGAAGGCGCGGCGCAATTGCGCCACGGCTTCGTCAATCCGCAGGGTGAAGACCATTTCCAGCACATCGTCGCGGCTGATGTCGTTCGCGCGGCTGAACACCGGCACCGATACTGCGCGAATGAACATATATTGCAGCAGGGTCAGGCGTAGCGCCTGCAAGACCCCGATCAGGCGGCGCACGCGTTCACGATCTTCCAGCGGCTGTTCGTCAGGCAGCAGTTCGAACAGGCGGTGCAGCTTCAGCGCATCGACCCTGAGGCGTGAGGCCAGACGCCGGAAGACGCCCGCGCGATCATCCTTGATCAGATATTCAGCCAACGCCTCGCACGGTTCGGACAACTGCGTTTCCGTGCCGCGATAGGGGCGCGTTGCCCAATAGGCCGAATTGAACAGTTCGCCAAAGGCAGCGACGGTCTTGATACTGGCACGGGCATTGGCCGCACGCGCCAGTCGCACCAGTTGGCGGCCCCGTTCGCTGTCGCGCAGCAAACCGGCCAGTTCCTCGTAATTGCCGTCCGCCGCCGTGCCGATCCCGGCGATCACGTTCACCGGATAGCCCAGTTGCTGGAGGATCGCGTTGTGCGGAATGGCGCGAATTTGCCGCAGGCTCATCTCGCGGTCGGCGGCGATATCCGATTGGCGGCGCGAGACGCGGCTGCCGGTTGGGTTGAGCATGCCCAGTCCGAAGGCCGTAATGGCGCGGGTATAGGTCCGGCTTTCGAGATGCGCACGCTGATGGGCGCGGATCGCGCGATAGAAATCGAGGCTGAGATCGGTGCGCCGATAAAACGGATCGGCGGGCGCATCGGCATCGGTTTCGGCCGGGCGGATTTCGGCAATGCGGGTGAGTGTCGCCAGCGCCAGTTCGGGGGTGGCGAAAAACAGGTAGCCATCGCCCCCCTGAAAGCTCACTTCGGGTTCCAGCGTGATCCCCGCCCGGATGAACCGCCGCCGCGCCCAGGCGCTGAGCGGCCAGGCGAGCCGGTCTTCCATCGAATTGGGGTGCGCTCCGCGCCCCATGCTTTCCCCATGCGTATCGAAGATCAGTGCGTCGACATCGGTCAGCCCGTTGGCGGTCATGGCGTCCGCCAGCCGCCCTTGCAGCCGCTCGATGGCGAGACTGGCGGGAATCTGCCCCACAAAGCGCCCGGCATCGGAAAAGCCCGTCTGGATGGCCAGGCGCCCGCGTTCGCGCACGTAAGCCTTGTAGGCCTCTTCCGCGAGCAAGGCATCGAGGAAGCGCCCGCCATGTTCCAGCGCGCTTTCGGTTTCGAACAGCGGGGACACATCGACCTTGTCGCCGATCCCGAACAGCCGCGCGAAATAGAGCGCGGCGAGAATGGTGGAAGGCTGCTCGCACTCCGCGATCAGCATGCGGATCGGCGCATCCGCATCGATGTGGTGCAGAATCTGCGCCATGGCGAGAAACTGGCGGATTGCGGTGCTGCTTTCGATCGCCAGCGCCGCGAAATTGGCACGCAGCGGCTCCACTCTGGCCAGTTCGTCGCGCAGCCGCGCCAGCGCGCCACGGCTGCCGAGATCGAGTTCCCCGTGCGGGTCGATCACCCGCCGGATCGCGTTGTGCAACTGGCTGGCGTTTACGCGGAAATGAATCCAGCCCATGCCCAGCCCATCGGCGCGCATGGCGGCCGCCAGCGTCTTCAGGGCGATGGCGCGGTCGGTGGCGGCATCGCGGGCTTCGCGTTCCAGCGCATCGATCAGCGGGGCCAGGGTCAGCAGCTTGTCCGGATCAGCCGCGGTAAGCCGATTGGCCACGGCGGACAGCGCATCGGGGTCGGACAAATCGCCGGCAAAATCCACAGTACGATCACGGGCATAGGCCGCCGCCTTGCGCAGTGTGGCCAGTAGCGGGTGATCGGGATCGATCGCTTCCAGCGATGCCGTATAGCGTTCCAGCCGCTCCGTCTTTTCCGCAAGCCGGAAACCGATGCTGTCGAACCACTGGATATCGGTCCGCCCGTCCATGTCATAGCCGACCCACGAGGCGAACCGGAAAGGCAGCGGCCTGAAATCCTGCCAGTCCTGCGGCCAGCGGGCCTGCGCCCTGGCCAGCAGCACGGCCACGAGCTGATCGCGTGCATCGGCGGCATGGGCGATCGCGGACATCGCCTCCCCATGTTCATACGCGAGGGTGATCGTCGGCTTTTCCGGCGATGCGACACAGGTTTCTGCGCCGATGGCATTATCCGAGGATGCGGCGGCGGCCACGGCGCGGGTCTGTTCCGGCGCGAGCAGGAAGGTCGGGTGGGCGGTGAACACGCAATGGAGTTGCGGCTTTTCCCAGCGCGCGCGAAAGGCGCTGAAATCGGATGGCTCGTCTTTCAGCAAGGCGGCGAAGCCATCGAGATTGGCCTGTTGCGAAACGGGTGCGACCAGCCGCCGCAGATGCCGGGCGCGGCTTTGCAGCGCCTCGCATTCCAGTTCCGCAATCATCGCTTCGATATCGCCAAGGTCCAGCTCGCCCGCCTCAAGCTGGCGAGACAGGTCGTGCGAAAGCTGGAAGACCGGGTTGAACAGCGGGGTCTGGCTGGTGAGGGCGTGCAATTCCTGGAGATGATCGACCAGATCGGCAACAGTCCGCATTACGTATGATCTCCTTGCAGCGCGCAGGCCTGACGGGCGGCCCCGGCGATGGCGTCGAAATCCGGCATTCCGGCCGGGGCCAGCCAGCTTCCGCCGACGCATAGCACCGGATCGAGCGCCAGCCAGTCTGGCGCCGTGGCAGCGGTAATGCCCCCTGTAGGGCAGAAGCGACACTGGGAAAAAGGCGCGGCCAGTGCCTTGAGCGTGGGGATGCCGCCTGCCGCCGTTGCCGGGAAAAACTTGAAATGATGCAGGCCAAGATCGAGCCCGTGCATAATGTCCCCCGCCGTGGCGACACCGGGCAGGTACGGCGTGCCATCGCCCGCCACCGCGCCCGCCAGCGCCTCCGTCAGGCCGGGGGACACGATGAACGCGCTGCCTGCCTTCATCGCGGCATCGTAATCGCGTGGGTTGAGCACGGTGCCCGCCCCGACAAGCGCGCCTTCGACCTGTCGCATTTCGCGGATCGCGTCGAGCGCGGCAGGCGTTCGCAAGGTCACTTCGAGTACGCGCAACCCGCCGGAAACGAGCGCTTCGGCAAGCGGGCGGGCATGGCGGACATCATCGATCACAAGGACCGGGATGACGGGTGCGGTGCGCATGATCTGTTCGATGGATTTGGTCATGATGCCGGATATTCCCTGGCAAATGCAGCGGCGGCCCCGAACAGGCCCGGTTGCGGGTGGGTAATGAGCTTGACCGGCAGGCTGGCCATCAGGGCTTCGTAACGCCCCTTGAAGCGGAACCGTTCGGCAAAGGCCGATGTGATCAGTGTTTCACGGATGCGATAGCCCAGCCCGCCCGCGATGACGACGCCAGCCGCGCCATGGGCCAGCGCCAGATCGCCCGCGACACTGCCCAGCGCCATGCAGAACCGGTCCACTGCTGTGCTGGCAAGGCTGTCGGTGCGGGCGGTGCCCGCCTGCCAGATCGCCTTGTCATCCTGTTCGGTCAGGGTGTGGCCGGCGATGGTGGCGAGCGCGGCGTGAATATCGACAATGGCGGGGCCGGAAACCACGCGTTCGGCGGATACGCGGCGGTGGCGTTTGCGCAAGCGGGCAAGGATCAGATCGTCCACATGGTCCACCGGGGCGAAATCGATATGCCCGCCTTCGGTGGCCTGCACGTGGTATCCGCCGGTATAGCGGTGGAAATGCGCGACACCCAGCCCGGTGCCCGGCCCGATCACACTCACCGTGCCGGTGGCGGGCAGGGGGGCGTCTGGCCCGGCAAGAGGGAGAAATGCGCTGTCGGGCAGGGTCGCCGCCGCATGGGCTACGGCCGCAAAATCGTTGAGGACGATCACCCGGTCCAGACTGAGTTCGTCGGCCAATGTGTCGGTGCGGATTGTCCAGCTGTTGTTGGTCATCTGTACCGTGCCGCCACTGATCGGGCCTGCCACGGCAAGCGCGGCGCATCGGGGCACAGACGCGTCGCAGCGATCCACGAAATGGTCCCACGCATGTTTCAGGCTGACATAGTCGCCGGTTCTGAGCGTGACCGGATCACCCAGCGCAATCGCGTCGCCTGCGCCCAGCGTGGCCACGGCAAAGCGCACATGGGTGCCGCCGATATCCGCTGCGACCAGTCGGGTCATCGCAGCATGCCTCTCACAGCCCGGCCGTCGCCAGCATGGCGGAGGCGCCCTGTTCCGCGCCATCGGCATGGATGCGGAACATCGCGAAGAGTTCGCGCCCCGTCCCGCCCGGATCGGCGGGCACAAGGGCCGGGGTGCGGGTGGAAAGGTCGGCGGTGGTTTCGAGTACGCCGGTCTGCGCGCAAAGCCGGATCATGTCGCCATCGCGCAGCAGGGCCAGCGGGCCGCCGCCGAAGGCTTCGGGGGTGACATGGATCGCTGCGGGCACTTTGCCCGATGCGCCGGACATGCGCCCGTCGGTGACCAGCGCCACGCGATAACCGCGATCCTGCAATACCCCCAGCGCCGGGGTCAGCTTGTGCAGTTCGGGCATGCCATTGGCGCGCGGGCCCTGAAACCGCATGACCACCACGACATCGCGATCCAGTGCGCCTTCCGCAAAGGCGGCGATCACGTCTTCCTGGCGGTGGAACACGCGGGCGGGGGCCTCGATCGTCCAGCGGTCCGGGGTCACTGCGCTGGCCTTGAACGTGGCGCGCCCGAGATTGCCGGAAACCAGCCGCATCCCCCCATCGGGCTGGAACGGGTCCGCGACCGGGCGCAGCATCTGCGGATCGCCGCTGGCGCCCACGGCCCGCCATGCCAGTTCGCCCTCGGCAAGGCCGGGTTCGCGGGCATAGGCGGCCAGATCGTCGCTCGCCACCGTCAGGATATCGCGATGGGCCAGCCCGGCGTCGAGCAGTTCGCCAATAACGTAACCCATGCCGCCTGCGGCCTGAAACTGGTTCACGTCGCCCGCACCATTGGGATAGACGCGCGCGATCAGCGGCACGGCAGCGGACAGTTCGTCCATATCCTGCCAGTCGATCCGGATGCCGGCGGCGCGGGCCATGGCCGGGATATGGATCGCATGGTTGGTGGAACCGCCAGTGGCCAGCAGGCCCACGGTGGCGTTGACAATGGCTTTTTCATCCACGCACTGGGCCAGCGGGCGATAATCGCCGCCATCGCGGCCGATCGCCGCCAGCCGGTGCGTGGCCGCGCGGGTCAGGGCGCTGCGCAACGGGGTGCCCGGCGGCACGAACGCGGCCCCCGGCATATGCAGGCCCATCAATTCCATCATCATCTGGTTGGAATTGGCGGTGCCGTAAAAGGTGCAGGTGCCGGGCGTATGGTAACTGGCGCTTTCACTTTCCAGCAGTTCGGCCCGGCTGGCCTTGCCTTCGGCGTAAAGCTGGCGGACCTTCTGCTTTTCCTTGTTGGCGATGCCGCTGGGCATAGGCCCCGATGGCACGAAAATCGCGGGCAGGTGGCCAAACCGCAGCGCCCCGATCAGCAGGCCGGGCACGATCTTGTCGCAAATGCCGAGCAGCGCCATTCCGTCGTACATCGCGTGGCTCATCGCGACAGCGGTGGACAGCGCGATCACATCGCGGCTGAACAGTGACAGTTCCATCCCGTCATACCCTTGGGTCACGCCGTCGCACATCGCGGGTGTGCCCCCGGCGACTTGCACGGTGGCCCCCACTTCGCGGGCATAGAGCTTCATCTGGGCGGGATAGGCGCCATAGGGTTGATGCGCGGAGAGCATGTCGTTGTAGGCGGTGACAAGCGCCAGATTGGGGCCGCGTGCGCGCTTGAGCGCGGCCTGATCGTCCAGCGCCCCGGCATAGGCATGGGCGAGGTTGGAACAGGAGGCGGTGTTGCGGTCAATCTGGCTGTCCGCCGCGCGTGCGATCAGGTCGAGATAGGCACGACGGGATTGCCGCGAATTTTCCACGATCCGCGCGGTCACACGGGCGATTGCGGGATGGAGGTTGCTCATGCCGGGGTGCTCGTGCTCAAGTCATTCATGCCAACTGACCCCATCGCGTTCGGCCAGCGCGATGGCGGCGCTTGGTCCCCAGCTTCCCGCGCTGTAAGGCCTCGGTTCCAGTGCTTCGCGTTCCCATGCCGTACGGATTCCGTCGATCCACGCCCATTGCGCCTCCACCTCGTCGCGCCGGACAAACAGCGTCTGATCGCCCTCGATCAGGTCGAGCAGCAGGCGTTCATAGGCGATGCGGCGTTGCGTGCCGGTGAAGGCATCGGCCATGGCGATATCCAGCGGAACCGGGCGCAGACGGATGCCGCCCCGATCGAGACCGGGCACTTTGGCCATGAGCTGCAAGGTGATGTTTTCTTCCGGCTGAATACCGATCAACAGGCTGTTCGGCGTGGTGCGCGCGCTGTTCCCGCCGAAGATCGAATGGGGAATGGGCCGGAACTGGACGAGGATTTCGGTCACCCGCTTGTGCAGGCGTTTGCCCGTGCGCAAGTAGAACGGCACCCCTTTCCAGCGCCAGTTATCGAGATGGGCCTTGATTGCCACGAAGGTTTCGGTCCCGCTCGTGCGGCCCAGTTCTTCGACATAGCCGGGCACGACAGTGCCGTTGATCGCCCCTTCGGTGTATTGGCCGCGCACCGTTTCGTCGGCCGATGTGGTGCGAAGGGCGCGTAGCACTTTGACCTTTTCGTCGCGCACCGCCGTGGCATCGAACTGCGCGGGCGGTTCCATCGCCACCAGCGCCAACAATTGCAGCATATGGTTCTGCACCATGTCGCGCAGCGCACCGGCATCGTCGTAGAAATCGACCCGGCTTTCCAGCCCCACCGTTTCCGCCACGGTGATCTGCACATGTTCGATATAAGTGGCGTTCCACACCGGCTCGAACAGCAGATTGGCAAAGCGCAGCGCCAGCAGGTTCTGGACGGTTTCCTTGCCGAGATAGTGATCGATCCGGAAAATCCGGTCTTCGGGGAATGCCGCCGCCACCGCATCGTTGATCGCGCGGCTGCTTTGCAGATCGCTGCCCAGCGGCTTTTCCAAACCGATCCGCACATGCGGGCCGGTCAGCCCGCTCTGCTGCAGGCCGTGGATCGTGGGTTCGAACAGGCTGGGCGCGGTCGACAGGAATATCGCCAGACCTTCGGCCGGGGTGCCCACTTTCTGTGCCAGCGCGGCATAACCCCCGGCATCCGTGGCATCGAGGGCCTGATAATGCAGGCGATTGAGAAAGGTCGCCAGATTGCTGCGCCGGTCGGCGGGCATATACTTTTCCAGCGCGGCCCGGGCAAAATTGCGAAAGGTATGGTCATCCATCTGCGATCGCGCCGTGCCGATAATGGTCAGGCGCGGATCGACCAGCCCTTCTGCCTGCAGCGCGCAAAGCGCCGGGATCAGCATGCGCTGGGCGAGATCGCCCGTGGCGCCGAACAGGAGCAGGCGGTCTGCAGCGAATATCATGCGCGATCGGTTCTCCTTGCCAGAACGTGCGTTTTCGCAATTGCAGGAACAGCATAGCATTTGCTGCAATGCAATAAAACGCCAAGCTGCACCTGTGGGGGCAACTGTGCAACCCCCGACTTTCGGTGGTGCGCTATTCCCCGATCACATGGAGAGCGATCGAGCGACGATGCGGGCGGGCGCGATGTTCCGCCAGATAGATCCCCTGCCAGGTGCCCAGCATGGGCTGCCCCTGCGCGACCGGGATGGTGAGGCTGTTTCCGGTGAGCAGTGCCTTGATATGGGCGGGCATATCATCCGGCCCTTCATCGTCATGGGCATAGCCCGCATGTTCGGGGGCGATCCGGTCGAGCCAGCGCAGCAGATCGTGGCGGACGGCAGAGGCGGCGTTTTCGTTGATCAGCAGCGATGCTGAGGTGTGCTGGCAGAACAGCGTCAGCACACCCGTGCCAATGCCCGTTTCGGCCACCCAGCGGCGGACATCCCCGGTGATTTCCAGCAAATCGCGGCCGCTGGTTCGAAAATCCAGCACCACCGCGTCCTGCCGCATCAGGCCGGGGCTCCGAACAGATCGTGCGCGTCCGCATCCTCGATCACGACATCGATGATATCGCCCGGCTGCAGATCGGCGGGGGCATCGCGCAGATAGACCGCACCGTCGATTTCCGGGGCATCGGCCTGGCTGCGGCCGGTGGCGCCGATATCGCCGTCTTCGTCGGGTTCACCGACCTCGTCGATGATTACCGGGATCGTGCGGCCGACTTTGGCCGCCAGCTTGGCCGCGCTGATCGCTTCGGTCTTTTCCATGATCCGGGCGTAGCGTTCTTCCTTGACCGCTTCTGGCACGGCGCCGGGCAGATCGTTCGCGGCTGCGCCTTCGACCGGTTCGAAGCGGAACGCACCCACCCGGTCGAGCTGCGCTTCATCAAGCCAGTCGAGCAGGTACTGGAAATCCGCTTCCGTCTCGCCGGGAAAACCGACCACGAAGCTCGACCGGATGGCGATATCGGGGCAGATCTCGCGCCATGCCTTCAGCCGTTCGAGCACTTTCGCCTCGTTTGCAGGGCGTTTCATCGCGCGCAACACCGAGGGCGCGGCATGCTGGAAGGGAATGTCGAGATAGGGCGTAATCAGCCCTTCGGCCATCAGCGGGATCACCGCATCAACATGCGGATAAGGATAGACATAGTGCAGTCGCACCCAGGGCGCATTGCCCTGCGCGGTGCGCAACTGGCCCAGTTCGCGGGCAAGATCGGTCATATGGGTGCGGACCGGATGGTCTTTCCACATGCGTTCTTCATGACGCACGTCCACGCCATAGGCGCTGGTGTCCTGGCTGATGACAAGCAGTTCCTGCGTGCCCGCGGCGACCAGCTTTTCCGCTTCGCGCAGCACCGCATCGATCCGGCGGCTGGCCAGTTTTCCACGCAATTGCGGGATGATGCAGAAGGCGCAGGCATGGTTGCAGCCTTCGGAAATCTTCAGATAGCTGTAATGTCGGGGCGTGAGCTTCACGTCCATCTGGGGGATCAGGTCGACAAACGGCCCCTGCGTGGGCGGCGCAGCCTCGTGCACGGCCTCGACCACGGCTTCGTACTGGTGCGCCCCGGTGATGGCGAGCACTTCGGGGAACCGTTCGCGGATCACCTCGGCTTCGTTGCCCATGCAGCCGGTCACGATCACGCGGCCGTTTTCGGCAATCGCCTCGCCAATTGCGGCAAGGCTTTCTTCCTTGGCGGAATCGAGGAACCCGCAGGTGTTGACCAACACCACATCGGCGCCATCATAATCGGCCGACATGGCATAGCCATCCGCGCGCAATTTTGTCAGGATGCGTTCGGAGTCGACCAGAGCTTTCGGACAGCCGAGGCTGACCATGCCGACTCGGCGTGCTTGAGGGATTGTGGTAGCCATTGCGCGCGCGCCTCTACACGCCTTGAGCCGTCAGCGCTACTGTTGTGCAAATATGGAGAATTGCGATGGGTCCCGTCAACTGGATTGCCGTAGCTGTCGCGGCGCTGGCCGCGTTGGTTGTGGCGGGGCTGTGGTATGGGCCGCTGTTCGGCCGGGCCAAGCTGGAGGAAGTGGGGCCGGGCCGCATGGCATCGCGCACCAGCACCGGACGCACCGGGTTGACGACTGTGATCCTGCTGCTGCTGACAGCGGCCATGATGGGCCACATGTTCGCACGGGTCGGCGTGGAAACGCTGGCGATGAAGCCGTGGCTCTATTTCATGATGTCGGGCGGGCTGGCGCTGTTCTTCGTGATCCCGGCGCTGTCGCTCAGCTATATGCACCAGCGCCTGTCCACGCGCCTCGGGATGATCGACGGCGGGTACTGGCTGGCGGCCTATCTCGCCATGGGGCTGGTGTTCTGGCTGCTGGGTTAGGCTTTTTCCGGCATATGTTCTTTCTCCGAATGGAGAATTTCGACAATCATATCGCCGGGCATCAAGGCCTGCGCTTCCGGTTCCCAGTATCCATAGGGTTTGCCCTGCCGGTAAATCCGCACGCCAAGGCGATCGTTTTGTAACGCGGACAGGGCGCGGCCGATTTCTTCCGGCTGCACCGGGCGTTCGACCAGTTGCACGCCGCCAGCCACCGATGCCAGATCGCCAAGATAATCCGCGACATGCGATCCCTGCGCCGATCCGGCGAGCAACAGGCCGGTAAAGCGCACCGGGTTGATCACATTGTCAGCCCCGGCCTGCCGGGCGAGCAGTTCGTTATCGTCCGCCCGCACCACCACGCTGATCGGCACGCGCCGGGCAAGGTGCCGCACGGTCAGCACGATCAGGATCGAGGTATCGTCCCGCCCGGCGGAAACCAGCACGGTTTTGGCATTCGCGACCCGAACCGCGATCAAGGTTTCATCGCGGGTGGCATCACCGGCCATGATGTTGCAGCCCATCGCCTCGGCCTCTGTCAGCCGGGATTCCAGCGGATCGATAACCACGATCGTGCGCGGATCGGTGCCGCGTTCGATCAGTTCGCTGACGGCTTCCGAACCGCTGATGCCGAAGCCCAGCACGACAATATGGCCGGAAAGCTGTTCCTGGATGCGGGCCATGCGCCATTTCTCCCAGCTGCGCTTGATAATGAAATTGTAGGCCGTGCCCACGAAAATGAAGATCACCGCAAACCGGATTGGGGTGACAATCACCGCTTCGATCAGGCGCGAACGATCGCTTACCGGGGCGATATCGCCAAATCCCGTCGTGGTGATCGAGATCATGGTGAAATAGACCACATCAAGGAAGCTGATATGCCCGTCGTGATTGTCGACCAGGCCATCGCGATCCATGTAGTGTACGATCACCACGAAGAAGACGAGCGCCAGCGCCGCGCCGAGACGCAGGCCGATATCGCCCCATACGGACAGTTTCACCGCCCGGCGAAGCGGCTGGAACCGCCGCACGCGGGCGACGAAGGTCTTCACGGCAGCTTGGTCAGGGGGTCGACCGGCCGGTTGGCCTGCCGCAGTTCGAAGTGCAACTGGGGCTGTGGCGCATCGCCGGTGGACCCGGCATAGCCGATCACTTCGCCCACTTTCACGCTTTCGCCTTTGGTCACGGCTATAGAGGAAAGGTGGGCATAGGCGCTGTACCATTGGCCTTCGTGTTCCACGACGATCATCTTGCCGTAACGGATCGGTTCTTCGGCGGCGTAGATCACCGTGCCACCCTTGGCGGCCATCACGGCCTGCCCGACACTGGCATCAATATCGATCCCGCGATGGCCCGAACCCGGCGCCTGCAGGTCGAAGCGTTTGACGATCTTGCCAATCAGCGGCCAGCGGAAGCTGCCATCGATGGAAGGCGCGGCGGAGGCTGCGGGGGCTGCGGGAATTGCGGGGGCAGAACGGGCCACCGTGGCCGGGATCACCAGCCGTTGCCCCGCTTTCGGCGATGAACCGCTGGGCAAGCCGTTTGCCGTGCGGATCGCATCATAGGATACGCCGTATTTCTCGGCGATTTCCGATGCGGTGTCGCCACTGGCCACCACGTGCACGCGCTGGCGCGGGATGCGCAGTTTCTGGCCGGTCTTGACGACATAGGGTTCGCCGATCCCGTTGGCATCGGCCAGCACCGTCTTGGGAATGCCGGCGCGGTTGGCAATGCCGTTCAAGGTTTCACCGGGCTGGACGATATGCGTTTCACCCATGCGGATCGGCGTTTCCGCCTTGCTGGCGCCAGCCGGTTTGGCGTTGTCCGTTTTGGCAGCGGCCTGTGCCGTGGCGCCGCCGCCCTTGCCGGGAATGATCAGCTTCTGGCCCAGCCGCACCGCATAGGCGGGGGCTTTGAGATTGTTGGCCTTGATAATCGCGGCCGGTGTCACCCCGGCGCGGTTGGCGATGCCGTTCAGCGTTTCGCCGTCCTTCACCACGTGAAAGCCTTTCGATGCCGCCGCGCTGCTGCCTCCGCCGCTGCCTGTCGAGGCGGCGGGTTTCGGTTTCGCCCCGTCGCGGGGAATTTTCAGAACCTGCCCGCTGCGCACGACATAGGGTTCTTTTAGCCCGTTGGCCTTGACGATCGCACTGGCGGAAACCCCGGCGCGATTGGCGATGCCGTTCAGGGTTTCGCCGTCTTTCACCGTGTGCCGGGTTTCCTGTGCGGGGGATGCGGCCACGAGCAGCAGCGCCGCAGCGCCCATAATGGCGCGCTTCACGAGGCGTATCTCCCGGCCAGATCGCGCATCGAGGCATCGTGCGTCAGGTCCAGCATCAGCGGCGTGACTGACACATAGCCATCGGCGATCGCTTCCAGATCGGTGTCGTGGGTCGGGGTGCGTTCGATCCCGTGCAACCCGAACCAGTAATAGGGGTAGCCGCGCGGATCGGTCCCTTCGACCACGCTCGTGCGGGCGTAATCGTGGAATCCCTGCCGCACCACGCGGATGCCCTTCACCTCTTCGGCGGGCAAGGGCGGAAAATTGATGTTGACCAGTGTGCGTTCGGCAAACGGTGCGGCAATCAGGGGTTCGATCACTTTTGCGCCCCATGCCTCCGCGGCGGCGAAGGGCACGGTATCGCCCATGCCTTCGCGCGCGTAGACTTGGCTCAGCGCGATCGAACGGACCCCAGCCAGCGTGCCTTCGATGGCGGCCGATACCGTGCCCGAATACGTCACGTCATCGCCCAGATTGGCACCGCGGTTGACCCCCGACAGGATCAGGTCGGGCGGCGATTCCAGCACCTGATTCAGCGCCAGCATCACCGAATCGGTGGGTGTGCCGGTGACGGAAAAGCGTTGGTCGCCGTGGCGGCGCAGGCGGACCGGGCGGGTCAGCGACAGCGAATGCCCCGCGCCCGACTGTTCTTCCGAAGGGGCGCAGACCCAGATATCGTCGCTGAACTGGCGGGCGATGCCTTCCAGCACGCGCAGCCCGCTGGCGTGAATCCCGTCATCATTGGTCAGCAGGATACGCATCAGGCGGCAGGCTCCAGCTTGGTGATCCCGCCCGTATAGGGCACCAAAGCGGCGGGCACGTCAATCGAGCCGTCCTCATTCTGGTAATTTTCCAGAATGGCGACCAGAGTCCGCCCGACGGCAAGGCCCGAACCATTGAGAGTATGGAGAAATTCCGTCCGCTTCTCCCCTTCGGGGCGATAGCGCGCGTTCATCCGGCGGGCCTGATAGTCGCCGCACCAGCTGATCGACGAAATCTCGCGATAGGCGCCTTGCCCCGGCAGCCAGACCTCCAGATCGAAGGTCTTCTTCGCGGTGGCGCCCATATCGCCAGCGCAGAGCAGCATGATGCGATAGGGCAGGTCCAGTGCTTCGAGAACGCCCTGTGCCGAACGGACCATATGATCGTGTTCCGCCTGCCATTGATCGGGGCGGCACACGGTGACCAGTTCCACTTTTTCGAACTGGTGCTGGCGGATATAGCCGCGCGTATCGCGCCCGGCCGCGCCCGCTTCGCTGCGGAAACAGGGGGTCAGCGCAGTCATCCGCAGCGGCTGGTCCATCGCGCCCAGCATCTGTTCGCGCACCGCATTGGTGAGGGAGACTTCGGCCGTGGGGATCAGCCAGCGGCCATCGGTGGTCTGGAACAGGTCTTCGGCGAATTTCGGCAATTGCCCGGTGCCGAACACGGCTTCATCGCGCACCAGCAGCGGCACCGCGCATTCCATATAGCCGTTTTCGCCCGTCTGCCGGTCCAGCATGAACTGGCCCAGCGCGCGTTGCAGGCGGGCCATCTGGCCTTTCAGGAAAGTGAAGCGCGCGCCCGAAATCGCGGCGCCAGTTTCGAAATCCAACCCCAGCGCGGGGCCGATATCGGCATGTTCGCGGGGGCTGAACGCGAATGTGCGCGGCGTGCCCCAGCGGGCCACTTCCACATTGGCGGCCTCGTCCTCGCCCGGGGGGACATCGTCGTGCGGCAGGTTGGGCAGGCGCGCCAGCAGGTCGTTCAACTGCGCGGTGGCGGTGCGTTCTTCCTCCTCCAGCGCGGGGAGGGTGGTCTTCAGGTCGGCGACTTCGGCTTTCAGCGCTTCGGCCTTGTCCTTGTCGCCCTGCGCCATGGCTTGCCCGATCAGTTTGGAGGCATCGTTGCGGCGGCTTTGCGATTCCTGCATCCGGGTGGCGGCATCGCGGCGCGTGCGGTCCAGCTCCAGTACAGTGGCGGCGACAGGATCGACGCCGCGCCGGGCGAGGCCGGTATCGAAAGCGTCGGGATTTTCACGGATGAAACGGAGATCATGCATAGCCCGCGTGCTATGGCCGCTCGGCGTGACCTGCGCAAGAATCCTCCGCATCGAAGCTGTCAGGATTTTTGCGCAAGCGGCAGCCTTGCGGTTGCCCCGTCCGTTCAAAGTCAGTCCGTTCAGGCCGATCAGTTCAGGCCGATCAGCAGCTCCGGGCGATAGGGCTGTAGCGTGTCATGCGCGCCATCGCGCACTTTCGCGGCCCAGGCGGCATCGCCCAGGATCGAACGGCCCAGCGCAATCAGATCGAATTCGCCCCGCACGATGCGTTCACGCACATCATCCAGATGCGCCAGCGAGGATTCGGCCACAGTCGCGTAAATGCCTTCCTCGCCATATTCCATCGCGGTTTTGGCGAGGCCGATGCCGCCGCCGGCAATCGTCGGGCGGCCGCCGACCTGCTTGATCCAGCCTGCCAGATTCATCGCACTGCCATCGAATTCGGCGCGCCAGAACCGGCGCAGCGAACAGTCGAACAGATCGACGCCCGCGTCCACCAGCGGGCGGATCAGGGTTTCCAGTTCTTGCGGGCTATCCGCCAGCCGCGCGGCATAATCGGTCATCTTGAATTGGGATATGCGGAAGCTGATCGGCAAGTCCGGCCCCACCGCCGCACGGCATGCGGCCACGATTTCCGCAGCGAACCGGGCCCGTTCCTGTCCATAATGATCGGTCCTGCGGTTGGTGTGATGCCACAGGAACTGGTCGATCAGAAACCCGTGCGCGCCGTGAATCTCGATCCCATCGAAACCGATCCGCGCGGCATCGGTGGCCGCTTGCGCGAAAGCGGCGATCACCGCATCGATATCGGCCAGCGTCATCGGCGCGCCTTCGATACGGCCCGTATCCGCCGGCTGCCCCAGTGCCGCGGCGGGCATCCACACGGCCGATGGCCCGATGCCCGACCACGGCGGGGTCACCGGCGCCAGTCCCTGCAATCCGGCATGGGCCAGTTGCGGCATGATCCGTCCGCCCGCCGCATGGACCGCCGCCACCGCGCGCGCCCATTCGGCCAGCGCGGGGCCATGGAAATGCGGCTCGTTTTCGTCCAGCGGGGCGGCCGGGTGATCGATGGCGGTGGCCCCGGAAACGATCAGGCCAACCCCGCCCTGCGCACGGCGGGCGAAATAATCGGCATAACCGGGATCGGGCATCCCGCCGGGCGCCTTGCCCTGACCCATCGGGGCCATGACAACCCGGTTGGGCAAATGCATCGAACGCACGGTCAGCGGTGTAAAAAGAGGATCGGTCATGCCCGCGTCATAGGGCAAACCCCGGCGCGGCTCCAGCGGCCACAATTGGCACAAACCGCGCACCTTTGGCGATCGGGTCAGGCGGTGATGTGCTGCAACATGCGAACCAACCTACCTTTTTGCACGGGGTTGTCAGTGCGCTGCACATTCCATGGTGAGCGCAAAATCGGCGAAGTTCGCCAGCGCGTAACCGCCCTTGCTGTTGTACAGGATGTTGAGAACGTCCGCCGGGGCTTGGGCATGTGGCGTGTCGAGCAGCGTCGCCGTGATATATGTGAACTGGTCCTGGGTGTGCATGAAGCTGACCCGGCCCTGCCAGCAGCCCGAGTAGGCGCACAGTTCCACCGCCTCGGGTGCGAGAGACAGTTGGGCAGGGGTGAAGCCGTCGGTGGCGGTAACGCATTGCCCCGCATCGCAGCGCGTTTCAGCGGCTTTGTTGAGACACTGGGTCGGTCCGTCCATCGCGTGCGCCGCCGTTGCCATGAAGGCAAAGCTGGCGATTGCCGCTCTCGTCCATCCAAACAGGTGATTTTGCATAGCTGCTCCCCAATAGGTCACCAGATCGCATACCGGACAGACAATCGATAACGTCCCGCGAATAGTGCCGATCAACCCTCTGACTGTCGGTCGGCAACGCGCCCGGTTTCCGTAATTCCATAGTCAGGCCGTCACTCTCCTGTCAGGCTAGGGAGGGTGTTGGCACCCTGCACCACAAGGCGGATCAAATCGCGGGTGGCGCCTTCGCTGACATCGCCGCCGCCCAGAAACAGTCGCAAGACAATCGGCCCCATGATCGCATCGATCAGCAGATCGACGTTTTGCGGTGGCGTAATTTCCCCGTTCGCAATGGCGTGATCGAGGATTTCTCGCACCGGGGCCTTTCGTTGCTCGATATAGGTGTGCAGGGCTTCCATCAGGGCGGGATTGTCGGCGCACTGGGCCACCAGAGATGGCATCATCGTGACCATTCTGGTCTGGGCCTCGCGTTGCCCGGGCGTATTTTTGACCAGATCCACGAATTGCTGAATGACGCCGGTCAGACTTTCGATCACGTCGCCCCTGATTTCAGCCGTGATCGGCGGAATCGCGCCCAATGCGGCAATGACCACTTCCTCACGCGAGCGCCAGCGGCGATAAATCGTTGCCTTGCTGACCGATGCCGCCGCCGCCACACGATCCAGCGTGAAGCCCTGCAGGCCAAACTGGAGCAGGATCAGCATCGCCTGATCGAGTATCGCACGCTCGGCTTCCGGACTGCGCCGCCGTCCGCGCCGCCTGGGGCTCTCCTCTGGCAAATTCCCGCTCAAACCATCTCATCCCCGAAGATCAATGTCGCATGGGTAATTGTCCGATGGTTGCGGGTCAACAAAGCACATCCCCTGAAGACCATTCCATAAAAGGATAAAAAATTCATTTGTGTACTCATGAGTACCTATTTATCGGAAACGCAATACATTCGAATCATGAGCATGAAATTTATCATTTCATGTGGGGTACGGATGCGTACCTGATAGGGAGGAAGATCATGTCGTTCAATTTCTGTGGATACCGGCTTGCAACCAGCGTCCTCGCGATCTGCGTTGGTTCTGCTCAGGCCATGGCGCAGGATGAACATGGGCAGTCGGAAATCGTCGTCACGGCATCACGGACGGGCGAATCCCGTCTCAGCGACACCCCGATCGCCATCACCGCACTCTCTGCCGAACAGCTCGACCAGCGCGGGGTGAACGACATCCGCGGGCTGACCGATTATACGCCCAATCTGCAGATTGCTGACTTTGCCGGGTACGCGCAGATCTTCATCCGCGGGGTCGGCTCCAACGATCCGTTCGCCGGAACCGATCCCAGTTCGACCGTGCATCTTGACGGGGTCTATCTAGGCCGGACGCTGGGCTATTTTTCCAGTTTTCTGGATGTCGAACGGATCGAGGTCCTGCGCGGGCCGCAGGGCACGCTCTATGGTCGCAACTCCGTGGGCGGTACGATCAACGTTATCACCCGCAAGCCGACGGATAGCTTCCAGGCCCGCGTTCAGGTGGGTGCAGGGACATACGGTACGGCATCGGGCGCAGCCTATGTCAGTGGCGGATTGGGCGGCGGCATTGCCGCGGGTCTTGCCGTTCAGTACCGCCACAATGGTGATTATTTCGACAATGTCTCCACAGGCGGCGATATAGGGCGGGACAGCAATTTCGGCATCCGGGGGCAGATCGTTGCCCCGCTCGGCGCGGGTGAGGCCATTCTGCGCGGTGACTATACCCACCAGAAAGGCCGGCTTGTCGGCTATTCCAAATTGCTCGGCCCGACGGGTCTGGCAACCGACGACGCGGTGCTGGGCGATTTCGACAAGGTTTCGCTGAACCGCCATAACCGCCAGAAGCAGTCGGGTGGCGGTGTTTCCCTGGAACTGAGCTATCCCCTGTCTGACACGGTAACGCTGAAATCGCTGTCATCCTGGCGCCAGCTGCATGGCGATCTGGATTACGATTCCGATGCGAGCGCGATCGATATCGGGCGGTCCACAGTCAACCTGCGGCAGGAACAGTATAGCGAAGACTTCTCGCTGACCGGCAAGTTCGACAATCTCACCCTGTTCGCAGGCCTGTTCTATTTCCATGAAAAGGTGAAAGAGCCGCTGCGCTTTTCGCTCTTTCCGGCAGGCGCCAGCAATTTCCGGCTTCCCGAAATCCGCACCAGTTCCATCGCATTTTACGGCCAGGCCGAATACGATGTGACACCGCAGTTCTCGCTTGTGGCAGGGGTGCGTTACACGCGCGAACGCAAGAAGCTGAATGGCCGGTTCCTCTGGACGGCATCGGCATCGCCCGATTTCGATACGGCGCTGGCGGCACCGGCCATCGGCGCGCCGTACTTCTACGATCCTTTCACGGTCAACGCGTCGGAAACCTATGATGCCTGGACGCCCAAATTCGGGATCAATTTCCGGCCCGATGCCAAAACCCTGATTTACGCTTCGGTCACGCGCGGGTTCAAGAGCGGCGGGTACGACATGGGTTCAACCGACCGGACCAATGCGGAGCGCGGCTTTGCCCCGGAATTGCTGTGGTCCTATGAAGTGGGGGCAAAGACCTCGCTGCTCGATCGCAAGCTCGACATTGCGCTGACCGGTTTCCGGTACGACTATGATGATCTGCAGGTCACCCTGTTCGTGCCGCCCTCTTACGCAGTGACGCAGAATGCCGCTTCCGCGCGGACCTATGGTGTGGAACTCGAAATGCAGGCCCGGCCTGCGCAGGGGCTGACCCTTTCGGGAACGCTGGCCTATCTCGATGCGAAGTACCGGCAGTATACCGGCGCCTACACCGCGGCTTTCGGTGCGTTCGATGCCACAGGGAAACGGCTCAACAACGCACCCGAATGGGCCTTCACCGTGGGGGCGCAGTATGAATTCCCCCTGGCAGGCGGCAACAGCTACATCGGGGCCGATTACAAATGGCAGGATGACCTGTACTTCAGCCCCGCCAATAACGGTGTCGGCGCGGTTACAGGCTATCTTGAACAACAGAAAGCCTACGGCCTGCTTAACGCACGCATTGGCTGGACCAGCGATGACGGGCGTTATGGCCTTGCGCTGGTCGGGCGCAATCTGCTCGACAAGAACTACGTTCTCTCTACTGCCAGCTATACTGCGGCAATCAGTGGACGGCCGGGCACACCGCGCACCGTGGATGCGACGTTTACGGTCAACTGGTGAACGATGGGATCAGCACGGCTTTCATGGCCGTGCGGGTTTCGTAAGATTTGGGAAGAGCGGCAGGTCTGGCCGCAAAAGGATATGGGTATGAACAAAGGTGTGGCCGTTGTGACAGGGGCAAGCCGCGGTGCCGGGCAAGGCATCGCACGGGCATTGGGGGCGGCAGGTTATACCGTCTATGTTACCGGACGCAGCCAGACCCCGGATGCCTCCCCGCTGGGCGGAACCATCCATGAAACGGCGGCGCAGGTGACGGCGGCCGGGGGGCGCGGCATCGCGTTCGCCTGTGACCATGCCGACGACGAAGCCGTGCGCGACCTGTTCGCCACGGTTGAACGGGATGAAGGGCGGCTAGACATCCTGGTCAACAATGCGGCGGCAGTCAGCAGCGACCTGATTGAAAAAAGCCCGTTCTGGACCCGCCCGGTCGGGATGGCGGACATTATTACCGTTGGCCTGCGTTCGAGCTATATCGCGGCCCATGCGGCGGCCCCGCTGCTGGTCGCCAAACCGGGTAGCCTGCTGATATTTACCTCCGCCCCCGGCGCGGTCAATTATGCGCACGGCCCGGCCTATGGCGCGCAAAAGGCGGGAACAGACAAGATGGCGGCCGACATGGCGGTGGAACTGCGCCCCTTCGGCGTCGCTTCCGTCAGCATCTGGATGGGCCTCCTCAAGACCGCGCGCTCCGCTGCGTCCATGGCCGAAAAGCCGGGCCAGTTCGATTTCCTGCTGCCCTATATGGAAACGCCGGACTTCACCGGCCGCCTCATCGCGGCCATGCACAGCGATCCGGACATCATGGCCCTCTCGGGTCGCACGGTGATCGGCGCGGAACAGGCCCGCGAATACGGGGTGCTGGACCTTGATGGCAACAGCCCGGATTCCCTCCGCCCCGTGGTCGGCGGCCCGTTCAAATATGATGACCTGATCATCGATTGACCCGGTGGACGCGGCCCACCGGGTTGCAGAAATTCGTTTGTGCACCACGCATGGCGGTCAGATCGGCCTTGTGCGCAATTGCCCTTCATAGTCGCGCTTGCCGATCGGAACGCCTTGCATGCGTAGAATGTCGTAGGCCGTGACAACGTGGAAATAGAAGTTCGGCATCGAGAACGACAGAATGAACATTTCGGACGTAAAGGCGAGCTTGCGGGGGCCTATCTGCAAATCCAGATGCTTGCCCGCCCAGCTGTTGACCTCGTCGGGCACCAATGCTTCCAGCGCGCTCTGCGCCTTCGCCATCATCGCTTGCAGCTCCCGAAAAGGGACGGGCCCGGCCAGCGCTGGCGGCGTGATAGCGCCCGTTCGCGCGGCCTCGAGCCCCAACAGCGGATGGTGATACGCTCCCTCGATCTGGAAGTGAAAAGGCATCATGTCATCGATCAAGCGCATTTTGACAAAGTCATCGGGACTGCGCCCCGTTTGTGCGCAATGCTCCACCGCGCGATCCAGCACCCCGCGTAGAGCCCTCACGGTTTGCAGGAATGTCGGAACGCTCAGATCATAGAATGAGACGGACATCGATTATCCCTTTCTCTCCCGTTCTCAGAGGCCGCTTTTACTATGTGAGGCAATGAGAACCAATTTGCCCCATGGTGGCGATTTTGCACACTCCGCGCCCGCGACGTCTATGCCGCATATGCGTTCATCGGTCTCGACCGGTGCGTTGGAATCAAAATCAGTGCAGACCGCGAGGCCCGCGTGACTGTTCCAGGAGCCAGCGGAAGGGACGCAGCGCGCTGGCGGCATAGTAAAGCGTAAAGAGAGCGAACAGGCATCCCGGTAGCCAGCGTTCCCCCGCGATCATATACCATGCGCTCACACCGAACAGCGCGGCGAAGGCGAGGCTAAGCACCAGTTCCGCCATGATCGCCCAGCGCGGGGAGGCCCGCGTGCCATAGCAGATTTGCAAGGTCAGCCGACACACGAACACCACAGCGAGTGCGAACAGGATCGGTAAGGGAACGGCGGCCATGATCGCGCTGGTCTACCATGGTGTGCGGCGGCGTCCAGCGGGTGGTCAACCCATACAGGTGAAAGCGCCCGTTTTGCAGAAAAGTTGGGGGAGAGCGGGCGTCTAGTCACGACGCACTCATTCTTCTGCCGTCGATAGCTCTTCCGCTGCTTTCTTTACTATTCGCTCTCTGTCGCCCTCACGAGGCCACCACTTGCCTAGCGGCGGGTTGGCAGGGCAATTACCTCGAACGACGCAGGTGAGAGGAGCCGCTGCCGCGAGAAGGAGGAGAGCGCCGCCCAAGCCGATTTTGATGGCTGGCCTCCAAGCACTCTGCGGGATTATCGATCTTCGAGGCCTTGGGTTCTCATTCAACCCACTGAAAACCATTCAAAAGAATGGTGGGCGCGGCAAGGATTGAACTTGCGACCCCACCCGTGTGAAGGGTGTGCTCTACCACTGAGCTACGCGCCCGCCTGCGGCAATCTGCCGGGCAGGGGCGGGCCTTTGCCATGGGGCGCGGTGATTCACAAGCCTCAATCGCGCATCAATAGCGCAAGGTTGCGCAACACCCCGGAATCCGTGCGGGAAACCGTGCCTTGTGGCTGGCGTGGGCACGACAGGCAGTAGGCTTCCGCCCCGCGCGCGCCGAGCAGGCGTTCCAGATCGGATGTCAGGCGGCGGGTCAGCCCGGCCTGCTGCACGGTGAGCAGGGCCACCATGTCATGCGCGGGGGCGCGGATATCGGTTTCGCTGTTGCCGACCAGCATTTGCAGCAGCGAATGATAGGCATCCGGGCTGGTGCCGAGATACTTGGCGTGCCATTCGCCCTGCTTGAGCCCGGCTTTCTGCGCGGCCCATGCCAGCGCATCGTCCATGCCGCCGAACTGGTCCACCAGACCGATCTGGCGTGCCGGCCCGCCTGCCCAGACCCGGCCTTGCGCGATTTCGTTGACTTGTGCCGGTGTCTTGCCGCGCGATTTCGAAACCAGCGTGAGGAAGCGGGCATAGCCGTTTTCGATCACGCTCTGGATCATGTCCTGCGTTTCCGGGGTCAGCCCGGCGGCGAGATCGGGTTGGCCCGAAAGCGGCGTGGTCTTCACCCCGTCGGTGGTGACGCCCCAGTTGCCCAGTGCGTTTTCGAACGTGGGAACTACAGCGAAAATACCGATCGATCCGGTGATGGTTTCAGGGGCAGCGAATATGCGGTCGGCCGGGGTGGATACCCAGTAGCCCCCGCTGGCTGCGACATTGCCCATGGAGACGACGACCGGGATTTTCCGCGCCTTGTGCCGCAGGATGGCGCGGCGGATTTCTTCCGACGCGGTGACCGAGCCGCCGGGCGAATCGACCCGCACCACCAGACCCGCCAGATTATCCTGCAAGGCATCGTCGAGCAGTTCGGCGATGCGATCGCCGCCTGCCTGCCCGGGCCCGGCATCGCCATCCACGATTTCACCGGCAATGGTCACCACACCGATGGCCTTGCCGGATTTGCCGGGCTTGTTCGCCGCCAGCCATGGGTCGAGTTCGGTATGGAGGAAGCTGCCGGGGTTTTCGCTCCAGTCGTCCTTGCCGACCAGTTTCGCCACCCGGTTGCCGAATGCCACCCGGTCGCCGACATGATCGACCAGACCGGCCTGTTTGGCGGCCTGCGCGGCATCGCCGCGCGCGGCGGCCAGCCATGCGGCGGGCTGGCCGGTGACCAGCGCCAGATCGGCGGCGGGCCGGGCTTTCTTGACGTCGGCCTTCCATTCTTCCCACAGCGCGGAATAGAGCGCACCGGCATCTTCGCGCGCTTCGGGCGACATGTCGCTGCGCATGTAGGGTTCGATCGCCGACTTGTAGGTGCCGACACGGAAGATATGCGCGTTGACCTTCAGCCGTTCGAGCAGCCCGGCAAAATAGAGCCGATCCCCGCCCGGGCCCGCCACGACCGCGCCGCCAAGCGGATCGACCCAGACTTCGCTGGCGTGGGCCGCCAGCATCATGCCATCGTCCACATAGGCGCTGGAAAAGGCGAGAACGGGTTTTTTCGTGGCGCGGACGCGATCCATCGCTGCGCCGATTTCCGCCAGATGCGCCTGCCCCCGCCGAGAAAGCGTGACAGATCGAGCACGACCGCGCGGATGCGATCGTCGGTTGCCGCGTTGTCGATCGCGCGCACAAGATCGCGGGCCTGATATTCGCGCGTGGGCATTTCCTGCGACAGGAGCACCTGCAACGGATCGGTCTGCGAGGCTTCTTCGACCACCGTGCCATCGAGTTCGAGCAGCAGCGCGCCGCCGCGCACCTGCCCGGGGCTGGGGCGCGTGGTCAGCACGGCATAGAGCCCGATGAAGAACAGCAGCAGGAACAGCAGGGCCAGCGCATCCTTGACCCCGACCAGCAATCGCCAAACCTTGCCCGCGAAACTCATGACCGGTTATGCTCCCGTGGCCCCTGTTGCGGCGAATGCCGTCTCGGACGTGCCCTGATCGACCCTGATAAAGCCTGTGCCACGCCCTTGCCACAGCAAAGAGTCCACCGCAAAGGGCTTGCGTCGGCTATGCGGTGGCAAAGCGGGGGAAAGCCTGCCTGAATCACTTGAGCGACCCGGCACATTTGACTAAAGGCCCAGCTTTAATGACATCGCCGCCATATACCCCCGCCCGAGGCCAATATCCGGCAGGTGGCCTCGCCTTCCCGCATCGCAGCCTGTTGGGCATTGCGGGCCTCGATACCCATGAAGTGCTGTTCCTGCTCGACGAGGCAGAACAGTGGGTGGAACTGAACCGCCGTTCGGCCAAGCATTCCGAAGTGCTGGCCGGGCTGACGATCATCAACGCCTTCTTCGAGAATTCCACACGCACCCTGCTGAGTTTCGAAATCGCAGGCAAGCGTCTGGGGGCGGACGTTGTCAACATGCAGGCGGCCCAGTCGAGCATCAAGAAGGGCGAAACGCTGATCGACACGGCGGTGACGCTGAACGCCATGCGCGCCGATGCCATTGTTATCCGCCATGCCAGTTCGGGCGCGGTGGCGCTGATTGCCGATCAGGTCGATTGCCCCGTGCTCAATGCCGGGGACGGGCAGCATGAACATCCCACGCAGGCACTGCTCGATGCGTTGACGATCCGCCACGCCTTGCGCGAACGGGGGCAGAGCGAGGAATTCAACGGCATGACCGTGACGATCTGCGGCGATATCCTGCACAGCCGTGTCGCGCGTTCGAATATCCTGTGCCTGTCCTCTCTCGGAGCGAAAGTGCGCGTCTGCGCGCCGCCCGCGCTGATGCCCGATGCGATCGAGGCGATGGGCGTGGACGTGTTCCACCATTTCGATGCCGCGCTGGCCGGGACCGATGTGGTGATGATGCTGCGCTTGCAGAACGAGCGGATGCAGGGCCAGTTCATTCCTTCGCCGCGCGAATATCGCCATCTTTACGGGCTGACGACCGAACGCCTGCGCCGTTGTGCGCCCGATGCGCTGGTCATGCACCCCGGGCCGATGAACCGCGGGGTGGAAATCGACAGCGATGTGGCCGATCTCGAAGGCACCAGCCTGATTACCCGGCAGGTGGAAATGGGCGTGGCGATCCGCATGGCCTGTCTCGATGTGCTGACCCGGCGCACGCGCGGCGTTGATGGCTGGGGTGAAGCACAGGCGATGAACGGGGGAATCGGGGCATGAAACAGCAACGTCCCCTGACGATTACCGGCGGGCAGCTTGTTCTGCCGGGCGAAGTCCGCACCGGCGCCTTGCGCGCGGTGGATGGCAGGATCGTGGAAGTGGGCCAGTTCAGCCCGCATGATGGCGATGAGGTGATCGACGCGCGCGGCCAGCTGGTGGCCCCGGGTCTGGTCGATCTGGGTGTCTTCGCGGTGGACAAGCCCGCATTCCATTTCGGCGGGATCACCCGTGCGGCGTTAATGCCCGATCAGGCGCCGCCGCTGGACCATCCGGCGCGCGTGCAGTTCCTGGCCTATAGCGGCAAGCCCGATTTCTGGGTGCATCCGCTGGCAGCGGCCACGCGCGGACTGGAAGGCAACGAACTGGCTGAAGTGGCGCTGATGCGCGATGCCGGTGCGCGCGGGATCGCCACCGGGCGCCGCTGGATCGCGGATTCGGGGATCATGCTGCGCCTGCTGCGCTATGCGGCGATGCTCGACATGGTGGTTGTCAGCCATGCCGAAGATGCCGGGCTGACCGGCAATGCCGTGGCCACTGCGGGCGATGTCGCCACCCGGCTGGGCCTGCCAAGCGCCCCGGCGCAAGCCGAGGCGCTGGCCGTGGCGCGCGATATCGCACTGGCCGAAATCGCGGGCGCCCGGCTGCATCTGCGGCAAGTGACGACGCAGGCCGCGCTCGATCTGGTGCGCGCAGCCAAGGCGCGCGGCGTGGCGGTGACCGCAGGGGTGACCCCGGCACATTATATGCTGTCCGATCTGGCGACGGCGAAGTTTGCCACCTTTACCCGTCTTTCCCCGCCCTTGCGGCAGGAAAGCGACCGGCGGGCGGTGATCGCGGCGATTGCCGATGGCACGATCGATGTGATTGCATCGGGCCATGATCCGCGCGGGCCGGAAGACAAGCGCCTGCCGTTTGCCGATGCCGAACCGGGCATGGCCGGGGCGGAAAGCCTGTTGGCCATGGTGCTGTCGCTGGTGCGCGATGGGGTGATCGATATGCCGCGCGCCTTTGCGCTGGTGGCGGGCAATCCCGCCCGGTTGCTGGGTGTGTCGGCCGGGCGGCTCGCTCAGGATATGGAAGCGGATATCGCGCTGGTCGATCCTGACAAGCCGTGGATCATCTCGTCAGACCGGATGGCCGCCAGTGCGGGCAATACCCCGTTTGACGGGCAGCCGGTGCAGGGGCGGGTGACCGCGCTGTATAAGGGCGGAGTGCGCGTGGGCTGAAGCCCGCGCATCGCGTGCCCCGCGCCGCATAGGAAGAGAGCGGCAACCTTGCGGCTGCCGCTCTTCCTCCCCCATGGCATTAATGGGTAAAATCCTTGCCCCGCTCAGCCGACCGCGCCGGGCAGCGGGTTGTCCTTGTCATAGACCAGGCAGCCCTGGCCCTTGGCGCTGATGGTGGCGCACATCGCGCGGGCATCGGCCTTGTTGAAGCCGGCTGCGGCCACGCGCCAGTAATGCTTGCCCTTGATATTGGCTTGCGTGATCTTCAGGCGATACTGCCCGAGGGCGCTGTTGCGTTTGGTGAAAACACCCCATGCCTGGCGGGCTTCGCTTTCCGACAGGAACGATCCCAACTGTACCAGATGATCGCCATTGCGCGCGGAAGGTGCCATGCCCGTGCCTCTGGACGCGGCCAGCGCCGGGGCCTTGGCGACCGGTGCGGGGCGGGTCGGATTGGCAAAGCCATAGCGGACGGGCAACTGCTGTACCGTGGGTTCGGAAATGAAGCGCACGGTATCGGCAATCAGTGCGGATGCGCTGACACCGCGCGGCGCGGCGGCGCCGAAGGCCGCTTCGAAGCTGTTCGGCTCAGCCGAAGCCAGCGTGACGGCAGGTTCTGCAACGGCAGTCGAGGCAGGTTCCAGCGCTGGGGTAGGTGTCGAGGCAGGCGTCGCAGCTGCGATCTGCGGCATGGGTTGCGGCGCGCCCAGCGCGGGCAGTTCCTGCGCAGGGGCGGGGGCCGTGGGCCATGCTGCTGCGGCAGGGACGGGTGCGGCGGCCAGTTGTTCAGGCGTGCCGTTGATACGGGCCAGCCCGGCCGGAACGCCGCTGTCCTTTTTCAGCACGGGTGCATCCAGCAGTGCCGCCACACGCTGTTGCGCAGCTTCGGGATGGATCGTGGCGGCCCATTGCGCCATGCGATCGCCCAGTTGTTCGCCCGGAACGTCGAATGCGGCCATCAGGCGGGCCTGCCGCCATTCGCCCGAAAGTGCGTAGGCATAGGCCAGATTTTGGCGGACCTTGGGCGTGTTTTCGCCATTGCGCAGGGCATCGGTCAGCAGGCCGACCCCGCGTTGCGGATCGCCGGCTAGCGCATAGGCAAGGCCCAGATCGGCTGCCGGAATGGCATTCTGGTGTGCATCCAGCACGGCTACCGCCTCGTAAGGCTGGTTCGCGCCGATCTGTGCAAGGGCAAGGCTCAGCGCGGTGCGCGCCGATGTGTCGCCCAATGCCACCGCATCATCGAACGATGTTGCGGCGGAGAAGAAACGCCCGGCCTTGAGATAGGCGGAACCCAGCAGCGCCCGGTATTCGGCATTGTTGGGATCGGACATCACCGCGCGTTCCGCCAGACTGACAGCCTTGTCGCTGTCGCCCTTGGCAATCGCGGTTTCCGCCTGGCTTGCCGAAATGCGCGATTTGGGCGCGTTGGCTGTGCTGCACGCGGTCAGCGCGGTGCTGGCCAGTACGGCGGCCAGTGTCAGGCCGATCATCCGGGTGCTGTTGTTTGTACGGGTCATGGCAGGTTTCCCTTCCGCAGTCTGGGCAGCTCAGTGCTGCCGTTTGACCTGGGCCGCGAGCAGATTGATCTCGGCCATGGAGTCGATGAATTCATCCAGTGCTTCGGTGACGATCTGCTGTGCGCTGCTGTTGCGCACGGTGCAGGCCAGCCGCAGTTTCAGATGACGTTCCGCATCAAGCCGCAAGGTGAAGGCCGCACGGCGGCCGTCGTTCAGGGCAGAACGGCGGCTGCGTGCCTTGCCGCGCCGGGGCTGCTTGATCTGAAGGACGGCTTCGGACGCAGTCTCGTTCTTGTCCGTCTCTTCTGCCCAGGATGGCAGCTCTTCGTGTTCCGGATCCGCTTCGTAGGACGCATCCATGCGGACGGCGATTTCTTCCTGCTGGAGAACCACCTGCGGCTTGGCCGGCGCTTCTTCCCGTGCGGATTCCAGCGCCGACGGATCGTCGCCAATCATGCCGACAGCACCGCGATGGGCATGCTGCGCCAGTTGCGCAGCGGCCAGTTCGTCTTCCGCGCGGGCTTCCGCGGCGGTTTCCGGATTGATCGGCGCCGGTGTGAGCTGCAGCGTTTCGGTATGGGCTTGCACGGCATGGTCGCCCATGTCGTTCCAGCCGAGATCCTCCAGGCGGTTGGGATCGTCCGCGTCGTCCACACC